>NZ_JAJUFV010000014.1 GCF_029263575.1 Microbacterium sp. | reverse complement strand
GCCAGGATCTGCCCGTAGCACCCCAGACGGGCTTCAGCCTGTGCGACATCAGACACGCGCGTTCTCATGACTGGAATCTAGCGCAAGCCCAAAACCACCCCCATATACGTCGTCACTTTTCCCGAAAGATGGGTCGGCTGGCGGGATTCGCGGATCTTCCTCCGATGGGAAATTTGAATCACCGCAGGGAAATCCACAGCGGCTCACATCGAAGAAAGGTCAGAGCAATGAACTCTCAGACCCCTCCCCCTGAGGAAGCCGCCCTCGACTTCCCGTACCCGGACGACCACGTCCTCACCGCACTGTCCACACCCGAGCCAACCCTCACCGGAGCCGCGCCATGATCGTCCACGACGTCCGCGTCCACCCGTCCGCCGCGAACCTCGCCCGCGAGGACCAGCTCGCGTGGAAGCTCGCCGAGGTCGCCGTCGACCCGGTCGAGGTCGAGCCGGACGTGGTCGACATGGTGGTCAACCGCGTCATCGACAACGCGTCGGTCGCGACGGCGTCCCTCACGCGGGCGCCCGTCGTCGCCGCCCGCGCCCAGGCGCAGGCGCACCCCTACAACCCGGGCGCGACGGTCTTCGGGCTGCCGCAGGCCGAGCGCGTGAGCCCCGAGTGGGCCGCGTGGGCGAACGGCGTCGCCGTGCGCGAGCTCGACTACCACGACACGTTCCTCGCCGCGGACTACTCCCACCCCGGCGACAACATCCCGGCGATCCTCGCGGTCGCGCAGCACACCGGCGCCGATGGCCGTGCGCTCGTGCGGGGCATCGCGACGGGGTATGAGATTCAGGTCGACCTGGTGAAGGCCGTCTGCCTGCACAAGCACAAGATCGACCACGTCGCGCACCTCGGTCCCTCGGCCGCGGCCGGCATCGGAACCCTTCTCGGCCTCGACGCCGAGACCATCTATCAGGCGGTCTCGCAGGCACTGCACACCACCACTGCCACGCGTCAGAGCCGCAAGGGTGAGATCTCGACGTGGAAGGCGCATGCCCCCGCGTTCGCCGGGAAGATGGCCGTCGAAGCCGTCGACCGCGCCATGCGCGGCCAGACCAGCCCGTCACCCATCTATGAAGGTGAAGACGGCGTGATCGCCTGGATGCTGGACGGGCCGGATGCCGCATACGAGGTGCCGCTTCCCGCCCCCGGCGAGGCGAAGCGCGCGATTCTCGACACGTACACGAAGGAGCACTCGGCCGAGTATCAGGCGCAGGCGTGGATCGACCTCGCCCGGAAGCTTCACAACGACGGCATCGACCCGTCGAAGATCGCCTCGGTCGTGCTGCACACCAGCCACCACACCCACTACGTGATCGGTTCGGGCGCGAACGACCCGCAGAAGTACGACCCGACCGCGTCGCGTGAGACGCTCGACCACTCGATTCCCTACATCTTCACGGTCGCGCTTCAGGACGGCACCTGGCACCACGTCGACTCGTACACCCCCGAGCGCGCCGGGCGCGAAGACACCGTCGCGCTGTGGCAGAAGGTGACCACGGTCGAGGACGCCGAGTGGACCCGCCGCTACCACTCGAACGACATCAGCGAGAAGGCGTTCGGCGGTCGCGTGGAGATCACGTTCGAGGACGGATCGACGCTCGTCGACGAGATCGCCGTCGCTGACGCCCACCCGCTGGGTGCTCGTCCCTTCGCCCGTGAGAACTACATCGCCAAGTTCCGGCTGCTCGCCGAGCCCGTACTGGAACAGGCCGAGATCGAGCGCTTCCTCGAGCTGGTGCAGCGCCTGCCCGAACTGACCGCTGACGAGGTTGCCGAGCTCTCGATCATCGCCAAGGCGCGGGTCGTGGCATCCGAGCCGAGCACGAAGGGACTGTTCTGATGCTGTACTCGAACACCCCCGCGCATGAGAAGCGCCGCCGGTTCCGGGAGCGCCTCGCCACCGGCGAGCTGCTGCGCTTTCCCGGTGCGTTCAACCCGCTCTCGGCACGCCTGATCGAGCAGAAGGGCTTCGAAGGCGTCTACATCTCGGGCGCTGTTCTCTCGGCCGATCTGGGCCTGCCCGACATCGGGCTGACCACGCTCACCGAGGTCGCCGGTCGCGGTCAGCAGATCGCGCGGATGACGGATCTTCCGGCGATCATCGACGCCGACACCGGGTTCGGCGAGCCGATGAACGTCGCGCGCACGATCCAGACGCTCGAGGATGCCGGGCTCGCCGGCGCTCATATCGAAGATCAGATCAACCCGAAGCGCTGCGGACACCTCGACGGCAAGGCCGTCGTCGACACCGACACGGCGGTCAAGCGCATCCGTGCCGCCGTCGACGCGCGTCGCGACGAGAACTTCCTCATCATGGCGCGCACCGACATCGCCGCAGTCGACGGTGTCGAGGCAGCGAAGGATCGCGCGAAACAGCTGGTGGATGCCGGCGCCGACGCAATCTTCCCCGAGGCGATGCGGTCGCTCGAGGAGTTCGCGGCCGTGCGTGAAGCCGTGGATGTGCCGATCCTGGCGAACATGACGGAGTTCGGCAAGAGCGACCTGTTCAGCGTCGATCAGCTGCGCGAAGTCGGCGTCAACATCGTCATCTGGCCGGTGTCGATGCTGCGCATCGCGATGGGGGCGACGGGCCGCGCGCTCGATACGCTGATCGATGAGGGGCACCTGACCGGCAAGCTCGGCGAGATGCAGCACCGGGCCGACCTCTACGAACTGATCGACTACGAGGCGTACAACCACTTCGACTCCGGCGTCTTCAACTTCACCATCAGCCGCTGAGCGAGCGAAAGCACTGCAAAGGAGCACAGCATGAACGACATCAAGAAGGGTCTCGCCGGGGTCATCGCCGACGAGACCGCGATCAGCAAGGTCAACCCCGAGACGAACAGCCTGCTGTATCGCGGGTACCCCGTGCAGGAGCTCGCCGCGACCCAGTCGTTCGAGGCTGTCGCCTACCTGCTGTGGCACGGCGAGCTGCCCACCGACGCGGAGCTGGCTTCGTTCAAGGCGACCGAGCGCGCGAATCGTGCGTTGCTGCCTGCGGTCAAGGACGCGATCGATCGCCTGCCGATCGACTCGCACCCCATGGACGAGGTGCGCACCGCCGTCAGTGTCATCGGCGCGATCGAGACGGCCGGGATCAGCAATGTGCTGGATGCCGTCGGCACCGCTGAAGAGAACCTCGAGCGGAGTCTGAAGCTGTTCGCCGCTCTCCCCGCGATCGTGTCGTACGGGCAGCGGCGCCGTCGTGGTCTGGATCCCGTCGAGCCGCGCGATGATCTGGATTACGCCGCGAACTTCCTGTGGCTCACCTTCGGTGAGGAGCCGGATGCCGTCGTGGTCGATGCGTTCAACCGCTCGATGATCCTGTACGCGGAGCACTCGTTCAACGCATCGACCTTCACTGCGCGGGTCATCACGTCGACGCTGAGCGACCTCTACTCGGCCGTCGTCGGCGCCATCGGTGCGCTGAAGGGTCCGCTGCACGGTGGGGCCAATGAGGCTGTCATGCACATCTTCGATGAGATCGGCTCGGCATCCGAGGTTTCGTCATGGTTGGATACCGCGCTCGCCCAGAAGCGCAAGATCATGGGCTTCGGTCACCGTGTCTACAAGCGCGGCGATTCGCGGGTACCGACGATGAAGGCGGCGCTCGACACGCTCGTCGCGCACTACGACCGCCCTGACGTCGCGGAGCTGTACGACACCCTCGAGAGTGAGTTCGTCGAGCGCAAGGGCATCTACCCCAACCTCGACTACCCGTCGGGCCCCGCGTACAACCTCATCGGCTACGACACGCTCGCCTTCACGCCGTTGTTCATCGCCTCGCGCATCACGGGCTGGACCGCGCACATCCTGGAGCAGCAGGCATCCAACGCGCTGATCCGACCGCTGTCGGCCTACAACGGGGTCGATGAGCGGCACATCGCCGAGTACGAGCCCGACACCGCGGCGATCGACGTGCAGGAGCGTCCGGAAGAGGCTGCGGGCTGATGTCCTCGCGCGAGAAGGTCGCCATCGTCGCCGGGGCTCGCACCCCGGTGGGACGGTTCGGCGGGGCGTTCAAAGACACGCCTGCGCATGAGCTCGGCGCTGCGGCGACAACGGAGGCGCTGCGCCGCTCCGGCGTTTCAGTGGACCGCGTCGGTGAGGTCGTGATCGGCAACATCGGGCAGGTCGCCGCAGATGCCTACATCTCTCGGCGGATCGCCCTCGCGGCGGGTCTTGAGAACAACACACCGGCTTTCACCGTGAACCGCCTGTGCGGATCAGGTCTTCAGGCGATCTGGTCGGCGGCGCAGGAACTTCTGTGGGGCGGGCTCGATGTCGCCGTCGCCGGCGGTGCGGAGAACATGACGCGCATGCCGTTCTACGACTTCAACGCGCGGTACAACGACCGGCTCGGGCACCGGCAGCTCCTCGACGGCACGATCGCGATGCTGACCGATCCGTTCACGAACAAGCACATGGGGACGACAGCCGAGAACGTCGCCTCGCAGTTCTCGATCTCACGCGAAGAGCAGGACGCGTTCGCTTTGGAGTCGCAGCAGCGGGCTGCGGCATCCGAAGCGCAGAGGGCCTTCGCAGAAGAGATCGTCGCCGTCACGACGTCAGGGCGCAAGAGCGTCGAGGTGACTGCCGACGAGCATCCCCGCCCCGACACCACGCTGGAAACGCTGGCCGGGCTTTCGTCGGCGTTCGTCAAAGACGGCACCGTGACGGCGGGCAACGCATCGGGAATCAACGACGGCGCGGCGGCGACCGTGTTGATGCGCGATGCGGATGCCCGAGCCGAGGGCGCGCCGGTGCTCGCGACCATCGAAGCGGTGACCACCGCAGCACTCGAGCCCGAGATCATGGGCTACGCCCCGACGTTCGCGCTGCGCAAGCTGTTCGCACAGACCGGGCTGACACCGTCGGACGTCTCGACGATCGAGCTGAACGAGGCGTTCGCGTCGCAGGCGCTCGCGGTCATCCGCGACACCGAGCTCGACCCCGCCCAGGTGAACCCATATGGCGGAGCTATCGCGCTCGGGCATCCCGTCGGCGCGACCGGCGCGATCCTCACCGTGCGCGCGGCGCTCACATTGCAGCGCACCGGCGGAGAGTACGCCATCGTCACGATGTGCATCGGCGGCGGGCAGGCGCTGGCGGCGCTGTTGAAGCGGGGCTGAGGCCGGCGGCCGGCGCGGGCTGACCCCGTTCTCAGCGGCTGTGCGCTCGATCGTGCGTCGCTCGCATGTGCTCCATCAGTGCCGCTGAGAATGCTGCGGCATCTCGCTGGGCGACGAGCTCGGCGAGGGCGCCGTGCTCTTTCACGATGGCTTCCATGCGGGTCTTGTCGTGCCACACCGAGCGGGTGGTCATCCGGAGCAGACGATCACGTAGCCCGCGATAGATGTCGGACAGAATGTCGTTGCCGCCGGATCCCACCAGCACGAGGTGGAACTCGGCATCCAGCGACGTGAACGCCGCGATATCTCCCACCGCCATTGCGTCGCGGGTCTGTTCTGTGAGCTCGTGCAGACGTCGGCTCAGTCTGTCGGCGGCATCTGCGTCAGCCGAGATGACGGTCATCGCGTGCGTCTCGATGAGCTGGCGAGCTTCGAGAACCTGCTCTTTCTCTTCGGGCTGCACGGGCACGACGAGGGCACCGCGTTTCGGATACAGCTTCAGCCACCCCTCGGCCTCAAGACGCAGGAACGCCTCGCGAACGGGCGTGCGGCTGAGACCGGTGGACTCGACGAACTGTCCCTCGGTGATCAGCTCACCCGCACGGATGCTGCCGTCGAGGATGCGCTCGCGCACGTGCGCGTACACCTGATCCGATGCAGACATCGGCTGCGACATGCGCGCCTCCTTCTCTCCTCGGCATCCGAGACCGGCATCCACCGTATCGCGAATTCGCCTTGCATCTATCTTGTATCTATGACGTATTCAACGCTAGTGTCAGCGTGCGAGGCAACGCCTCGCTGAGCAGCCTGGAGAGTGAGATGGCAACGAGCCCGCAGTCCGTGATCGACGACCTCGCGCGGGCCCTTCCCGCTGACGCGCTTGTCACGGACCCGGCATCCACAGACGCCTACCGGTGGGATCGCGCTCTCGACCCGAACGCGGGCGTACCGCTTGCCGTCGTCCGCCCCGAGACCACTACGCAGGTGCAGGATGCCGTGCGCATCGCCGCCCATCACGCCGTGCCGATCGTGCCGAGGGGCGCAGGATCCGGCCTGTCGGGCGGAAGCTCGGCTGTTGAGGGTGCCATCATCATCTCGCTCGATCGGATGCGACGGATCGAGGTCGACGCCGCTACACGGATGGCGACCGTTCAACCCGGCGCATTCAACGCCGAGGTGAAACAGGCCGCAGCCGCCCACGGCCTCTGGTACCCGCCGGACCCGTCATCGTTCGAATTCTGCTCGATCGGCGGAAACGTCGCCACCAACGCCGGGGGCCTGTGCTGCGTCAAATACGGCGTCACCACCGACTACGTGCTCGGTATGACCGTCGTTCTCGCCGACGGGCGTGCGGTCACCCTCGGCGGCCCGCGCCTGAAGGATGTCGCCGGACTCTCGCTCGCGAAGCTCTTCGTGGGCAGCGAGGGCACCCTCGGTGTCATCACCGAGGTCGTGCTGCGACTGGTTCCGGCCCAGCGCCCGCCGGCGACCGTCGTTGCGACCTTCCCCACGCTCACCGGTGCCACCGACGCGGTGCTGGCGATCACCCGCACCATGCGCCCGTCGATGCTGGAGTTCATGGACCGCCCGACGATCAACGCCGTCGAAGATGAGACGCGCATGGGACTCGACCGCGAAGCGGCGGCCATGCTCATCGTGCAGTCCGACGAACCCACCGAGATCGCACGCGAAGACGTCGCCCAGATCGAGCAGATCTGCGAGCAGCTCGGCGCGACCGAGTGTTACACCACCGACGACCCGGACGAGAGCGAAGCGTTCGTCGTCGCCCGACGGATGGCGGTCCCCGCGGTGGAGAAGAAGGGCACGCTCCTGCTGGAGGATGTCGGAGTCCCCCTTCCGCGACTGGGCGACCTCGTCGCAGGGATCGAGCAGATCTCCGCACGGCGCGAAGTTCCGATCGCCGTCGTCGCGCACGCCGGCGACGGAAACACCCACCCGCTGCTGGTCTTCGACCCCACCGACCTCGCCCAGAAGGCCAGGGCCGAAGCTGCTTATGGAGAGGTGATGGACCTTGCCATCTCGCTGGGCGGGACGATCACCGGCGAGCACGGGATCGGGCGCCTGAAGCAGCCGTGGCTCGGAGCGTACCTCGGCGACGACGTTCTCGAGCTCAACCTTCGCATCAAGAACGCCCTCGATCCGCAGAACATCCTCAACCCCGGCGCCGTGTTCGGCGACGTGACAGGAGCTTGACCATGACGACCACCCATCTGTCGATGTCGACAGTGACCTACGAGACGGCAGCTCGCGTTGTCGATGCGGGACTGCGCATCGCCGCGGCCGTCGGTGTCCGCGCCGTCGTGACCGTCGCCGACCCGGCCATGGCGATGGTCGCGTTCGGCCGCGCCGACGGTGCGACGCCGCACAGCGTCGAGACGAGTCGCCGCAAGGCTGCGACGGCCGCATCGACGCGCAAACCCACCTCGGCGATCGCGCCCGACCTGGCCGTCGCGCTCGAACACGGCACCGGAGGGATGCTGACGAGCGTCAAAGGCGGCGTCCCGCTCGTCTTCGACGACGTGCACATCGGCGGTGTCGGCATCGCGGGCGGACGCCCTGATCAGGATGCCGAGATCGCCATCGCCCTCCTCGAAGAACTCGGCGCGAACACGGAGGTTGCCCGATGAACACGTCGCGCATCGACCGAGCGGGTCTGCAGGTCGCCGAGCCGTTGGTGGCGTTCGTCGAGGACGAAGCTCTGGCCGGCACCGGCATCGACGCCCGGGTGTTCTGGCAGGGCGTCGCCGAGATCATCGCTGATCTCGCTCCGATCAACCGGGAACTGCTGAGCGTACGCGAGCGGATGCAGCACAGCCTCGACGAGTACCACCGGGCTCACCCCGGCAGGCCGGATGCCGCAGGCTACCGTCGCCAGCTCGAAGAGATCGGCTACCTGGTCGCGCCGCCTGAATCCGTCGAGGTCGTCACCGAGAACGTCGACGCCGAGATCGCCGAGATCGCCGGTCCGCAGCTGGTCGTGCCGCTGCTGAACGCGCGCTTCGCCATCAACGCGGCGAACGCACGCTGGGGATCGCTCTATGACGCGCTCTACGGAACCGACGCGATCCCCGACGCGGGCGAGCTCACCCCCGGCCGGGAGTACAACCCCGCTCGCGGAAGTGTGGCGATCGCGCGGGGTCGCGAGCTGCTCGACGAAGCGGCGCCCCTTGAGCGCGGATCACACGGTGACAGCGTCGGCTACTCGGTCGAGGCCGGTGCTCTTCGCGTGCACCTCTCATCCGGCGAGAGCGTTGCGCTCGCCGACCCGGATCGCTTCATCGGGTACTCCGCAGATGCGGCGGATCCGGCATCCGTCATCGTGGTCCATCACGGGCTCCACATCGAGATCGTGCGCGACCGTGAGAGTGCAATCAGCCGCACCGACCCTGCCGGAATCTCTGACCTCGTGATCGAATCGGCGATGACCACGATCATGGACCTCGAAGACTCCGTCGCCGCCGTCGACGCGGACGACAAAGTGCTCGGCTACCGCAACTGGCACGCGCTCATGCGCGGTGACCTTCGTGCCGATGTCACCAAAGCCGGAAGCACGTTCGTGCGGACGATGAACCCCGACCGGACCTACACCGCACCCGACGGCGGCACCGTCACGCTGTCGGGACGGTCGCTGCTGCTGGTGCGCAACGTCGGACACCTGATGATCACGGATGCAGTTCTCGATGCGACCGGTGCCGAGGCGCCCGAGGGAATCCTCGACGCGATCATGACCGTGCTGGGGTCGATCGCCGACCTGCGCGGACCCGCGGCGGGCACCAACTCACGCGCCGGATCGGTCTACGTCGTCAAGCCGAAGATGCACGGACCCGAGGAAGTCGCCTTCGCGGTCACACTGTTCGAGCGCGTCGAGAGACTGCTGGGTCTTGCGCACGCCACGGTGAAGCTCGGCATCATGGACGAAGAACGCCGCACGAGTGTCAACCTCGCCGCCTGCATCGACGCTGCACGCGAGCGGGTCGCCTTCATCAACACGGGCTTTCTCGATCGCACCGGAGACGAGCTGCACACCTCGATGCGCGCCGGCGTCATGGTGCCGAAGGGCGCGATGCGTGACGAGGCATGGCTGGCGGCGTACGAACGGTCGAACGTCGATATCGGCGGCGCTTCGGGTCTGCGCGGGCGGGGCCAGATCGGCAAGGGCATGTGGGCGATGCCCGATCTGATGCACGACATGCTCGACCAGAAGTCGGGCCAGTTGCGTGCCGGGGCGACCACCGCCTGGGTGCCCTCGCCGACGGCCGCGACGCTGCACGCGCTGCACTATCACCAGATCGACTCTGCGGCAGTCGCCGCTGAGTTGGCCGGCCGCCCCGCTCAGCCTGTGGATGACCTGCTCGAGATCCCGCTGGCGTCGGCGCCACTGTCGCCCGAGATGGTCGAGACGGAGCTCGACAACAACGTGCAGTCGATCCTCGGCTATGTCGTCAGGTGGGTCGATCAAGGTATCGGATGCTCGAAGGTCCCGGATATTCACGGCACAGCGCTCATGGAAGACCGCGCCACGCTGCGTATCTCCAGCCAGTTGCTGGCGAACTGGCTGACGCAGGGGGTGATCGGCGTCGACGAGATCGATCAGAGCCTGAGGCGTATGGCCCCTGTCGTCGATGAGCAGAACGCCGACGATCCGCTGTACGAGTCGCTCATCGGGACGGATGGCCCCGGGCTCGCCTTCACTGCCGCACGTCGGCTGATCATCGAGGGCGCCGAGCAGCCGAACGGATATACCGAACCGCTGCTGCACCACCTGCGCCGGGCGAAGAAATCGGCCATCGCCACGGGCTGATCTCCACCGGCGCGGTGTCGCTACGATGACGCCATGACCGTCGAGCATAACTGGGCAGGAAACCTTCGCTACCGGGCGGCGACGGTCGAGCACCCGGCATCTCTTGATGCTGTGCGTGCCGCCATCGCGCGCGGGGGAGAGGTGCGGGTGCTCGGCACGCGGCACAGCTTCAACGACATCGCCGACACTGACGGCACGTTGCTGGCGCTGGATAGCATGCCGCGCGTCATCGAGGTGAACGAGGCGCAGGATGCCGTGCGCGTCAGCGGCGGCGTGCCATATGGCGAGCTCGCGCTGATTCTTGAGCGGCAGAAGTTGGCCCTCGCCAGTCTCGCCTCGCTGCCACATATCTCGGTCGCCGGTGCTGTCGCGACGGGGACACACGGTTCCGGGGACGCGATCGGGTCGCTCTCGTCCGCCGTCCGGGCGCTGACGATCATCACCGCCACGGGGGACGCTCGTCGATTCGCCCGCGGCGAGCCGGAGTTCGACGGCGCGGTCATCAACCTCGGCGCGCTCGGTGTCGCCGTCGACGTCACCCTCGACGTCGAGCCGACCTACGAGGTCGCGCAGCACGTGTACGAGCATCCGCGGTGGGATGCCATTGTCTCCGACCTGGATGCCGTCACCGCTGCGGGGACGAACGTCAGCATCTTCTCGACGTGGCAGCGAACCGACGCCGCCGATCAGATCTGGGTGAAGCAGCGTCTGCCCGACGAGCGGGCGGCGCACCGAGCAGAGCTCGCCGAGCGGCTCGGTGCGAGCGCGGCGGAGGGGCCGCGGCATCCGATCCTCGGCGTCGACCCGCAGGCGACGAGTGCTCAGGGCGGCACCCCCGGCCCGTGGCACCAGCGGTTGCCGCATTTTCAACTGGAGTTCACGCCGTCTGCGGGTGCTGAGATTCAAAGCGAATATCTGGTCCCCCGCGCGGATGCGCCCGCCGCGATCGAGGCCGTGCGGGGCCTCGCCGATCGCATCGCCCCCGTGCTGCATGTGAGTGAGATGCGCACGGTCAGACGCGATGACCTGTGGCTCAGTTCGTCGTTCGGGGCGGATACTGTCGGGCTGCACTTCACGTGGAAGCGTGACGAGCCGGCCGTTCGAGCCGTTCTTCCGGCGCTCGAAGCGGCCCTGCCACAGTCGGCCCGACCGCACTGGGGCAAGGTGTACACGCTCGACGCCGCCGAGGTCCGTGCGCGCTATCCGCGCTGGAGTGACTTCACGGCACTGCGTGAGAGCGTCGATCCCGAGCGTCGATTCGTCAACGACTACCTGCGACGGCTCGGGGTCTGACGCGCTTCGGCAGTAGGTCACGGCATCCGCTTCGACCGAACTTGAACCTCAAGTCACTTGAGCACCCACAGTGGAGAACATGAACGATACAGACCACACTCTCCACGCCATTGGCGATGTCGCTCGACGTACGGGCCTGAGCGTCAGCGCCATCCGTTTCTATTCCGACGAAGGCCTCGTTCCGCCCACTGACGAGACCGATGGCGGCCACCGGCTGTACGACCTGGAAGCCGTCGCTCGATTCGAGTTCATCCGCACCCTGCGCGACCTCGACACCGGGCTCGACCAGATCCGACGCGTGCTCACCGGCGTCGTCTCGTTGCGCGATCTGCTCGCCGAACACCTCGATGTCGTCGAGAGCCGGGCGAGAGAGATGCAGTCCCGACGTGCCGTGTTGCGTGCGCTCGTGCGAAATGACTCCAGCGCACAGCGCGCGAAGCTGCTGCAGCGTCTTGTGGCGATGTCGGATGCAGAGCGTCAGCGAGTGATCGATGACTTCCTCGAAAGCGTCTCCGACGGGCTTGGCGAGTACGCGGTCCGGAAGCTGCGAGACGCGCACCCGCGGTTGGCTGACGACCCGACGCCCGAGCAGCTCGACGCGTGGATCAGCCTTGCGGAGCTGCTGCAGGACGACGCATTCCGCGAGCGGACTCGTGCCTACCTGCGTGAGACGTATGCGACCGAGGTCGGCGAGAAGATGGCCGCCGAACCGGTGCAGGAGTTCATCAATTCAGCGGGCGCCGACCTGATGCCGACGCTCAGCGCGGCGTGGGAGGCGCAGCACGCACCCAGCGACCCGCGGGTGATTCTGCTCGCTGACGAGTTCGTGATGCAGAGCGCGACAGCCGCGGGTGCCGTTGGCGACGATGACCTTCGCCGCCGCCTGGCGCGGGTGTACGAGCAGGTCGACGCCCTCACAGCGCAGGCGCTGTCGCACGAGGAATACCGCGCGACCGAGGGGCGCTACCTCGAACTGGTCGCCATCATCAACGACCAGCCGCACCCGGCGGCAGATCTGGCGCGGCCGGCGAGCTCGGAAGCAGATCAGCCGTCCCGGCTGGCCCGCTTCGGGCACTGGCTCTCCGAGGCGATTCTCGGCACGATCGGACGCACCTCGACCTGATCGCCCGGACGACCCGATATCGTCGGGGGCGATGAGAGAGATATCGTGACCCCGCGTTCTGGGCGTCAATTCACGCTGAGCTCCGGTGAGTACGAGGCAGCGGTCGTCAGCGTCGGAGCTTCGCTGCGGATGCTGAGACACCATGGTCGCGACCTCGTGGTGCCGTTCGACGCCGACGAGGTGCGGCCGGTGTACCGGGGAGCCACGCTCGCTCCCTGGCCGAACCGCGTCGTCGACGGGCGCTACGCGTTTCGCGGCGACGAACATCAGCTTGCGCTCACCGAGCCAGAGCGAGGGCATGCGCTGCACGGACTGCTCGCCTGGGCAGAGTTCACCGATCGCGTCGTCGAGTCCGACCGGGTGGTGCTGGCTGCCACGATCGAGCCGCAGAGCGGCTACCCGTTCCGGGTCGGCGTCGAGGTCGAATACCGCCTCGACGCCGACGGGCTCGCCCAGACAGTGAGGGCGCACAACCTCGGGCCGGATGCTGCGCCCTGGGGAACCGGCCCGCACCCGTACCTGGTGGCCGGCGCAGGATGCGTCGATGACTGGGTACTCACGCTGCCGGCATCTGAAGTGCTCACCGTCACAGACGACCGGCTGAGCCCGGTCGCCGTCGAGAGCATCGATCAGCACCCTCAGTGGGACTTTCGTGAACCGTGCGCGATCGGCGACGTCTTCATCGACCATGCCTTCACCGCGCTCGCCGCTGTGCATGGGGCGGCCGAGGTGCGCGTTGCCGGAGCGGACGGGCACGGGGTTGCGATGCGCTGGGACGAGCGCTGCCCGTGGGTTCAGGTGCACACCGCCGACCATGCCGACGAACGGATGCACCGCAGCGGCCTTGCCGTCGAACCGATGACCTGTCCGCCCGATGCGTTCAACTCGGGTGTCGACCTCACGGTGCTCGAACCGGGCGCTGTCGCCGAGGCATCCTGGCGAATCACTGCGTTCTGATCACGTTATGCGCATGGAGGCATCAACGTGCCAGCAGCGCATCGCGGCGGCAATATCATAGGGCTCGTGACCAATGAGAATCCGGACAATTCCGCGCCCGACTCTGCTGACGTGACCTCAGGGCAGCACGACTTCGCCACCTCGCTGTCGTCTGAAAGTGCTGCTCCCGAGGCGCCCGCCGAGGTGCCCGCTGCGGCTGAGGCGCCCGCTGCGCCGGAGACTCCTGCTGCGCCCGCGGCTCCTGCCGTGAGTGAGCCGGTTGCCGCTGCGGAAGCCGTTGTGCCGCCCGCCCCGGTGGAGCCGGTTGTTCCGCCGGCATCCGAACCGGCCGCCGCATACTCGGCTACGCCGGCCGCGCCCGGTTACCCGGGAGCGGCTCCGCACGATCCCACTGACGCCTACGCGCAGCAGCCCGCGGGCGCCTACGCACAGCAGCCCGCTGACGCCTACGGGGCGAACGCCTACCCCGGTGCGCAGCAGGGTGGCTACCAGGCGAACGGCTATCCCGTTGGTGCGTACTCCGCTCCTGCCCCGGCGCCGAAGAAGCCGATGTCGAAGGGGCTGCTGTTCGGTCTCATCGGCGGTGGCGTCGCGCTCGTGCTGATCATCGCCGCTGTGATCGTCGTTCCCATGATGCTGCGCGGGCCGTCGCAGACGGCATCCGGCGTCGTGGAGGAATACCTCACGGCGATATCTGAAGGTGATGCCGAGGCCGCGCTCGAGTTCATCGATACCTACGCTGACGACAGCCTGCTCACCGATGAGGTTCTCGCCGCCTCCCTCGAGCTCGCACCCATCACAGACATCGTCGTCGAAGAGTCAGAAGCCGTCGAGGATTACGCCCGCACGGAAGTCTCGGCATCGTTCTCGATCGGAGGCGAGACGGTCGAGCGTGAGTTCGAGGTGTACAAGTCGGCCAACGACTGGGTGCTCTACGATGGCGTCGTCACGACGATGCTCTCGAATTTCGAAGGCCTGGGGCTGACGGTCAACGGTGCTGAGCCGGGTGACGAATCTGTCGCGCTGTTCCCGGGTACCTATCAGCTCGCGCTGGGGTACGAGCAGTTCGCCATCGACTCCGACGTCGACACCTTCACGGTCGTGGAAGACGACGACGGCGAGGACTTCTGGGATCTGTACCCGGTGCTCACCGACGAGGGGGCCGAGACCTTCCGGTCGCTGGTGCGCGCCGCTGTCGAAGAGTGCGTCGCGATGAAGACGCTCACGACACCCTGCGGCATGGACCTCACCGACATCGATCTGCAGGGCTACACCCCGGTGGACGGCACCGTCACGCGGACCATCACGGCCGAGGGGCAGAAAGACCTCGACGGTATGGAGCCGGAGGCCGACTACAGCACGCCCACGCTGGTGTCGACGTACGATTCCGTCGACGTCGACATGACGATCCAGGGCAAGAAGGACGGCCAGACCGCCGAGTTCGACGTGTGGTTCGGCGGCTACATGAACAGTCCCTCCGTCGACTTCGCCGAGGAGAACCCGACCGTCACCTGGGAGTGATCTCGTCGGCCATCCAGCCGCAGGTGAAGAGAGACCCCCGCCGACCCGATTCGGCGGGGGTCTTCTGGGAGCTGCGCTCACCGTGGCGCGGAAAGCTCGTGACTACCCGTTCCGGTCTGAAGACTTCCGCGCAACAGCAGTTGTAGGCGACGAAGGTGACCGGCAGGTGAACGTGGAGCGAACGCTTCTTCTCGCTCGAACGCAGGCTCAGGCACGGAGGGCGGCTGAAACCCGACTCGCTAGTTCGGTGGGGGTCTTCAGCAACGGCGCTGTGACTTCGATCACCGTCCAGCCAGCAGCGCGCAGGGCTGCTATCCGCTCGATATCCTTGGCCCAGCGCTCGGCGTGGAGGATGCCGTGATACTCCACGATCACGCCATGCTGCGGATACACCATGTCGCCACAGCCGAGGAAACGACCGTAGGCATCGAAGATGTCGATGTTCAAGTCAGGCTCGGGAAGTCCAGCTGAGACCAGGAGGCACCGTACCTGAGTCTCTCGCGGCGACCAAGAGTCTTCTCGGATCAGCTCCATCGCCTCGCGAAGTCGCGCGGCGCCGCGGCGTCGTCCTGCTTCGAGCATCGCGCGCAGGCCATCGAGGGTGGCAAGCGGAGCGCGTCCGACATTCTTTCGGCCATATCCGCAACGCCACCGACGGCAGAAATAGTCGCCGAGAGCGACGAGATCGAAAAGCGGCAGCGTGCCGAGTGCGACCCAGGTCGCCGCCGATGTAGAGACGCGAAGAGCCTTGTGCTGGGTGACCGCGGTCAGGCTTGCAAGAGTGCGATGGCCGACGATGCCTGCCGCGCGGGGGAAGGGGACTGCGCCTGTCGCGCTGACATGCAAGCTAAGTTCATCGGCCTCTGCGAGCTCGTCGTCGGGAGTGAACTCCAGCGGCAGCGGTGCACCCCACAGCGAAGCCGCTGTCTGATGGCTGAAATGGTGACCGAAGTGAAGGCGCGGTGCGTAGATGCGCGCTCTTGCAGCGCGGTCGACGCGTTGTCGTTCGAACGGGTTCTCGATGGGGTCAGCGTCCTCCTCGTCCACTGTTCGGGTGCGAACGCCGTGGATCCGCACGAGTTCCGTACGCAGACCCAGAGATTTACTAGGGTGCCCTAGTAAATCTCTGGGTGTCCGTATAAAATGGTCATCGTGCCAACGAAGGCACGAAGGGACATCACAAAATGACTCGTACCATTCCTCACTTCATAGGCGGATCGCTCCATACCCCGGACGCTGGCCGCTTCAGCGACGTCTACGACCCGAGCCGCGGCGCGGTGCAGGCCCGGGTTCCGCTGGCCTCCGCCGAAGACGTACACGCGGTCATCGCGAACGCCGAGGCGGCGCAGCCCGCGTGGGCAGCGACCAACCCGCAGAAGCGGGCGCGTGTGCTGCTGAAATTCCTCGAACTCGTGCATCGCGACATGGATTCGCTCGCCACGCTTCTCTCCAGCGAGCATGGCAAGACGTTCGACGATGCCAAGGGTGACATCCTGCGCGGCCTCGACGTCGTCGAGTTCGCCGCGGGCGCTCCCCACCTGCTGAAAGGCGAGTACTCCACCGAGGTCGGAACGGGCATCGACGTCTACTCGATGCGCCAGCCGCTGGGTGTCGTCGCCGGCATCACGCCGTTCAACTTCCCCGCCATGATTCCGCTGTGGAAGGCCGGGCCCGCGATCGCCGCCGGAAACGCCTTCGTCCTCAAGCCCAGCGAGCGGGACCCCTCCGTGCCGGTGCGCCTGGCCGAGCTGTTCGTCGAAGCGGGGCTACCCGCGGGCATCTTCAACGTCGTGCACGGCGACAAAGAGGCCGTCGACACCCTGCTCACGGACGAGCGCGTGCGCGCGATCGGCTTCGTCGGCTCGACCCCGATCGCTGAATACATCTACACGACCGCCGCTACCCACGGCAAACGCGCTCAGTGCTTCGGTGGTGCGAAGAACCATATGATCGTCATGCCCGACGCTGACCTCGAGCAGGTCGCCGACGCTCTCATCGGAGCCGGCTACGGCTCGGCGGGCGAGCGCTGCATGGCGATCTCGGTTGCCGTGCCGGTGGGCGAAGAGACCGCCGAGGCGCTCGCCGTCAAACTCACCGAACGGGTCGGGCAGTTGCGCGTTGGCCCCGCACTCGCCGACGACGTCGACTACGGACCACTCGTCGCGCGTTCGGCGCTCGAGCGCGTCGAAGGTTACATCCAACAGGGCATCGACGAGGGCGCGACGCTGCTCGCTGACGGGCGCGGCTTCACCGTGGACGGTCACGAAGAGGGCTTTTACCTCGGACCCACGCTGTTCGACCACGTCACCCGCGACATGACGATCTACCGTGAAGAGGTGTTCGGGCCTGTGCTCGTGATCGCACGCGCAGCCGACTACGAAGAGGCTCTGGCCATGGCATCCGATCACGAGTTCGGAAACGGCGTCGCGATCTTCACCCGCGACGGCGACGCGGCTCGCGATTTCACCGCACGCGTGAACGTCGGCATGGTCGGTGTGAACGTGCCCATTCCGGTGCCGATCGCCTACTTCACCTTCGGTGGATGGAAGCGCTCTGGTTTCGGCGACCTCAACCAGCACGGCCCCGACGCCTTCCGCTTCTATACCAAGACCAAGACGGTGACGAGCCGCTGGCCGGCGCACGGGGTGCGCGAGGGCGCGAGCTTCGTCATCCCGACGATGAAGTAGCAGCTGATGACCATGACGACGACGTTCACCACCTCTGAAGAGCGCGAGGCGATTCTCGGCGCGGTCCGCGAATACGCCGAAAGCGAGCTCGCACCGTTCGCCATCGAGCGCGACGAGAAACATCTCTTTCCCCGCGAGGCACTGCAGCGCGGCGGCGATCTGGGCCTGGGCGGCATTTATGTGCGTGAAGAATCCGGCGGCACAGGACTCTCGCGCACTGACACCGTCGCGATCTTCGAAGAGCTCGCCAAGGGCGACCCGACGATCGCCTCGTACATCTCGATCCATAACATGGTCGCCTGGATGATCGATACCTACGGCGACGATGCGCAGCGGTCGCAGTGGCTTCCGAAGCTGACCGCGATGACCGAGTTCGGCAGCTACTGCCTGACCGAACCCGGTGCGGGCTCTGACGCCGCAGCCATCGCCACCAGCGCCGTGCTCGACGGCGAGAGTTACGTGCTGACGGGCGTGAAGCAGTTTATCTCGGGCGCCGGTGAAGCCGGCGTCTATGTGGTCATGGCGCGCACCGGCGACCCTTCGACAGGCTCAGGGACCGGTGGCGGGGCTCGCGGGATCAGTGCATTCCTCGTTCCCGCTGGGTCGGAAGGGCTGAGCTTCGGGACGCTCGAGAAGAAAATGGGCTGGCACGCCCAGCCCACCAGGCAGGTGATTCTCGATGGCGTACGCGTGCCGGCAGCCGCCATGCTCGGGGCCGAGGGACAGGGCTTCGCGATTGCGATGTCGGCGCTCAACGGCGGCCGGCTCAACGTCGCGGCCTGCTCGCTGGGCGGTGCGCAGTGGGCGCTGGATCGCGCTGTGCAGTACGTGCACGAGCGTGTCGCGTTCGGCGAGCCGCTGGCGGAGAAGCAGTCGATCCTGTTCACGATCGCCGACATGCGCACGCAGTTGCAAGCCGCGCGGCTCATGGTGCGCGATGGCGCCGAAGCCGTGGATGAGCACGATCCGGATGCCACGATCCGCTGCGCCATGGCGAAGCGCTTCGCGACGGATGCCGGATTCGACGTCGCCAACCAGGCTCTTCAGCTGCACGGCGGATACGGATACCTGCAGGACTACGGCATCGAGAAGGTCGTGCGTGACCTGCGGGTGCACCAGATCCTGGAGGGCACGAACGAGATCATGCGCCTGATCGTCGGTCGCGAGATGCTGCGACCGGCCGGGTCGGCGTCGATGCGGAGGGCATCATGAGTCGAATCGCTTTTCTCGGTCTCGGGCATATGGGGCTGCCCATGGCCGTCAACCTGGTCAAGGCCGGGCACGACGTGCACGGCTTCGACCTCTCGCCCGCGGCCGTCGAGGCAGCTCGTTCTGCGGGCATCCCGATCGCCGCGAGCGGGGCGGATGCCGCGGCATCCGCCGATGTCGTCATCACGATGTTCCCCGCTGGGCGGCACGTGCTGCAGGCGTACGAGAGTGAGCTCCTGGCAGCCGCGCAGCCGGGAACGCTGTTCATCGAGTCGTCGACAATCGCGGTCGACGAGGCGCAGGCCGCGCATGAGCTTGCTGTCGCGGCGGGGCATCGCAACGTGGATGCTCCGGTCTCCGGCGGCGTGGTCGGCGCCGAGAACGGCACTCTGGCATTCATGGTCGGCGGCGTCGACGACGACTTCGCGGCCGCGCTGCCCCTGTTGGAGGTGATGGGCGGACGCATCGTGCACTGCGGAGGACCGGGGCTCGGACAGGCTGCGAAGGTCTGCAACAACATGGTGCTGGCGGTGTCGCAGATCGCTGTCGCCGAGGCGTTCGTATTGGGGGAGCGCCTCGGGCTGTCGCACCAGGCGTTGTACGACGTCACCGCGAACGCCTCGGGCCAATGCTGGGCGCTGACGACGAATTGCCCGGTGCCGGGGCCCGTGCCGACCAGCCCCGCCAACCGCGACTATCAGCCCGGGTTCGCCGGGGCCCTCATGGCCAAGGACCTCGGCCTCGCCCTGCAGGCGATCGAGCAGACGTCGACCGACGCCCAGATGGGGCGACTCGCCCAGCAGCTGTATGCGGCGTTCGCCGCTGGTGATGGTGCCGGACGCGACTTCTCCGGCATCATCACCGACATCCGCGAGGGGGGAGTGTGAGACTCGCGTGTCCCGATCTGCGGACATTGTCCCGATCTGCTGAGCAATCTCGCAGAAACCTCAGCAGATCGGGACAGGCTCCGCAGATCGGGACGTCGGTTGTCCGGCAGACCGTAGCCAAACGTGAGGAGTTATCGATGACCGAGTACGAGACGATCCTGGTTGAGCAGCGCGGCCGCGTCGGTTGGATCACCCTGAACCGACCACAGGCGCTGAACGCGCTGAACTCGCGCGTCGCGCAGGAAGTCACGGCCGCAGCTGTCGCCTTCGACGCCGATGAGGGTGTCGGCGCGATCGTCGTCACCGGTTCGGAGAAGGCCTTCGCCGCGGGCGCGGACATCAAAGAGATGCAGTCGATGTCCGCGGCCGATATGCGCGACACCGATCATTTCGGCGAGTGGCGTGACTTCGCCGCCGTTCGCACGCCCGTGATCGCCGCAGTCAGTGGCTTCGCGTTGGGCGGCGGATGCGAGCTGGCGATGATGTGCGACATCATCCTCGCCGCCGACACGGCGAGGTTCGGACAGCCGGAGATCAATCTCGGCGTGATTCCGGGAATGGGCGGCACGCAGCGCCTCGTCCGGGCGGTCGGGTACTACAAGGCCACGGAGCTCATTCTCTCTGGCCGCATGATGGATGCCGCAGAAGCAGAGCGCTCCGGGCTCGTATCTCGGGTGGTCGAGGCATCCGCTCTGCTGGACGAGGCGACGACGCTGGCCGAGACCATCGCCTCGAAGTCGTTGCCCTCTCTGTACGCCGCGAAGGCGACGCTGGATGCCGCAATGGAGACGCCGCTTGCCGAAGGCCTCGCTGTGGAGAAGGACGCCTTCACGGCGCTCTTCGACACAGCGGACCAGAAAGAGGGCATGGCCGCGTTCTCGGAGAAACGGGCACCCGACTTCACCCACCGCTGATGCGAGGCGACCGCGCAGAGGGAGTCGTCAGCGCTCCACCGAAACGGCCAGCACGGTGTTGCGCTGGGTGATGAGGCGGCGTAGGTAGGCGCGCATGACGAGGCGGTCGACAACGGTCCCGATCGGTCCGAACGGTGAGCGGAACGTGATGGTGTCACGCATCAACGTGCCTTCTGCATGCGGCTCGAACTCGTGCACGTGAAGGAAGTTCCTGAACGGACCGTGAATCTGCTGATCACAGAACCGGTGCGGAGGGTCGATGGCGTAGACGCGCGAAGTGAGATGGAAGGGGACGCCGAAATGACGTGCACGCCAGGTCACGGTCGAGCCCTCCGTGAACGAGCCGCCCGCGGGTCCGGCGGCCATCGTCTCGCCGTAGCGCGCCATGGACTCGACGTGCAGGGCCGGATCGAGCGAGGCTGCGAACACGGCGCCAGGCGTCGCGCGGATCACGCGCTCGAGGACGAACTTGGCCATCAGAGCGGATCGGGCTGTGGCCGGGGGTCGGTGAAGTCCCCGGCGTTCTTGCGCAGACGCGCGACGATACCCACGAGATCGGCCGCATCGTCGGAGGAGAGCCCCGGGCTCGCGAAGACCTCGGTATTGAGCGCTGCCGTGGCGCGATCAGCGAGGTCACGGCCGCTGGCGGTGAGCGTGAGCATCGCCGCGCGGCCGTCGTGCGGATGCGGTTCGCGCACGATGAGGCCGTCGCGCACCAGGCGCTCCGCCGTGCTCGTGACGGTGGTCGGATGCACCTGCAGACGCGCGACCACGCTCGACAACGGCAGGCTTCCGGCGCGGCTGAACGCCAGGAGTCGAAGAACTTCGTATCGCGCGAAGGAGAGGCCGAACGGCTTGAGCGTTGTATCCACTCGGGAAAGCAGCAGTTGCTGCGCGCGCATAATGGACGTCACCACGGCCATGCCGTCGGCCGCGTCAGTCCACCCGTGTGCCAGCCATTGGCGCTTCGCCTCGGCGAGTGGATCGATCGGCAGGGGTCGTGGACGGGGCACGACTCTACGCTACTGGGTGCGCGTCAGGTCTCCAGGAATTGTGGAGTTTGTATACATTAGGGGTCGTTTGCCCGGGCGGAATCGGAGGAAGCCGCTCAGTTTGGCTACATTCACCCGGTTACAGATAGACTCGGCCCTGTCGTGAGGAGCGTTCGATGAAGATTTTCGTTCTTGTCAAAGAGGTGCCTGACACCTATGGCGATCGAAAGCTGAACCTGGAGACTGGGTTGGCTGATCGCGGTGCTGGCGACGTGGTCTTGGATGAGATCACCGAGCGTGCGCTGGAAGTCGCGCTCAGCTATGCGGGCACCGCCGACGATGTCGAGGTCGTCGCACTGGCCATGGCGCCCGAGTCGTCGACAGCATCGATTCGCCGCGCGCTCGCGATCGGCGCGGCATCGGCCGTGCACGTCGTCGACGAGCAGCTCGCCGGCGCCGATCTGGGCCTGACCGCTGAGGTTCTCGCCGCAGCCATTCGCCGGGCTGAGCCCGACCTGGTCATCACGGGCAACCTCTCCACCGACGGGTCCGGTGGCATGCTCCCGGCGATGCTGGCCGAGCACCTGGGTTACGCGCAGGCCACGGCTCTCAGCGCCGTCGAGATCACGGCAGACGGTGTCTCCGGCACCCGTGCCGCCGACGATGGATCGCAGTCGGTGACGGTTTCATTCCCCGCGGTCATCTCGATCACCGAGGCGCTTCCCGATGCGCGCTTCCCGAACTTCAAGGGCATCATGGCGGCGAAGAAGAAGCCGCTGGAGACTCTCTCGCTCGACGACCTCGGTGTCTCGGCCGATCCGGCGCTCGCGCCGCGGGCGATCATGACCGCCGTGGCAGAGAAGCCCCCGCGCGCGGCGGGCGTCAAGATCGAAGACGAAGGCGACGCTGCGGCGAAGCTGGTCGAGTACCTCGTGCAGAACAGGCTGGTGTGAAGATGAGCTACCCCGAGAAGCCGATTCTCGTCCTGGTCGATGTGACCCCTGCCGGTGAGGCAGCATCGTCGACGGCGGCACTGATCGGAGCCGCGTCGACGATCGGATCGCCGGTCGCGCTGGTTCCCGGTGGATCGACGGCCGCGGTGGATGCCGCCGCTGCGGCCGGGGCATCCGTCGTGCTGACCGCTGATGCTGATGCCGGTGAGCTGACCGTCGGCCTGGTCGATGCTGCGCAGGCCGCATACGAGAAGGTGCAGCCTGACGCGGTGCTGGTGTCGAACTCGATCGCCGGCCGTGACGTGGCCGGTCGACTCGCGGTACGGCAGAAGCTTGCGCTCTTGGTCGATGCGATCGGTGTCGAGCGTGACGAGGAGGGCATCATCGCGCACCACTCGGTGTACGGCGGTGCTTACCTGGTCGACTCGGCTCCGACGTTCGGCGCTCCGGTGATCACCGTGCGCCAGGGCGCCGTGGATGTCCGCGCTGAGGCTGTCGCGTCACCGACTGTCGAGGCGCTTGAGGTAACGCCGTCGGGTGTGGCCGCGGCGAAGGCCGGAGACGTGGAAGTCATCGAGGTCGAGTCCTCGCGTCCCGAGCTGCGCGGAGCGGCGAAGGTCGTCTCTGGTGGCCGCGGTCTCGGCTCCAAAGAGAAGTTCGTGCTCGTCGAGCAGCTCGCCGACGCGCTCGGTGCCGCCGTGGGCGCGTCACGCGCCGCCGTCGACGCCGGATACATCCCCTACGCACACCAGGTCGGCCAGACCGGAGTCTCGGTATCGCCGCAGCTGTACATCGCGCTGGGTATCTCGGGCGCCATTCAGCACCGAGCCGGCATGCAGACCGCGAAGAACATCGTCGCGATCAACAAAGACGGCGAAGCGCCGATCTTCGACGTCGCAGACTTCGGCATCGTCGGCGACGTGTTCACGATCGTGCCGCAGGTGATCGAGGCACTCGAAGCGCGGAAGAACTAGCTATGGCGACGCGGATGCTGCGGCAGGGCTTGCCGCGTGTGGCCGGCGGGGATCCCTGGCCTCCTGCCGGCGAGATCGAGGTCGCGGAATCCGCGACGACGGATGCTGCCGCCGCCGCACCGGTCACGGAACCTGCAACTGCGGATGCTGTGGCCACGGCGACGACGGTTGAGGCCGCGACAACGGCACCGGCGGCGGAGCCCGTCGACGCATCGGTGTCGGGCGACGCGCCGGTATCGGGCCCGGAGCCTGTTGCAGTGTCCGATGCCGCCGGGACGGCGTCGACCGTCACGCTGCGTCGTGGTCTGCCCCGCGCACCCGGCGGCGAGCCGTGGCCTCCTTCGGACGCAGCATCGGTGGTAGCCGCGACACCGAGTGCTGCCTCGCCCAGCATCCCGGCATTGACTGCCGCTGCGGCACCGGAGTCGGGCACGGTCGATGAGGAAGCCGTCGGCGAGCTGAAGCCCGTTGAGCCTGCGGAGCGCGAAGCATCCGCTCCCACCGCTTCATCTGGTGTGGCTTTGCGCCGTGGTCTGCCCCGGATGCCTGGCGGTGAGCCGTGGCCTCCGGCCGGTGCAGTCGCAGTGACTGCGGAGTCTGCTGCCGCCCCGTCGGGGGCATCCGACGCCGCTGTGGAAGCGAGCGCGTCGGCCGAGTCGGCAGCGGATGCCGATGCGATCCCGGCGGCGACGGTCGCGACCATCGATGTCAGCACACCTCTGCCGTTCCAGCGGACGGTCTTTCCCGGCAAGACGGCGTTCACGCGCCCCGCTCCAAGGCCGGAGCCGGCCCGGATCGGTCCGTTCACGAAGGGGCAGTGGGTGGGGGCTGTCATCATCGGCGGAGGTGGCCTGCTGGTCGCGGCCGCGATGGCCGTGCTGTTCGTGCGCTGGCTGCTGAGCCTTGACCCGTTGCAGGACTGGCTCGCGATCTACCCGGGCGAATATCACCTGCCCGAGGGTGCGCCGGTCGGCTTCCCTGCATGGCTGGGATGGCAGCATTTCTTCAATGTATTCCTGATGGTGCTGATCATCCGCTCGGGTCTGCGCATCCGCACCGAGAAGCGTCCGACCGCATTCTGGACGCCCCGCGGCAACGCCAAGGGCAAGGTCAGCTTGACGATCTGGTTCCACCAAGCGCTCGATATTCTCTGGCTGATCAATGGCGTCGTCTTCATCGTGCTGCTGTTCATGACCGGGCAGTGGATGCGGGTGATTCCCACCAGCTGGGAGGTATTCCCCAACGCGATCTCGGCGGTGCTGCAGTACATCTCGCTCGACTGGCCGACCGAGAACGGCTGGGTCAACTACAACTCGATCCAGCAGATCACGTACTTCACGACGATCTTCATCGCAGCGCCGCTGGCGGCTGTCACCGGTTTCCGGATGAGCGGCATGTGGCCGAAGAACGCCGAGAAGCTCAACAAGATCTACCCGATCGAGTGGGCGCGCGCGGTGCACTTCCCGGTGATGCTCTACTTCGTCGTATTCATTGCGATTCACGTGTTCCTGGTCTTTGCCACCGGCGCGCTACGCAATCTGAACCACATGTATGCCGCGCAGGGGTCGACGGACCCGAGCGCCTACGCCGACAACTGGACCGGATTCTGGATGCTCGTCGCATCGCTCGTGGTCATCGCCGCCGCATGGGTCGCAGCGCGCCCCCTGGTGCTCGCGCCCATTGCAAAGCTCTTCGGGACGGTCAGCGCGCGCTAGTCCCTCCCGGGGCCGCCGAGCCCCCGTTTTATCGTCGACCCCCGTCCTGTGTGCGTCTGCGCGACGGGGTGACGAGTCGGCGCACAGTTTTGACGCGAGAACTCGCGAACGCCAAGACATTGACATTTTGGAGCGCATGCTGCGTGGATCGATCGTGGATCCCGCCACGCGTCTGGCGATCACCGGGCCGTGCGCGGTCGACTGGCGAGAGGGCATTCGCCGGACTGTCGCTCAGCGCCATCCCGACAGCCCCTTGACAGGGCACCAAGCAAACGCTTGACTGGTCAGATGTTCGCTCCGCTCGCCTTCTTCTCCCTGGTCAGCCTCGATGATCGCTCGCAACACGGCGCGTACAACCGCTGGCACCAGCTCGACCATCGTCCCGAGAACCTCGCGCTGCCCGGGGTGGCATGGGGTGACCGTTGGGAGGTCGCCGAAGGCGACTCCCCGCTCGTGTCCGGTGAGCTCGCCGGCGACGTCGATTTCTTGGCGATGTACTGGTTCCGGGAACCCGTCGATGAGTCAGTGGCGGCGTGGGATGCCCTCGGCGAGGCCTCCTTCCAATGGGGGCGCGGTCCGCTCATTCCCGGCATCCGGCGTCCGATGCTCGCGTTCTTCCGGCCGGTGAAGGGATATGCGGCCCCCAGGGCGCTGGTCAGCGCTGACGTCCTGCCGTACCGGCCCAACCGTGGTCTGCACGTGACGATCACGCGCTTCGACGACCCGCATGGCGAGGCCGCGCACGCCGCGCACGCGCGCGAGGATCGAGAGGTGATCCCGGCGCTGCTCGACGTCGACGGGGTGGCGGGAGCATGGTCGTTATCGTTCAGTCATCCGCAGCGGCACTCGTCGCTGCCGTTGGCTTCCTCACCCGACGAACCGCCGGGGAGCATGCGTGTGCGGCTGGTGTACCTCGAAGAGGATCCGGCCGCGGTCACGCCCACGCTTTTGGATGCGGAGCGCTCGTTCGGTGAGCGGGAGGGCGCACTTGTGCTCTCAGCGCCGGTGCGCACGATCGTTCCGTGGCAGGACTGGTGAGCGCGTCCGTCGAGAAGCGCCTGCGGGCGCTGGAGGACAGAGCCGAGATCGCCGAACTGATCTCGCGCTATGGCCCGGCCGTGGACTCCGGCGACGGAGATGCCGCCCGCGCCCTGTGGGCGGACGACGGCACGTACACTTTCGAAGACGTCACACTCGATGCTGACGGCATCCGCACGCTGACCGAGTTTCCCACCCACCAGGGCTACATGCGTGCCGGATGCGCACACGTCATCTCGGCGCCGCACATCACGATCAGCGGCGACACCGCCGTGGCGATCACGCACTCGGTCGTCTTGATCCACGGCGACGGGCGCTGGGAGGCCGAGCGGGTCAGTGCGAATCGCTGGGAACTCGTGCGCACCGCAGACGGCTGGCGCGTCGCTTGTCGCCGTAATCATCTGCTCGATGGCGATGCGAAAGCCCGGGCACTGCTTGCCGACTGAGCCTCACCCGCCGAAGCGTGTCAGCGGCGTCTCACCGGAATCCCCCAGTCGGCTGAGCGTTCCCGCGCGCGGGCCCAGCGCACTGCCGAACCGCACGTCCCAGGAATCGTAGGTGACGTCGCCGAGAGCGCTGCGTGCGTGATGCGCCCAGTTCGGGTGTGCGAGCATCTCTCGTCCGAGCAGTACGAGATCGGCGTCGCCACGGTCTACCAGCAGCTCCGCCTGGGCGGGATCGACGATGAGCCCGACCGTCGCGGTGCTCGCACCCGTCGCCTCACGGATGCGGCGCGAGAAGTCCGCATGGAACGCGTAGCCGCGCCGCACCCGGGTGTCGACGCTCCGGTCCGTCGTGATCCCACCCGATGAGGTGTCGATCACGTCGACGCCATCGTCAAGCAGTGCACGGGAGATCTCGACGACCTCGTCGATCTGGTTTCCGCCCTCGGCGCCGTCGACCGATGAGATCCGAAAGGACAGGGCGAGGTCTGGGCCGATCGCCGCACGCACCGCCCGTACGACTTCGCGCGGGTAGCGAAGCCGCCTTTCCGGGTCGCCACCGTAGGCATCCTCGCGCCGATTGGACACCGGTGAGAGGAACTGATGCAGCAGATATCCGTGTGCACCGTGCAGTTCGATGAAACGGAAACCGGCGGCAGCGGCACGAGCGGCCGCATCGCGCCAGTCAGCGACCGAGCGCGCGATGTCGGCGGTGCTGAGCTCTTCGGGAGTGGGGAAACCCGGGCCAGCGGGAAGCGCCGAGGGGGCGACCACAGGCCAGGCGCCGAGGCCCTCGGCTGCGTCATCGGCATCGAGAGGTGCTCCGGCGCGCCAGGGCTCGCGAACGGCTGCGCGGCGTCCGGCGTGACCGAGCTGGATCCCCGGGACAGATCCGTGCGATTCGATCGCACGTGCCACGCGCTGCCATCCGGCGATGTGTTCGTCGCTCCAGATGCCGGCGTCGTGATGTGAGATGCGGCCGCGAGGGTGCACGGCAGTGGCCTCGGCGATCACGAGACCCGCGCCGCCCAGAGCGAACCGCGCGAGGTGTGCGAGGTGGAAATCCGTGACGAACCCGTCTTCGGAGGCATACATGCACATCGGCGAGACGCCGATGCGGTTCGGGATGGTGACAGCGCGCAGCGTCAGCGGGGAGAACAGAGTCATGAGGGGTCCTTCCGATCGGGGAGGCGGAGAATGAGGGCGATGATCATCGTGACGGCGCCGCTCAGCGCGCAGAAGCCGAAGGCGATCGTCAGTGCGGTGTGCGAGAGAAAGGCCGCATCGCTCGCCGCTGGCAGGGTGGCGATGAGGAAGGCGAACAGCGCCGCCGCGACCGCGCCGGAGAGTGAGCGCACGACGGAGTTGATCCCGTTGGCCACCGCCACTTGGTCGCGCGCCACCGAGATCGTGATGAGCGAGGGCATGGCCGCGAATGCGAAGGCGATGCTGCATCCGACCAGGGCCGAGCCGGTCACGACGCTCCAGACGTCCGCATGCACGAAGGTCCGAAAGATGTAGGCGCCAGTCATGATCCCCGCGCCGAAGAGCAGCGCGAACCGGGCGCCCAGACGGCTGATCGTCCGGGCGGCGATGGGCGCCAGCAGGATCATCGTCACCGCCGAGGGCAACACGAACAATCCCGCGGCGGCGACGGTGGAACCGAGCCCGAAACCGGTCGTTTCCGGCGCCAGCGCCTCCTGCATGGTGAGCAGGTGGTTGGCGTACATGCCAAAGGTCGCGAAGAAGCTGGCGATGTTGATGGGGGCGATCGGCGCCCGCATCGCGGTGCGCACATCGATCACCGGGTGGGGGTGGCGCAGCCCCCAGCGCGCCCAGCAGATCGCAGACACCAGTGCGGTGCCCATGAGGAGGAGGGATACGGGGCTCAACCAGCCCCAGATCTGTCCGCGCGAGATGCACAGCAGCAGCGCCGTGAGAGCGATGGAGAGAAGAACTGCGCCGACGTAGTCGAATCGCTGAGCGGAGCGTTGTGGCACCTCATCGATCCACAGGAGGCTGAGCACGCAGAACACGATGCTGACGACCGCGGTCGTCCAGAAGACGGCCGGCAGGCCACCCCATTCGACGAGCGGACCGCTCACGGTCAGCCCGGCCGCTGAGCCGATGCCGAGCGTGCCGCTCATCAGCGCGATGCCCATGGTCGCACGCTCTCGTGAGACCAGGGAGGTCAACAGGGCGATGCCGATCGGCACCACAGATGTGCCGAACCCCTGCAATGCGCGTCCGACCAGGACGCCAGGGAACGACGAGCTCATCGCGCCGATGACGGATCCGGCCGCCAGCAGTGCCATGGAGATCAAGAGGAGCCTGCGACGACCGTACATATCGGCAAGCCGTGTCGTCACCGGTGTGGCGACGACACCCACCAGCAGCGTAATCGTGATCAGCCACGAGGCATCGGCGGCGTTCGTATCGAGCAGCTCAGGGATCACCGGCAGGATCGGCACCATCGAGGTGAACTGGAGTGACGTGAGCATTCCGCTGGCCGCGAGTAGCGCCACCACCATGCGCTCGCGGCGCGCTCGCTGTGTCGTCACTGTTACCGTATCCGCTCGCAAGAGACTCTGCGGATACACTCTATCCCCACAAGCAAGCGATTGCTAGGGTACGAGTATGGTTGCGGATATGATTACGACGCTCAATCCCGCTCATCGTGAGGCGTGGGATGCGGGAAAAGTGGGGGAGCCGGAGGACCTCGGCGATGGGCTGTGGAGCATTCCGCTCGCGCTGCCGAGCGAGCGACTCCCCGGAAGTTACAGCTATCTCATCGATAGTGCTGACGGCATTCACGTCATCGATCCCGGCTGGCCCAGCGACGCGAACCTGACTCGCATCACCGATGTCATCACTTCGCTCGGCAAGACGGTGGGCGACGTCGCCACGATCGTTGCCACTCACCATCATCCAGACCACCTCGGCCTCGCTGATCGTTTGCGCGCGGCCTCCGGCGCACGGCTCGTCCTGTCTCAGACGGAACATCGCGTGCTCGAGATCGCGGCGTCACCGGATGCCTCGGATGCTGACACCTACCGCACGGTGCTGGCCCGCTGGGATGTGCCAGTCGAGCGACACGACGAACTGATCGCCTCGGTCGCCGAGCACTCACTGATCCACTATGTGGCACCGGATGACGAGGTATCCGATGGCGACGTGCTCACGCTCGGCGGACGGCAGCTTCGCGTCATCGCGACACCGGGGCATACTTCGGGGCACATCTGTCTGGCAGATGATGCGCGTCGCATGATATTCACGGGCGACCATGTGCTTCCCCGCATCCACTCCGCCGCCGGGCTGGGAATCCTCGAGGGCGATGAGCCGCTCGCCGACCTGCTCGCATCGTTGGAGAAGCTGGCAGAGTTCGATGATTGGCATGTGCTGCCGGGCCATGAGTTCCGCTTCACGGGCCTCGGTGTCCGGCTCGCGCAGGTCGCCGAGCATCACCTGCGTCGCACCCGCGCTGTGGCCGCTCTCGCGGATGAGCTCGGCGACGCATCGGTCTGGGAGTGGAGCCGGCACCTGCCATGGTCGGCAGGCTGGGAGCGCCTGGAGGGCTTCACCCTTCATTCGGCGCTTCGTCAGACCGAGATGCACCGTGATCTCGTGCGCAGCGGTCTCGCACAGCGGTGGCTCAGTCGCGACTGATTACGCGGCGCTGCAGGCGCCACCCGCTGGGTGTGCGGACGAAGCTGTCATCGTAGGTGCCCATGGCGACCAGCTCGGGCTGCGTGTTCGTCTGGCGGTAGTAGCGAAAGTACGAGCGCGACTGTGCTCGATCGCCGTCAACGTCGATAACGATGCTGGAGACATCGTGGCGGGTGTGTGTGCCTGGTCCCTGCAATCCCGCCTCGCGGCGGCTGCGCACACCGGCCAGGAGTGCGGCACGACCGCGGATGGTCTGTGTCTCCAGCGCCAGCCCGGTCGCGTCGGTGAGGTCCCAGACGGCGTCGTCTGTGAAGCAGTCGAGGTAGTCGTCGGGATCCCCGCTGTCGGCGAGCTGAGCTATGCGGCCGATGAGGATGATCAGCGCCAGCTGCTCTGTCATTCTTCTCCTGCCCAGCGCAGCAGGTGAGAGTGCAGGTCGTCGGGAATCGGCACAGAGGCCTGATCTGGTGACACGGTCACGACGGTGTTCTGGGCTCGCGCGACGACGACATCGTCATCGATGCGCACCATGCGGAACACGAAGCGGAACGAGGACGTGCCGATGCGTCCCATGCGCAGTTCGATGCGGACCTCGTCGAACAGTCGCGCGGCGGCGAGGTAGTCGCACTGGGTCGCGCGCGAGACGGTCCACCATCCGAACCGCTCGATCAGGGTGTCTTGACGCAGGCCCTGCAGATAGAGGAACTCGGATTGCAGCGCTTCCATCTTCGGGAACCACGCGGCGTAGTACAGGATGCCGGCGGGGTCTGTGTCTGCGTAGCTGAGCCGAATCGTGTGCGTGTGCAGGACAGGCCGGTCGTCGACCGCGGTCACTGCGTCACTGTCCAGCCGCCGTCGACGGGTAGGAAGGTGCCGTTGATGTAGCTGGCGATCGGCGACAGGAGGAACAGGGTCGCCCAGGCGATGTCGTCGGGGCTGGCCATGCGGCCCAGGGGGATGCGTGTGAGCACGCGCTGGCCGGTCTCGCTTGATGCGAATCCCGCCAGGCGCGGGGTGTCGGTCATTCCCGGGGCGACACCGTTCGAGCGGAACTCGTGAGCGCGGTGCGCGGCAAGGTGTCGGATGTAGCCCATGATCGCGGCCTTTGAGGCGGAGTACCAGGCATTGTCCGTACCCACGAGGTTTCCGGCGACGGATGTCGTCGCGACCATGGCCGCCCCTTCACCGGGCCCGGTGGATGCCCAGGCATCGGTCATCCGTCGTACGCTGCCGACGCAGATCTCCACAGCGCGATCAAACGGCATGGCCGAGCTGGAAGCGGGGCCTGCGTTGTTGTGTAGATAGCGGATGCCGCCGAGGGCGCTGTTGGCCTCGCCGATGCCTTCCTGCACGGCGGCGTCGTCGGAGACGTCGGCCGTCCACGTGTGCACACGAGCATCGGATGCCGCGCGCACGAGCTCACCTGTCTCGGCGAGCCCGTCGGGGTTGAGATCCCACAGGCTGACGGCCAGGCCCAGTTCTGCGGCGCGCACGGCGACGGATCGACCGATGCCACTGGCGGCGCCGGTGATGAGTACCGCGTCGTCGGGCGAGAATCCCAGATCGATGGAGGTCATATCCGCTCCTAACCAAGCATTTGCTTGTTACCAACATAGCGGTCTCGTATCGAACCGGCCACCCCCGTGAGTAGACCTTTCCGTCAGTGACTGCTCAGCACGAAACCGGCATAGTCGCCATCAGCGACCTCTTCGGCGCGGTTGATGTAATTGCGGAACCCGCCGATATACGGCAGGAATCCGCGGGCCTTGCCGGCGATGTTGGCGCCGGTGTACCACGAGTTCGCCGAGCCGAAGAGGGTGGCGTTGGCGAGATCGAGAGAGTGCTGCGTCCACTCGGCCGCGGCATCCTCCCGGGCCTCGATCGACGTCACGTCGTGCGCGGCACAGTGATCGATGATGCGCAGCGCATAGTCACCCTGCTGCTCGGCGCCCAGCGCCATGTTCGACAGCACGCTCGGCGTGCCCGGCCCGTTCAGTACGAGCAGATTCGGGAACCCGGGAAGGGCAACGCCGAGATACGTCGAGGGGAAGCCCTGCCACTCCTCTTTCAGCGAGCGATCCTCGCGACCGCGGATGTCGACCGCGGTGAGAGCACCGGTCATCGCATCGAAGCCCGTGGCATAAACGATCACATCGTGTTCGCGCAGTGTCTCACCAGCGCGGATGCCCTGCGGCGT
>NZ_JAJUFV010000013.1 GCF_029263575.1 Microbacterium sp. | reverse complement strand
GATCGCCGAGCTGCGCGAGCTCGCAGACGGGCACGACGACGTGCTCGCCGAGACAGCCGGCACGTGGGCCGGCTACCACTCCGACGGCCCGCACGAAGCGCACCTCGTCGCCGCGCTGCGCGCGCTCCCGGGCGCCGAGGCGTGGGTCGAGGAAGGGCGACGGCGCGGGGGCATGTGGCACGAGACGCCGAAGCGGCGTGGATGAACGCATGAAGCGCCCTCCCGGGGAGCCTGCCGCCGCGGGGCGTCAGTCGCTTATCCGAGAGAAGCGCATGGTCGGGGGGCGCTCGCGCGCGCGACGAGGCACGCGGGTCAGGTGATGTCGGGCCGGAGCTGGACAATCTTGCGGATCGCGTTGAGTGCCTTCGTGGATGGTGCGGCAATGTCGGCCATGCCGTGCTCAGCTGCCGCGCGCCCCGACGGGTGTAACGGCACCGGCGTCTCATAGGTCGCGCAGGTAGCCTCGAGCGTCCCGAGCGTAATACCGAGGCGCACCGCGAGAAGATCCGCAGGGTCGCCAAATCCGAGCCACCCGGCACACACGGCACTCGGCCCGGAGTGACACATGAACGCCGCCGTCGGCTGCGCGTAGGTCTCCTCGTCATACGCCGCCAGACGTTCGTACTCGGTGGCGTCCCATATCCCCGAAGGGACGTTAACGCGGAACGGGCAAGTCGCACACGGGGACTTCCGCGGACGTGCAGGTGTTTCGGTCATGACGCCCCCCAGGGCAGCGATGGTGCGCCCAGCTCGCCGGGAACGGCGGCGATGCGGGCGCGAGTCGTGCGGCCGGGCCGCGATTGAACACCAAAGTTCGCGAGGTGGTGCAGCGACGCGGACGGTCATTCCGGTGAGCATAGCTTTCCCCTTCGTTCCTATGATCATGCGCGGAGTCGTCGCAACTCGCTCATATCGGCAACTTCTTGGTCTGGGAAAACTCGAGGAGCACGGACTCATCACGTCACCGGGTGAGGACGGCGCGTTCGTCGTGCCAGGTCGATGCGATGGGTGCGAGCCGATCCTCGTATGCAGTCGCGTGATGCGCGCAGTACAGCAGCTCGACACCGTTCACGGTGGCCGCGACATAGGCGCGCGCACCGCAGGCATCGCAACGGTCACGGCTCGTGAGCGGCTCGCGATCCGGCTCGACACCGATCACGTCATCCAGGGGACGGGGCTGGGTGAGAGTGGTCATGGTGGTCTCCTTCCGCCACTGGGCATGCGCGGGTCAAGCTGCGGCCCACGGAAGCACCGGCTGGGAGAAGCGTTCTCGGACGGACTGCTCGAGGTAGTCACGGTTGAGGTCGATGCCCACGTACTGGCGTCCCTCGAGGGCAGCGACGGCACCGGTTGTGCTACTGCCGCTGAACGGATCGAGGACGGTATCACCGGGGCGGGTTCCGGCACGGATCGCGAGACGCGGCAGGTCCGGCGGGAACACTGCCTCATGGGATCCGACAGACGGCACCGTGGGGATGTCCCACACGGTGCGCCGGTTGACGACTTCCCCGGGACGTTTCCGGGACGGTTCGGCGATCGCGTCAGCGTCGAAGTAGTACCGGTCGGACTTGGCGAACAGGAACACGTATTCGTGGGCGCGCGTCGGCCGGTCCGTGACCGACTCGGGGAGGGCGTTCGACTTGCGCCAGATGATGTCGGACCGGAGGATCCAGCCGGCGTCCTGCAGTGCGAACGCGACCCGCCACGGCACTCCGAGGAGGTTCTTCCGGGAACCGTCGACGCCGGCCTTCTTTCGTCTCGTGCCGCCCGTGCGGATCTGGGCGGCGCCGTGCTTGCGTCCGGCGAGCTCCGAGTCTGCGCCTCGTGCGGCTCCCGGTTGGGAGGCGTAGCTGTCGCCGAGGTTCAACCAGAGGGTGCCGTCGTCGGCGAGAACACGCCACAGTTCGTCGAACAGACCCGTCAGGTGGTCGATGTAGTCACCGAGGGACGCTTCGGCGCCGTACTGTCCCGGCTGTTCGTACTGGCGCAGACCGAAGTAGGGCGGGGATGTGACGATCGCCTGCACCGACGCGGACGGCAGCGTCGCCGCGACATCGCGGGCGTCACCGTGGAGGAGACGCACCGTGCCGTCGTCGAAGACATCCGGGGAGGGCACGGTCACGCCGTGCCCGAGACCGGGGCCGCGACGCCGATCACCCAGGGACGGTCGGTCGGTGCGGCGTCGGGACGTTCGGGCTGCAGCTCAACCCACCGTGCCCACCCGGGACGATGCTGGGAGAGGGCGCGAGACGCCGTTCGCAGGGCGTCGAGCCGTTCCGTGGACGCCTGCAGTTCGGCGCGTGTCACGAGGTTGGCGTCGAGAAGCGCGGCGTTCACATAGCTGAGGCCCTTGTCGACCCACTGCTCGAGGAACGGGCGGAGATCGTCGAGTGCGGTGAAGTCGCGGCCGAGCCGGCCGCGGGTGGCGCCGTTGGGGAGATGCAGACGTAGAACGTCGTCGATCTCGATCGCGATCGCTTCGGAGGCATCGTGCCACCGTTCCGCTTCACCCGACGGTGCGCCCGTGGCGTGCCACGTGTGACGGGCGGCAGAGATGATGCTGCCGCCCATCAGCCGCGCGGTGAGCGGTGTGCGCACCGCGCCGGTCGCGAGGAGATCTCCGGTCACGCTTTCATCATGCGCAACTGTGCACGGATCCCGGTACGGGGTCGGGGATGGCGCACTCGGGGGACTGTTCTGGGGCGTGGGAGTACCCGCGCATGGGGTACGTCACAGGCGCCGACCACCCGGGCCAGCGCCACCTTCCAGAACGGAGACATCATGTCCGCTGCAATCGACGAGCTCGCCCCCGGAACGCACGCCGCGATCTTCGCCCGCCAGGACGCCTGGCACCGACTCGGCACAACCGTCACCGACGCATTCACCGCGCAGGACGCCCTCGAGAAGGGACACCTCGGCGGGTGGGACGTCCGCAAGCTGCCCCTCACGGCGACCGAGATCACCGAAGACGGCGTGACGACCGTCGACGTTCCCGACCAGTTCGCGACCGTCCGCACGAACCCCGTCACCGGCACTGTCGAACCCCTCGGCGTGGTCGGCAAGTCCTACCGGCCCATCCAGAACGAAGAGCAGATCGACCTGCTCGATGCGATCGTCGACGAGTCCGGCGCCCACTTCGAGACCGCCGGATCGATTCGCGGCGGCAAGCAGACCTTCGTGTCGATGAAGATGCCCCGCGACATCCTCATCGGCGGGAAGGACGCCGTGAACCTCTACCTCATCGCCAGCACGAGCCACGACGGCACCGCCGCCCTCCGGTTCGTGACCGCCCCGGTTCGGGTCGCGTGCGCGAACACCCTGATGGAAGCCCACCGCAGCGCCACGTCGACGTTCTCCATCCGCCACACCTCGGGCGCCGCCGGACGCGTGCAGGAGGCCCGTGACGCCCTCGGCATGACGTTCCGGTACGCCGAAGAGTTCGAGACGGAAGCGAACCGGATGGTCGACGCGACGATCACGGCGGGCTGGTTCGACCAGTACATTCGCGACCTGTACCGGGTGAAGCCCACCGACAAGTTCGACGACCTCGGCAAGGGCACCCGCATCGCCCTCGCCCAGCTGCGTTCCCTCTGGGAGAACTCCCTCACCCTCGACGGCGTGCGCGACACCCGCTGGGGCGCGTACAACGTTTTCACCGAATGGGTTGACCATTATTCGCAGATCCGTATCGCGGGCGACAAGGATGCGGCCCGCGCCCAGCGCGCCGTCGCCCACAAGGGCACGGTGTCCCTCAAGCGCCGCGCCTTCGACCTCGCCCTGGTGTGACCCGCCACAGCGTGACGCCCCGGCACCGTTCCTGGTGCCGGGGCGTCACGCTGTGCGTCCGGGGCGTCACGCTTCGTCGGTCACGCGTGCCTGCCGCTCCCGCTCGGCCTGTGCGTCACGCTTCCGCTGCTCACGCTGCTCGCGCGTGCCATGCTCGGCCTCGTACGCCTTCCGCTCCTTCTCTTCCGCCTGCTTGCGCAGAGACCGGAGCCGGTCGATCTCGAGGTTGAGTTCCGACAGCCTCACGCGACCGTTCCGATAGCTCGTCTCGCCCGTCTCGATCGCACGCTGCGTCTTCTCGATCTTCGCGTGCGTGCGGTGAATCTCCTGGTTCCACTGCTCCGACGGCGACCGACCATCCTTGACGTTCGACAGGCCCATCCACGTCTGCCGCGACACTCGCAGCGACGATCCGTCGGCCTGCACGAGCGAATACTGCGAGGTGCCCTTGTCGGTGACGTACACAGTCTTGTGGTGCACTCCCTCCTCCTTAAGGAGCTCCTCGAGCGTGCGCACGTTCCCGTCACGGGTCCGCCACCGTTGCCGCAGATCCTTCGCGATCCGCTCCTGCGACTTCGCAGTCCCAGACTCGCGCAGACGGGCAACGTCATCGTCGGTGAGCCGCACATCCACCTTGGTGGGCTTCTCGTCGGGCAGATCGGGGAGCCGCGGGTGCCGCGACGGATCGATCACGAACCGGCCCGCGCGCCCGTACTCGCCGGGACGATCCATCGACCCTGCGGTGTACTCGTCCGCCGGCACGAGGTACTCCGCTACCGCCCCGTCAGCGTGGCGGCGTGCTTTCACGACCCGCATATCCGGATCCGACGCCGATCTGGAGATGGTGCTGCTGACGAACTGATCAGCGTGGGCATCCGTCCACACGCGCTCGTCCCGCGTGCGCGACTCACCCGGCTGCAGGGTACGGCCAGTCCACCTCTCCCACTCGTCCGGGCTCGACTCGCGCAGTCCCGCATCACAGTGCTCGCGCAGCTCGTCCGCGGTCATGCTGCTGCGTTCGGTCGTCAGCTCCTCCGGGAATGTCACCCCGACCGCTTTCCACTCGCCGTCTTCCTCATACCAACCCGATCGGCTTCGGAACGGTGCCGGCACGAGCTTGTTGCGTTCCGGGGTGAGCTTGTACCCTCCGTGCCCGGCGGTGTGCACGCTCGCGATACCAGGAGCGACCTCCGTCGCGATCTGAGCCTCACCCCACGGTGTGCGCGACCCCTCGCTGATGCCTGTGGTCCCGTACCGCTGCTCGTCGTAGTGCCGCTTGCACAGGCCGTTCGCGTGATGTGGCTGCCCGCACCGTGTGCACGTCTGCTGCTCGAGGTACGCCTCGAATGCGGCCTCAGCCTGCGTGATGTCTCCCGTGCGTTCATACTCGGCATCGAACGCGCCATCCGCGGCGGCGAGCTTGTCCTCGGCGGCGTTGTCCCGGTCGATCTCCTTCTGCTCGGCCTTCGCGCGCGCGTCGCACTCCGCCTGCTGCGCCTCACACGCGGGCCGGCCGCACGTCACCTGGTGATACAGGGCCGGCTGCCCGCACGCGCACGCCAGATCCCACGTCTCCCGCTCCGCCTCGCGCGCCTTCTCACGATCAGCCGCAGCCTGCGCCTGTGCATGCTCGTCCTCGATCGGATACTCCTCATCGAGCCGAGCATGCAGGTCGACGCACCGCTGACACAGCTTCCCCGGCCCCGTCACCGGACGGCCGCATTCACGACAGGATCGCGCAGTGCCCGTCTCGTCGGGCATCGCCGCTGTCTCACGGTCAAGACACGCCTGACACCTCCCGTCGCCCGGCACCGCCTCAGCAGCGCCGCACGACACACACGGCATGCCTGGGTCGTCGTCAGGCCACGCATCCTCGGGCCACTCCTGCACGGGACGCTTCGTCAACGCCCCGGACTCGGGCCGAGACCCGACCTGCTTCTCCCACTTGCCGTCGGCGGCACGCTGCTGGTTCGGATCGAATCCGCTGGGGCGAGTGCTCATGACTGCATCATGCGAACCCCGACGCCGATCCCGGTACAGTCCTGGGGTGCGTGCCCGGTGGATGTGGCCGATAGCCGTCCCGCTAGACTTCCCCACGGTCGTCAGAAGGGGTAGTACCGGACGAATCCCACCTCCGTTGCCTGGCTCATCGTGGTTCTCGCGATCACGGTCATCGCTGGGCTGATCCTGCTCGTGTTGCGGATCTTCGCGCAGATGATCGTCGCGTTGAAGCATGCCGTCACCCCGGCGAAGATCCGCGACTGGTCCCGCGACGGGAACCGTGTCACCCTCGCGGCGGACAAGTTCACGACGTCCCCGGGCGAGTACTCCCTCTGGTGGAACGACCGTGCCGGTCATGCGCGAATCGGTCGCATCCTCGCTACGGACACACCGCAGGGCACCGTTGAGCGTGAAGTGGTCAGCCACACCGGCACCGCACCCACCACGCCGGACAAGAAGGCCCAGTGGAGCGGGTTCGTGTTCACGAGCCCTGACGAGATCGGCCTGCCCTGGTCGGACGTGACGATCCCCACAGAGAACGGGCCGGCCCCCGCCTGACACTTCCCGGGAGACACCGACACGTGGGTGATCCACATCCACGGCATCCGCGTCTCACGCCTGAGCCCGCTCCGCGGGGTCCCCGCCTTCGCCCAACAGGGCTACCACTCGCTCGTCGTCTCCTACCGAGGCGACGGCGAAGCACCACCCACCCAGCGCGGAGCCAGCACCCTCGGCATCACAGAATGGCCGGACATCTCGCTCACTGCAGCGACGAGGGATTCCACGGAATCGATACCGGGAGCATCGAAGTCCGCGATGGCCGTCCGGGCTGACTTAGGGGGCATGCGACCCTCCCTCGCGTCGCTCCCGTGACTTCTTGATCGCCTCGCTGATCAGGCTCAGCGTCTCTGGTGCGATGCCGGCAAGGTTCCGTGCCGCGAATCGCTCCACGCGCTGCTCGCGCAGGTCCTGTATGAAGTTGAATCGAGCGGAGACCGAAGCGGGCGGTTCGCTGTCGAGGTCGAGCAGGTACTGTTCCTCGACTTTGAAGAACCTCGCGATTGCGCGCAGCAGGTTCTCGTCGGTGACGAGGTACCCGGTGCCATTGCACATGTACGACCAGCGCGGCCGCGAGAGGGAGACGCCGTGTGCTTCGCAGTGGGCGGCGATCATCGGGTGGGTGACCTTGTCGCCGTTCTGGAACTCCCACGCGTCGATGAGCAGCCGCAGTCGGTGGCTGAGGACTTCTCGGGCGTGGTCGGCAGGGGTGGGGGTCACGTCGCTACGTTCCTCTTCGGGCATATGTCACCTCCACTCGCGGGTGCCGCCGGACATCTTCGCGTCCATGTTAGCGACACCGGGTCCGCAGCCCAGGGGAGGTGCCACGCGAACCAGGTCACGGTTCCGCGGTGCGCGCGGCAGCGTCGGTGCAAGGTGAACATCAGCCTGGCTCGCGCCACGCGGATGTGTCGGTCGGGTACCGAGACCCCAGATTAGACACAATCCATGAAATCTTGCTAGACATGTCTAGCGAACGTGCTAGACATGTCTAGCCACCACTGTCCACCCGCCACCGGAGGCCCGTGATGCCCACCCATCACCTCCTCGCCGACGGCGACCTGCTTGAAGCCACCAGGAACGGTGACGACGCTGCGTTCACGGCGCTGTATGAGCGCTACAACACGGCCATCGAGGGACGCATCAGGCAGAACGTGCGCGGGACCGCCGTCGATGTGCGTGATGTCTCCCAGCAGACGTGGGCGCAGGGGTACGAGACCGTCACCAGCGGGCGGGAGATCGAGAGCTTCTTCGGGTACATCAGCACCATCGCTCAGCGCATCGCACACGAGACCGTCGCTGCCGAACAACCCGACAGTCTCGACCACCTCTCCGACGTCGGACACGTCCCAGCAGCGACGAAGATCACCAGCGCCGAGCAGACCTTCTTCGACGTGTCGCTCGAACTCATCACGGACTCCCTCCGCGGCACCGGTGAGGACACTCGCCAGCCTTACGCGAAGATCCGGACTCGTGCCGCCGCGATCGCACAGTTCCACGGTTTCGACACTCCGATCTCGCGCCCCAGCAATGCGACGCGGCGGATGCTCGTCGAACACGCGACGGACGCGGACACGTACGAGCTCATCACCGCCGCGATCCGCGCCCAGATCGTCATCACCGGGCAGGCGACCATCCCGCCGCCCTACGACCCGGAGATCACCGGCATGTTTGCCGGCTGGTCGGTTCCCGACCTCGAAGCGCTCCTGACGATCCCGACTCGTGAGCTGGTGTGTCTCGCTCAGGCTGCGGTCGTGTTCCCGGCGAAGCCGTCGATCACGCAGCGTCGCGCGCTCCGATCTCGTCTCACCGCACTCAGCGACGCTCCCGGGTGGGCGACGACCGCGCGCGCCCTCGAGCGGGCATGGATCGCCGAATGGTTCGACGCTCTCGCGTGGGCCGACCGCACCAGCGAGAGCGTCGAAGCGGAAGCCGAACGTGTCGCGGCCGCATCCCGCTGGCCGTCCGCCGCAGATGCTGCCATCCGGTTCCCCAGGCAGCCCCTCGGGCGCAACATCACCACGCCTGCCGCGGTCAACGACCGCCTGTCGCGTCTCCTCCTCACCCGCCGCTGAACCGCGACGGGCGGTTCACGAGGCGCGGGCGATGAGTCCCGTCATGTACTCGTACTGGCGCCACAGGCGCCGGTGGATCGTCTCGGCGTCGTGGATGCCGGCACCGAGGGGGTGCCCTTCGAACGCGAGCACTTCGCGGACGACAGTAGCCCACTGGCGAGCGATCGCTTGACGGTTCTCCTCGGCCGCGGCAGGGGAGGAGACACGATCGTGTGGGTTGCGGGCGGTGAACCACTCCGCCACCCACGTGCGCGCGAGCCGCGCAGACAACGTCGCCCAGCCCGGCCTGTGCGACAGGGTGCGCAGGAACCGTCGGAACTCGACGAGCTCCCTCTCCGACGGACGCGGCGGGAACATCACCGCGGCCTTCACGAGCGCGACCGCTTCGCGCACGTCATTGCCGACCAGCGCATCGACCGCGTCAGCACCCCAGCCGGACCACAGCACCATGAGGTCGTCATCGAGCAGCAGATGCTCCGCCTGAGGACGCCCGGTGGCGAGTGCGCGCTGCGCGGACAGCGTCGTCGTGATCAGCACCTCGAGCGTCTCTGCCTCACCAGGATCGTCGAACAGCTCCATCAGGTGGCGACGGACCCGGTTGCACGGCGTCGTGACTGCGGGCAGGCCACGGATCTCCTGAATGCTGTCGGCTTGAAGTCGCGCGATGTCCCAGTCAGAAGCTGAGGCGTCGTCCTGCAAGGCGTCCATCCTTCTCATCAGCGGGGCCATCATCCGCTGGGCCACGATCTCGTCAGGGGGGAGGTGGTGGTGTGCCGTCGGCGACGTCAGCAGATCGGCACTGTCGGTGACTATGGTGCGTCGCGCTCGTTCCCGCCGCACCTGCTGCCATCCGCCACGAATCGCCTTCGACGCGTACGCGCGCACCAGGTCGACCGGGTCCGCGTCTGTGAGCACCCGGAGGGAGAATCCGTCGCCGGTGATCGACGCGAGCTTCCGGTAGAGCACATCGGTGAGGTAGTCGAACAGCAGCTCACGTTCAAGGGCGCCGTCCGGTTCGGCACGATCGACGGCATCGTCGATGATGCCCAGGCTCGGGTCGAGCACGGTTCCGATGATGAGCTGACGTTCAATGCGCTCCCGGGACGGTTCCCGGGCCGCGGAGCGCGCGTGACGCGCCACGGTGTCTGCAACCCGTTGCCGTTCTCTCGTCGAGATGAAGCGCCCCACACGTGAACCATGCGCATCCTCCGTCGAATCCCGGCACGGTCACACGGTCGCCGGAACCGACTGCCTGCCACGGGCGACGGACGCGATCGCGGCGAAGACGCCGTAGACAGCGAGCAGCGCGATGTAGGCGCCCGCGGCGAGGAGCAGCATGAAGTACGACATCACGCCGACCTCGCCGATGAACGGCAGCAGCACGATCGTCACCGCCCACCCGGCCGGGATGCGGATGCCGCGCAACAGGAGCGTGACGACGGTGAGGGCAGCGAACACGGCCAGGCCCGCCCAGAGGGCGAGGAACACGCGCGTGCTGAACACCGACGACACGAGCCCGACGCACCCCGTCAGGGCGGGGATCAGCCACACCCAGCCGACGATGATGCGCCGATAGCTGTCGGCGATGCGAACCCACATCGAGTCCGTCGCGGCGCCCGACGTTTTCGTGCTCATGGCGGGCTACTCGGCAGGGTCAGGGACGAGCGAGGGATCCTTCACGAGCAGTTCGACCAGGCCGAGCGATTCGAGCGCCGTGAGGAACGTGGTCTCGTTCGCCGGGTCGAGCCAGACGACCTCCTCACCTGTGGGGCGGGGGATCTCCGAGTAGGGCGCGTAGCCGGTCGCGATGAGGAACAGGGGGAGGCCCTCGACGTCCCACTCTTCGAACGCGATCGTCTTCTCGGAACGGTCGTGGAGCAGGACGGTGAGGAAGTCTTCATCGTCGGGCAGTTCGGCGCCGTCCTCGACGAGCTTGCCGACGACCTGCGCCTGCACCGTGTTGGCGAGCTCCACGAGGATCTCGAGTCGCACCTGGAACCGGTCTTCTGGCGTTGCGGCTTCCTTGTGCGCGTCGAACAGCTGGTTGACGATGTCGGTGCGCGAGTCGCCGTAGGTGACCTGCCCGTCACCGGGACCCTGCAGCACGAACTGGTCTTCTCCGGCGCCGAGCAGTGCAGGGTCGGCGCCGACGGTGTCGACTTCCGTGGGGGTGTTCATCAGAGGGGATTCCTTTCAGACAGCGATAGTGCGGTGGTCATGCGCGGCCAGTGGCCTCGGTGACGGCGTGACGGGCCGCGTTCGCCCGTGCATACCCGGTGAGACGTTCGCCCGTGGTCGGGTCGATCTCCCACGCGTCCGGGGCGCGACCGGAGTCATCGAAGTGCGCCTGTGCGGCTTCGGCCTGCTTCTGCTGCAGGTCTGCAAGGTGGGGGAACAGTGCGGCGACGGCGCGCGGATCCGGGCGCGTGATCGAATCGAGCTTCCCTTCTGGATGCCCGGTGATGCCGCGCTCGTGGAGCATCGCGATCAGGTCCGCGTCGGATGCGTAGAACGACTTGAACACGGCCGGTTCGCGGCCTTCGAGCTCGGCGATCCCCACACCGCGTGCCACGCCGCCGTCTTCGGCGATATGGGTGGGAACTTCGGGGGCGCCGTTCGGGTCGCGGAGCACGAGCTTCCGGTTGCCGGCGGTGGCACGAGCCCCGAGGAGCACCTTGTGGGGCAGGTTCGTACGGAACGCTGTCGAGATGCCCGTCGACGTGGACGCCACCTGCGTGGCGGTGAGCAGATGGATGCCGACGAATCGCAGCTCGGCGGCGATCTTCTCGAGGTACTGGATGATCAGCTCGCGGGCGAGGTTCCCAGACTGTGCGGTGAGGACGAGCGGATGATCCTCGGGGAGGGCCTTGGGGACGGACTGCATCGCGAACAGGCCGGTCATCTCGTCGACGACGACGAGCACCGGCTTCATCGTCTTCTGCACGTCCGCGGGCAGCTGTGTGAGGTTCTTCGCCCCGTACCGGGGGAGGACCTTCGCTCGCTCCTGGCCCTCGTCGTAGAGGGTCTGCAGCATGACGGCGTTCTCTTCGAAGGACGCGCACCCCCACCCGCCGGGACGCACGAAGGGACGCCACGAGTCGAAGTCGACGGCCTTCGACGGGACGTCGGCGATGGCGAGTTCGGCGCCGCCGGCGACAGCAGACGCGATCAGCCCGTTGAGCGTCACCGACTTGCCGCTGCCGGATGTTCCACCGAGCTGCACGTGGGGCCCATCGGTGTACTTGAGGTACAGCACCTCGTTGGACTGGTCGCCGCGATCTGCGAGCGCTTCTCCCATCGGCAGCGGGGGGATCACGCCGAGCGTCGGCTTCGGCAGGAGGCTCTTCGGGTACGGGATCGTCTCCTGGAACGTCGGCAGCGACGACGGCACGATCCGGCCGCGACGTTCAGTGGGCTTCGGTGCCCAGTACCAGCCGGGAGTGCCGACGAGCGTCTCGGCGACTTCCTGCAGTTTCTCGTCGTGCCGCGACGGGACGTACTTCGCGGGCAGGCCGATGGTGAACCCGCCGTTCTTCTCGGCTTCGACCTGCACCTCCCACGTCTTCACCCCCAGTGCCGTGGCGACCGCGCCACGGCACAACAGCTCCGGGTCGGTGAGCTTCGTCAACCGCGCCCACCCGAGGAACGGCTGGAAGTCGGTCAGGTAGTAGCCGGCATTGTCCGGGTCGGATTCGAAATCGGCGGCGATCTTCTCACCCTCGGAGGGCTTCGTTCCCGCCTTGAGTTCGATCTTCCGCGTCGCACGGCGGGAACCGGCACGCTTCGGGGCGTCCTCTTCGACGACCGTGTGCATGATCGCCCGGCGCACGAGAACCACTTCCTGTGTGTCGGCTTCGTACGTCTTGAATTCCCACCCGTCGACGCCGGTGTTCGTGTTGGCGAGGTCGATCGCGGCCCGCATGTGGTCACGGTTGTGCTTGTCGAATCCCGGCACCTTGATGCGCAGCCACTTCGTCCTCTGCGTGTCGCTCAACGCCCGCTCCTGTCCACCAGCCAGTTGATTCCGTCACCCTCCTGCTCTACGGCAAGTGCCCCAGAGACAGTGGCGGGGCTGGTGTCGACGACGAGTGCCACCACAACCTGTCCCCGACACCAGCCCCCTTCTTCATCGGACTGCGCGAGCGCCCACCGCCCGCCAGCCCATGCCCACCCCGGACCGGGGCGGGAGATTCACGCCGCCAACGGCGACTCCTCGTCGCTGCTGAGGTCGCCGTTCATCTGCGCGAGACGCTCCTGCTCGGCCTTGCGCTGAGCGACGACCTCCGGCGTCGACGACGACAGGTACTGGAACTCCTCGGAGAGCTTCACCTCGGTCGGCACGGCACGCCCCTTGAGGTCGATCGAGTAGAAGACCGAGCCGCGCTTGACCCGCTTCTTCCCGGGACGTTCCGGATCCGGTTCGAACTGGGCGTGCAGTGCCTGATCGTTCTGCGTGCGCCCACCGTGCGTGTACTGCTTGGCGACGATCCGGTCGACGATGCGCTCGTTCTTGAACCCGAACAGGTCCAGCGCGGCACGCGCCTCGATCGGATCCTTGAGATGCCCGATGAGAGCCCGCGACAGGTACGACTTGAGCCCCATCTGCACGTGAGGTGTGGCCTTCTGCGTATACAGCCACACCGACACGGCCCATGAGCGTGCGAGTCGGCCGACTTCTTCGAGCACCGTCGCATCAGCCTTCTCGAGCATCCACGATTCGTCGAAGTGGATTACCCCACCTCGGTTACGCAACGAAGCCGCACCGGCCCACACGAGCGTGCGCAGTAGGTTCACGGATGCGCGCACCTCGAGGTTTGTGTCCAGTCGCACATCGAGCGCGTCCTCGGAAGGGCGGCGGAATGATGATTTGCCGACCTCCACCAGGAGCGTCCCGTCACCGAGTCGGAACCGTTCACGGCCCGGCTCGAACGCGAACGATGCGCCGAACAGGGGGGATGCTTCCGCAGCTTCGAAGATCTTGTCGACGGCGGACTGTGGCAGATCGAATCGCCGCGTGCCGTCAGGCTTGCGAGCGTCCACCCCCATCTGCAGCGCCTGTCCCGTAGCCTCTGCGCCGTTGAATGCCCCGTAACGGAGGGCCGCGTAGATCGCCGTCGAGTACTCGTTGAACGCCTGCTCGCCACCAAATGGATTGGTGCCATTGATCATCTCGTACGCGTTCGACGCCCGCTTGGTGGGATCCGAGAAGGTGCGGAATGGATCGAGCAGTCCTGTGCCTTCGAGTTCGGAGAGCGTCATATGATGAGCACCCGCGGCGACGAGAGTGTCTTTCATCGACGAGTCCGGCTTCGGGTTCACGATCAGTTGCGGCGCGCCGAGCTTGTGGATGCCGACAGCCATCGACTGCAGCAGCACTGTCTTGCCGGCGCCGGTGTCGGCATAACAGGCCAGCAGCGGCGCTGCGTCGCCTTCGAACGCGGCCGACGGCGAGATGTACACCGGCTGCCGGTCGATCTCGCTGAAACCTACGAGCGTGCCTTCGCGAGGCGAGTCGCCACCCTCCGACAGCGACGGGATGCCCGAATACGCGATTAGGGCTGACGTGGGCTCGAGTAGGTGGGGATTCGCACGCACGGGCGAGCCGATCTTCATCTCCGCGAACGCGTCCTTCTGCTTGTTCAGCATCGGGGATAGTTCCACACCGGGAGGCTGCACCTGTTCGATATCCTCCACCACGCCGGAGAACGCGATGATGATGCTGGTCTCGATCAGCGTCGGCGGCGGATCGTACGCATACTCATCCTCTAGCGCCGCCAGTTGCGCGAGGCGTTCATCGAACTCGTCATTCGTCACTTTGCCTGCTGCGCGAAGCTCCTCGAGGTCGGCTGTGTACTTCGAATGCTGAGCCTTGATCTCCTGTCGACTGACCTTGCCGGGTTCGAGGCGTCCACGAATCGAGATGCAGCGGGCCTCGACGTCACGGTTCGTCAACGCCAGCACCCACCTCGCCAGCGGGGAAGCGGCCGTCTGATCCGACATCGTGAACTTCGACACGGCGGCGAACGTGATCGCATGTTCGCTCACGTCCGCAGGCCACAGTGCGCAGTCCCGGGGGGACACGTCGTGAGCGCGGTAGGCGTCGCGCGGGGTCTTGAAGAAGTGGATGTGGTCGTCGTGCGAAATCGTCGGGACGGACGCCGCCTTGCCGTAGTTGAACCAGGAGTCCGCCATCGACATCGTCGCCGGGTCGGGGATCTCGAGACCAGCCCGAGACAGGGCGATCGACACCTGCATGGCGTCGCGGTCGTAGTCCTCGATCGGGGCGCCCTTCTTCTCCCGGGTCGATTCGATGAACGACTCGATTGCGTTGCCGACGCGTTCAAGGACGCCACCCTTCGCGACACCCATCGTCGGGATGAGTCGCACCGCGAGGATCGCCTTGCGCATATACGTCTCAACTTCGCCGAACTGCGCGTTCAGATGGTCGGCGATGGGGTTCTCCGGATCGGCCGTGAACTTGCGTGGCACGTTCACCCAGTGGGTCTGGATCTCGCGATAGTTGTTCTTCGATACGACCCTGCGGATGGGATTCTGCGTGAGGTCTGCGATCTCACGCTGCGCACGATCCAGCGACGCTCCGACTTCGACGCCGGCGCGCACCGACTCCGCGTCGGGAACGGATGCCTGCGGCAGTTCCCGCACCAGCCACACGGAGTTATCCGGCACACACCGGATCCGACCATCGGGGTACGTCTCGAGGATGTGCGTCTCCCACTGCGGATGCTTGGCGATGTCGAGCGCGGGAGTGCCCTTCTTGCCCATTAGTCGTCCTCTCCGTCGTCGCTGGGGGATGTGGCGTCCTCGTCGGTCGATCCGTCTGTTGCCGGGGTCGCTTCCGGGGTGGGCGTCGCGAAGTCCTCGCCGCGTTCGAGGCTGTCGGCCGAGACGCCGTTGACGGCGTTCTCGTAGGCGACCAGCGACGGCCCGCTGCCGGGGGCTCCCCAGGCGGTCACGAGAGGCGTGGCCGTGTTGGGGTTCTCGATCAAGACGTCGAACGTGACCGGTGCGGGGCGCGATGACGTGCTTTCGCGTTCGGGACGTTCCTGTCCCTCCCACCACAGGACGACCTCGACGCGGGCGAACATGCCGAGGTTCTGTTCGGCGACATCCACGTCGCTTCCGGCCGACGGGTCGGGAATGTAGGCCGCGTCGACGACGGTGACCTCCGCGACCTCCTCAACACCGACCAGTGGTACGTAGATGTGGTCGGCATCGGGGTCTCCGACAGCGCGATGCAGTTCGTCGGGGCTGCCCGACGTGTACGCCTTTGCCCAGTCCTCGACGGCGGGCTGTACCGCGTTGGGAACCGAGGCGGGTTCGTACCCGAACCATGACACGGGCTCTCCGCCAGGAAGATCCACGGTCTGCGCGATCGGCGTGTACGACGGCGTCGACGTGGCGACGGCGCCGAGCACATCCGATACCGCCACCTGCACCGATGCCGAGTATGCGGCCGTCCCCTGGGCGAGGGTGAACCTGTGCGTCTCGAAGCTGTACGGCAGCTTCTCTTCGTTCTCGCGCTCAGGGACGGGTGCTTCCTCGACGGTGTATCCGTCCCAGGACACGATCGTCGCGCCGGGCAGCGGGGAGTATTCGCCGCTCAGCCACGTCGTCATCTCCGCGAACGCCGTCTCTTTGCCGTCCGATGAGTTCGCCGGAACCGAGGCGTCGGCGAGGTCCAGCGGATCCTCGGCCTCGCTGGCGATGTACAGGATGGACGCGAAGATCACGAGGGGGAGTGTGAGCCAGAACGTGCCCCACGTGTACCAGCGCAGCAGACGCTGGCGCTTGTGGAGGGTCTTGAAGTAGCTGGCGTTCGGGTTCAGCTTCCGGTTCGCCGTCTCCCACGCCGACTTGCCGCGCGTGTGGATCTCCTCGGAACGGTTCCGGGGCGCTGCCTTCTTGCGGACGGTGCGCGCCCGCGTCCCGCCGGATCGTGTCTTCGTGGTGGCCACGCTCGCCTCCCCCTTCGCGTCAGAGTGTCTTCTCGTGCTGCTCTACGGCAACCGCTGGTCAGCGGGACGCGAGGAAGCGCACTGCGTCGAGCTGTGCGGCGTGCTCGTCGGTGATGTCGTCGATCGCCGTCGCGATGCCTTCCGCCAGGTCGCCGTCATTCCCGGGGGCGTTGCCGGTGACGACGTCGAGGGTCACCAGCAAGTGCCACACCGCCTTCGCGCGGGCACGGTCCGCGGTGAGCTGCATCGCGGCGATCGCACGCTTGACGGCGCCCTCCCGCTCGCCGATCTCGGTGAGGTCGCTGATCGCGCCCATGTCGACGCGAGCGCTGGTGAGGATGATCTCGGTCAGCTGGTCGACGTCGGCGCCCGGCTTCCCGAGCGCGGCGGCGAGCATCGTCCGCTGCTCGTCGGTGGCCTCGGTGAGGTCCTGATGCTTGCGCAGCACCGCCCGCACGTCCGCCGGCGTGAGGCCCTTCCGGCCGCGGCCCGACTTCGCGCCGGTCGCGGAACGCTTCTTGCGGGCACCGTTCCTGGCCGGCGCATCGTCCTGACGCGTCTCGGCGGCAGTGGGGTCGACGGTCTGGTCGGTGGGGGCGGTCATCGTCATGGAATCGCTCATGCCCCCTGCTCTACGGCAAGCCCTCCGCCCGGGCTGTTGAACGCCCCGCGCATGGGGTGGGGGACAGCGACGCCCACGCGATGGAGGAACCCCCTATGACGACCACGCCCCTGCTGCCGGACGCAGCGTGGACGCCTGACGGCGCCCTCGTCCTCACCGACCGGAGCGCCGCCGAGAAGCTGCGACGCAAGCGCATGTCCATCAGCGTCGCCACGACACTCGAACAGTGCCCTGCCTCCTTCGTCAGGTCGCTCCTGCCGACACAGGCGGACCCGTTCGGGGAGCGAGAGATCGGCATCGAAGCGCACGAAGTGCTCGACGCGTTCTACCAGCTGCCCGCCGCCAGCCGCACCGAGCGCGCCCTGCGCGGACAGGTCGAGCAGCGCGCCGACCACGTGTGGGCGCCCGAGAAGATCACCCGCCGCATCGACCGTGAAGGGCTCTACCGCGACGAGCTCGCAGACGACCCCGACTACGACACCACCGCCCGCGCCGCCCGCGACAAGACGCGGTGGATCGAGACGGTCTACGCATCGCTGCTCGGCGTGTTCAGCCTCGAGGACCCCCGCGACGTGCAGGTGGAGGGCACGGAGACGAGGTTCTTCACCACCGTCGGGGACGACGTGCCGATCACCGTCACCGTCGACCGAATGATCCGCCTCCCCGACGGGAGCCTCCGCGTCGACGACTGGAAGGTCGCCTCCGACAAGAAACTCAACCCGCGAGACGATCACCGCGACACGTACGCCGACCAGGGCCGCATCTACGCGCACGCCATCGAACAGGCCACCGGCGAGAAGGTCTCCGAGATGAGACTCATCTTCCCCGCACTGGTCGGGAAGGCCACCAACGCCGACACGGGCGGCTCGTACCGGACCGTGCCCCTCGGAGAGGACGAGACCGCCGAATCGATCGAGTTCCTGTCGACGGCGTGGGACGACATGCACGCGTACGTCGACAAAGCCCGCTTCCCGACGAACCCGTCAGTGCTGTGCGGCTGGTGCCCGCTCGCCCGCTCCTGCCCGTCCGCTGTCATCTACGGCAAGAAGGCCGAGAAGAACGTGCAGACGCTGTGGACGGCAGAAGAGCTCGGGATCCGTCGCCTCGAGTCCGCCCCACGGGGCCTGCCGGCGCCCGCGCATGAGGATCCCGAAGCAGCCGCGCAGGACACGTCAACGGACCCGCGCATAGAGGAAGCAGCCCCCGCAGAGGCGGGGGAGAAGAACGGAGAGATCATGTCGATGCCGACCCCCAACGTCACCCCGATGCGGCGCCCCGTACCGGACGCCGCCCCGTACCTCGAGTACGTCGAACCGACCCATCCCGGTGCCCCGCAGGAGCGCAACCTGGCCTCCTACGGTGTGCAGGCGTCGTTCTCATTCACGGGCATGGCGTTCCGACACCTGAACGCCACCGGCGTCGAACCGTCACCGCAGACGGTCGCCGCCCTCGCGGAGACGTTCGCGATGATCATCGCCGACGTGCAGTTCCAGTTCACGAACACCACGCGACTGCAGCACGGACTCAACCCGCGCCTTCGCGGGCTCCTCTTCGACGTCCTCGAATCGCACCCGTTCCCTCTCGGCAAGTCTCTCGCCGAGGTGGAAGCCTGGATCCAGCAGGCCAAGACCGTGGTGTGGAAGTCCGCCCAGATCGCTCTCGCCCTGCACGACCGTCAGGACGATGTACGCCACTCCACCGCTTACCAGGCCCTCGCGTCGGCCTGACATCCCGGAAGGAACCCATCTCATGGACAACATCACCTTCACGCCCGACACGCGCCAGCAGATCATCCTCGCCGCGTTCAACGCGGCCGGTCAGGGCGCAACCGACACCGAGGTCGCCTCGCAGATCGAGCGGATCGCGGACGCGATGATGCCCGGCTCGGCGGCAATGCGCACGATCGACGAGATCGAGCACTACTGGGGCGAAACCGTCACCGACGTCAACAAGCCGTTCACGGCGACGATCCTCTACGTCGACATGGAGACCACGTCCCAGCGTCCCGTGCTCGCTCTCCGGTCGGCGCCGAACAGCTCGAACCCCGACGGGAAGTTCGAACTGGTCAAGCTCGGCATGGCGCGCGGCCGGAACCGTCGCCGCGTGCTCGCGCAGGCCAACGAGTACGTGCGGATGCTCGGTCACCAGGTGCTGGTGACCCGCATGAACGAGAAGACCGCCAAGGGCACGAAGGCGTCGATGCTCCGGTCGGCGATCTCATACGGTCCGCACCCGGAGTTCGCTGCTCTGCACGTCACCGGCGACGACACGAACGAGACGCTCGAGGCGAAGCTCGCCCAGGGTGCTCAGATGGTGAACTGGTCGGCTCTCGGCGACTTCGACCAGAAGATCGCGGCGAAGCTCGACAAGCTCGCCCGCCGCAACCCCCAGCGGGCGGGCGCCGCCCAGCCCCCGCAGGGACAGTACGTGCAGGAGCAGCCGCCGCAGGCGGGTGGTGCTCCCCAGTACCAGCAGGGCCAGCCCCCGCAGGGTGGCTACGGCGCTCCGGGCCGGCCGCAGGCGGGCAACGGCGGTCAGCGAGCCCCCTGGCAGGGCTGACCCGTCCTGCTCAGGCCAGGTGCCCCGCCGGTTCACGAGGACTTCCTCCGTTCGACTCGTAAGCCGGCGGGGCACCTTCATGTGTCACACCAAAGCCGCTGTGCGGCCCACAGGCGCGATAGAAGCCACTGAGGGCAGGACGGGGCCAATGAAGGCCCAGAACCGCTCCATGGCCCCCGCGAGGCGCTTCCTGAGGCCAGCTGCGGAAGGAGCACCCCGGAAACCGAGACGACGAAGCACCCGTTCCGAGAATGCTTCCCAGAGCGACCACCGTCGTGACTGCATCGAGACCAGAGGCTAGAGCGGTGCGGTAGTGGCACGGTGACCCAGCTGCCAACTGGACCACACCATCTGATGGCAAGCACCGCGAAGCGGTGCGCGGCAGCCACGATGCGAGACAGGCCAGGCAGGAAGCTGCCGATTCGAGCTCAGCTCTCGCGCGCGTGCGCGCTGGTGACCTACCGCTGGTACGTAACCACTGGATTGAGAGAGCTACTTGAGAGAACTACTTGGGGCCCTCTAGAAATAACCAGCGACCAGGGGAAAAAGTGGAGAGGGCGCGACCAAAGTCCACACTAGGCGCGACCAAACTCCACAGGGGGCGCGACCAAAGTCCACACCGAAAGTTCGCGAATCGAGGGTTATCCACAGCCTCTCGCCGCTGCTATGGATTCCGGTCGCGGGGTGTGGATTTTGGTCGCGCTCAGGGGGTGTGGATTTTGGTCGCGCCCCCTCCGCCGCCGGCGCTTCGATGACACTCGCCAGTGCTGATCGACCGCCGCCCGATGACCGCGCCGGGCATCGGGCGCGATCCTGTCGCGGAACGGCATGTGCTCCTCAGTACACAGCTGAGGGGCGACAGGCAAGCACCTGTCGCCCCTCACATCCTTCACTCGGTCAGCGCAGCTCGAGGGCGCCCTTCTTCGACAGCGGTGCGATCCGCGGGCGGGACGGGTGGAGGACGATGTAGTCCTTCCCATCGGGCACTGACACGTTCGCATCGGTATAGACCGTCTTGACGTGCCCGAGTGCTTCGAGGAACTTCCCCCGGAAGTCCCGCAGGCGTGCATACCCGGAGCCGAACTGCGCGTGCAGCTGCTGCCAGGTGACTCGGGTTGGGCCCTTGATCTGCCACAGCCGGTAGGTGAGCCACACGTAGATGTCGAACGCGATCGTCGAAGACCCGAGCTGGCGAAGATCCGCGGCAGACAACGGCATCGGCTCCTTGGCGATCTCTTCCACGAATGTCGGATCGAGAACGATCCGCGTCGCCCAGTCCGTCTGCTTGCCGCCCGCTGTGCGCTCTGCCCAGATGACCTTCTTCGCGACGTTCGCGTTGGTCATCTCCGTGCCTTCGATGTCATCTGTCGACGCGAACCGGAACACGCTGATGTTGCACGCCGCGACGTAATCGATCTGACGGATCGCGCGCTTCATCTGTGCGGCGCTGTTGTGCATCCCGAGCAGCTTGAAGAACTGGTTCCGTGACGTGCCGAGGTCGATGATCGGCTCGCCGGTGTGCAGATAGGTCGTCACCAGATACGCCATGAGAGAGCGGGGGATGATCCCGTAGGGGATGCGATTCGGTGTCGATGAGCCGTCACGGTTGGGCGTCGACCGGACCGAGAGCTGCAACACCTGATCGCCATTGCGGACTTGCCATTCGCGGGCAAGGCCCTGATCCCGGTGCGGGAAGGAGAACCGCGCCCACATGGGGGACGTGAACAGCATCTCCATCTCATCGACCTGCGGCTTCTGCAGAGTCGTATTGACGGTCTCGAGCATCTGCTGCTCAGGCTCGGAGATCGAGAACAGTGCCTCGGGTTCGTAGTCCACTGCGGTTCCTTCGGTCGACATCGCCGCGATATGCAGCGTTGGGGGCATCATGCGTACCCACCCACCGATCCCGGTACGGTCCCGTGTCGGGTCCAGTGGTCAGCGGGCGTCGATGCCGGTCAGAGGGCGAAGAATCCGACTGTCGCGCCCCAGCCGGCGTAGACCGTCATCGCGACGGTGAGGAGCTGCTCGCGCCACGATCCGGTCTTGCCCACGAGGGGGAGAGCGAACCCGCCGAACGGGCGCCACAACTGCTTCCAAATCGGATGCTCACGGACGGTCTTCGACGGCTTCGGCATGATCGGCCACAGCCACGGCACACCACCGACGGTGAGGAAGTCGCCGAGCAGATGCACGAAGTAGCCGACCGTGAGACAGACCGGCAGCCACCATGTGTGCGACGGGAAGAACCACGACGTGATCCCGGCCGCGACGATCCCCGTCAGCCACGCCACCAGCCACGAACGGGCCAGGTGCAGCACCTTCACCGCGAACGCGATGCACGCCGCGGCCATGATGCCCGCCCCGACCTGAATGGCGGTGTCCCACCCGTCGGGGGTGAACGTCACGTGCGAGAGCGCGATCGCCGCGGCCAGGACCCCGACGACGGCGAGCAGCGAGTGCATGCCCTTCCGATGCCCGCCGGTGGCCTTCCCAATCGCTCCGGTCACCAAGGAGCCGCCGGGAACCGAGTAGGCGATGGTCGCGTTCGGATGGTCGGCGTCCGGCAACAGAGCGGCTCCAGCGCACACGATCGCTCCGGCGATGCGTTCGATCGGGTCGACCGACAAGATGCCGAAGCCCGCAGCGGGAGTGGTGATCGCGACCCACACGGCGGCGCCGCTGATCGCGTGAGATGCACCCATCATGAGCGGGTGTCCTTCCTGTAGTCCTGACGCGGTTTCGGATCCCTCATGCGCGGTCAGAACACGTTCGGGCCGTCCCGGTGCGTCGTCTCGTCGGCGAACAGTGCCGGGGCTGTCGCCGTCGGGTCGCCTGTCGGGAACATCCCCAGGTTTGCGGGAGGCTCCGAGGTCGCGTGCGGAACCGGCACGTTCTCCGTGGCGGGTTCGGGCGTCGCCTGCGGTGAGGCGAGTTCGGCGCGGTACGCGTCGGGCAGGTAGACGCGCATCGTCACACCGAGATCGGCGGCGGCGTCTGTCGCCTTCCGTCCGTGTGTACGTGCCGCACCGGTGACCCAGATCGCGTCGGTGACGTGCGGGTGCGCCCGCAGCCAGGTGAGGATCCGGTCGACGGCGACGATCTTCGTCACCACCTCGGGCGTCTCGACGATCGGCGTGACCGGGACCGCGTCGGGGATGTCGATGCCGTTCGCGGTGAACACCACCGGCCCGGGCGTCGTGTCCTCCTCGGGGCGCGCCGTGTCCGTCTCGCCCGCCGAGATGTCCTCTTCGGGCTCATCGGTGTCGTCGAAGCCGAACGGGCGGTGCGTCGTCGGGTCCGTGTCGGGGATGCGCTCGGCACTCAGCGGGACGCGCGGCGCGTCCTCGCCGTTCTCGACAGGGTCCGCGCCGTCGGGCCACGGGTACTGTCCTGCAGCGTCGTCCTCACGGACGGGGACGGCGATCTCGCCGGTATCGAACGGCTCCTCATCGTCGTCTTCCTCATCGACGTCGATGTCGCTGGCGCCCGACTCGCCGAACGCGGACAGATCCAGCGACAACGGCGGCAGCACTTCGTCGTCCTCGGCCGGTTCATCCGGCAGCTCCGACAGATCTAGCGACAGGGACGGCAGCACTTCGTCGTCCTCGCTGGGCTCGAGCGGGACGGGCTCTTCGATCTCCCAGTCGTCTTCCTCATCAATCAGACGCCCGTGGATCGGCGTGCCGTCGTCAGTGGTCTCTGCCGCCATCTCCGCGAAGTCGATCCGCTCCGACTCGGGAAGCCGGTCGCGCACCTGCTCGATGTGCTCGATCGACGACGCGGCGTGATCGGGGGCGTCGAACCACATCTGGATGGCCTGCGCGGTGGAGTCCGATGTGGACTCGAACAGGCCACGACCCTTCGGGATCGTCTCGCCCAGATCCGGCAGATCGTTCGGCGCCTTGAGGGCGGACGCGAGCGACCACTGGTCCATCTTTCCGAGCACCAGGCGCGACATGTTCCCCTTGAGGCTCTTGCCGTTCGGGATCGCATCGAGGGTGTCGCTCTTGAGCTCCTGACCGGCGAGGATCAGCGTCACACCGGCAGAACGCGCCTCACGGACGATGCGTGCCGACAGGTAGCCGATGCTACGGCGGGCCTCGTTCTCCCTTTCCGCCTCGGCATGCTTCGCCTGCGCATCCGGGGACGCGTTCTGTGGGAGCTTCGCGAGCTTCGATACCGCCATGAGGGACGTGAACTCGTCGATGAACACGACGATGTGCCGCGGCCGGATGTCCTCGGGGAGGTTCGTGTACGACGTGACGCCGTGGTCGCCGTTGAGCTTCTTGCGGCGCTTCACCTCCGCGTAGACGTGCTCCATCATCGCGGATGCCTCGAACACGGTCAGCGCCATCCCCTTGAGCCACGGGGAGGCGTACCGGAAGTCGGCGCCGAACTTCTCTGGGTCGGCGAGATACACGTCACAGCCGCGGATGATCGCCCCGTTGATGAGGTTCATCGATCCGGCACTCTTACCCGACCCGGTCCCGCCGAGCACGAGCAGGTGCGGATCCTCCCGCCAGTCGTAGATGATCGGCTCGCCGGTCGTCGCCGACGCGAACGGGATCGCCGTCGACTCGTACACCTCATCCCAGTCGACAGGCGCCGGGAACGGCAACGGATACTCCGTGCAGGTCAGCACGCGCACCAGGTTGGCTTCCTCACCAGCCGACACCGACATCCACATGTTCCCCGTCGCTGGAAGCAGCTTCTTCCGGGCGCCCGTGATCGACCCCATCGACAGGCCCGACCCCTCCGGGATGCGGAAGATGTGCTCGAGCACCTTCTCGTTCTTCGGCATCGGGCTCACCTGCACGAGCTCGGGCGTCTGCCCGGTCGAATACGACACCACCTGCGTGTCCGTGAACGCCTGCTCCCAGTTCAACCGGACACAGTCCTGCTGCGCGGCAGGCCGCGTGAACGTGACGTCCCCGATGAGGGGGTTCGCGCCGGCCACGACACGGCAGCCCTCTTCATGGCCGGTGACCCGCAGCCAGGCGCACGACCCCATGCCCTGACGGATCTTCTCCGCGACGCGCTTCACGTCGGCGAGCGTGACCCCGCCATACAGGCGAAGGGTGACATCCCAGATGTGCTCCTCCGACCGGGGCGTGGTCAGCGCCTTCGCGGCGATCACCTCGGGACGAGCAAGCTTGGCGGCATCGAAGCCGTCATTGATGGCCGCTTCGACCACCCACCGGACCGCCTCCATGTCGGCGCCGACACGCGCCGGAACGATCCGTGCCGGATTCTTCGGCAACGGGGCAGGGGACCAGCGGACCACGATCGCACCCTGGTGGCGTTCACCGGAACGGCCTCCCTCCATCCAGTGCTGCCACGACGCGACCGACACCCAGCCCGGGTTCTGCAGCGTCGACGTGAGCGCGTCCCGCTTCGACGCAGACAGGTACTTCACCGGCTCCTGACCCTCGGGGAGGAGGAACGGCTGAGACTCGATCGTGTCGCCGGACGGGAGCGTCCCGGTCTCGTAGGCGACATGCTCGATGAACGGCGCCTGCTCGCCCTGCTTGAGCACGTCCGTCCACCGCTGACCCCACCGGGCCTCCACGCGCTGACGGCGCAGCTCCTCCGGGGTGTCCGGATCGGCCCACACGGTGCGGATGCCGTCGCTGTCGAGCGCCCCGCCGTACACGAGCGCCGTCTCGGTGGGGATCATGTCGATACCGAGACGTTCTTCGACGTGTGCGGTGAGCATCGGGAACGTCATCGCCTCGGCAGGGTTGTACTGGAACCCCCACGCGGCCGTCGCCGGCTCACCGTCCTCCGTCGTCGACGCGTCCGGGTCATGCAGGGGCTGCACGTCGAGCAGCATCGGCTGCACACCGCCGACGTCCTGCACGCCGTCGGCGATCGCGCACCGCCACGCCAGCGACAACAGGTCGGGATCCACGTCGGGGCTGGTGATGTCGACATGGAAGTCCACCGGCCACGCGACGACGCTGAACCGCAACGGGTGCTTCGTGCCGGTCACGACCTGACCGGAACTGTCGATGTTCTCCTCGAACAGGATCGACACGCGCACGCCCGCACCGACAGTGGGGGCGATCTTCGGGTGATCCTTCACTGCCTGCCCGGCATCGAATGGGGCGCGAGCCTCGAACCGGTCGATGACGATCGGATGCGCGCCGTCGCCGACGCGCGTGTGCGACAGCAGGTGCGGGGCCGGGTCGCGGCGCAGCTGCGTCCAGCGCTCATCCCACCCGGCGCGCGCTTCGACGGTGTTCGCCCAGTCCTCGAGGATTCGCCCCGCCCACATCTTCCGCAGCACGACCGCGGCAACTGTGGCGCCAGCGAACACGTACGTGAGGACGGCGGGCCAGAACAGCCACGCCCATCCGAGCAGATCCAGCACGACGAACACGGCGAACCCGGTGGCGATCCCGGCGCCGGCCGCGACAGCCGCACCGAGCCACCACCGGTCGACACGACGCGCCTCGGTAACCGTCACTGGCGGCTTCGGATCCGACGGTGCCGCGGTGCGCCGCAGCGCCGCCTCGAGCTGCCGCGCCACGACATACACGGCGACCGCATCGAGCACGGCGAGGAGCACCGTCGACCCGGGCCAGACGCCCATCAGATCGAGCCGGTCGGTAGGGAACGTGAACGCGACCACCGCGACGCACACCGCCGCGATCGTCCCGAACTGCTGCGGCACCAGCACCCATCCGGCGAACAGCAGGATCCGCTTCCAGAACGGCGCCTGAGGGTTGTTCGCATCGCTCGAGAGCGTGTCCCGGTCATTCAGTAGCCACTCGCCGTTGGGGACGAGCATCCTCCACCGGAGGGACCGCCACATCGCGAACCGGTCGACCTGCCGCTGCTCCTTCTCCGACCCCGGCGTCGGATTCCCCGCCGCGTCCTTTTTCCCGGTCAGGAACGCCGGCCCGGCCGCGAGCAGCGCCGCCACCCACATCCCGAGCCACAGCACCACGAACCCCGGTAGCCGGACGAACAGCGCCGCGACAGTGAACACGACCGCGATCCCCACCCCGAGCGGGGCGAGATTCGGGCGGGGTGGCTTCTGAGGCTTCCTCGTCGTCGCCATCATGCGCTCCCTTGCTCCCTACTTCCGCACCAACGGCAACAGCGCCGTCACGATCCGTGAATCAGCCGTCCCCGACCCCACCCACCGGGCAGGCGACAGACGGAACCGCCACCCGGCCGCAGCGACCGCACCGGCCGGCTCATACCCGGCGAACAGCACCGGCCACACCGGGTGCGTCGACCACGCCACGAGCACGGCCCGCACCGTGACGTCCGCGAGCTCGTGTCGGACCAGATGCCGGCGAAACCCGTCACATGCGGCCTGCAGCGTCTTCTTGTCGGCGAACTCCGCCACCCGGAACCCGCGCTTGGTGACCCCGTCCCGCGTCCGATAGACGCCAGGACGCCACACCTTCGAATCGATGATCGTCACCGTGGAACCGGCGACCACGACATGGTCGATGTTCGCCTTGAACCCCGGGATCGGGATGTCAAGATCATGCAGCACCGTCACCCCGCCCGGACGCTTCGCGAGCGGATCGAGAACCTCCGCGGTCAGACGCTCCCCCGACGCCCCGATGCGAGCCGCATCCTTCTGCGCCCACCCGGCACCCGCAAGCGACCCCCCGGCGCGCCCATAGACGACACCCGGAACCGTCCCCGAACCAGTCACAGTCCGAACGCACTCAGCGCGTACGACACGGCAGCGATCACACCCAGCACGCCCAGGCAGGCCAGGAACCACATGCCCCGCCCCGACCCGAGGAACCCGACGATGTCGTCGACCTCCTGCTGCCGCCGTTCCTTACGCGACGGCTTCTTGCCCTCGGCCATGATCGTTGCCCTCCCAGATGGATGCCGCTACACCCACCTGCTCTACGGCAACCCGGCCGACGGAAGGCGCGCTACGGGGAAGGGGAGGCGCTGATCTGCTTGTGCAGGTGCAGGAGATGCGCGACGCGTTCGGACGCGCTGGTGAATCCCTCGGGCCGGTAGAGGCTGTCGACGTACTCGTCGATGTTCCGGTGGGCGCGCCGCAGGGTGGCGGGCATCACGTCCGGGTCGTAAAGGTCCGCGAGGGTGTCGTCTGGGGATTCGGCGCGCGCATCGAGGACGGCCTGGCCGAGCTCGACGAGACGTTCGCGCTGGGCGTCGGTGACGGTGGGGAAGACGAAGTTGTTGTAGACGACATCCTTCGAATAGCGAACATCGCTCTTGAGCCTCCCGCCGACGGTGCGCAGCCAGTCCATATGCATCCGGCTCGTCAGCACCGCGAACAGGTCGCGGGTCGCATTTGCGATAGTCTGCACGCCATCGGTCGCGACCACGCCACCTTCGTAGAACCCCATCGGCACGTACTCGCGCCGCTCGGATGACGTGCGTGGGACGACAAGGAACGGATTCTCGGGACGCTGCGTGATCTGCGCGAACAGGTGAGGGATGTCCGCGAGCTTCGGCCGCGACGACTTCGCGCGCAGCTCTCGGTTCGCCGCGACCCGCGCACGCACCAGTGGCATCGCCCGCAACTGCCCAGGAGTGACACCGTCCAGCCAGAGCGCGTACCGCTCGAGGCCGTTGATGAACTCCTTCGATCCGACGCACGGCAGGATCCAGTCCGCCGCGGCCGGTTCCGCGGCGATCAGTTCGTCCCGCTCGGCGCGGGTGAGGAGGAGGTTGCCGCCGTCGGCAGCCATGTTTCCGAACGCCATCTTCGGGGCGCCGCTGATCTGCTCCTGCCGGTTCCCGACGACATACTCGTCACCGGCGACGAGATAAGGGCTGATCGACGGCACGAGCTCGAGGATCGGTTCGCCGCGCCCGTCCGTGTAGCTGTACAGCTCCTTCACCTTCCGGCGCTTCCGGGAGAAGCCGACGATGACGCAGTGCACGCTCGCGACGCCCTTGGCGTCGTTGGTCCACACGAAGGTGCGGTGGGCGAAGTTGATGTGCTGCCCGTTGCCGAGAAGCCGCGGCCAGAAGATGCCGGGCTGCTCGCCCTGACTGATCGAGTTCGTTGATACGAGCGCGACCTCGATGTCGGGATTCTTCTCCGTGTACTTGTCGGCGAGGAGATACCAGGGCACGACGAAGTCGAGGAAGCCCGCCTGTGGAAGGCCCTTCGCGACTTTCCGCACCTCAGCCTTCTGCTCCTTGTCCATCGTCCGCGACCCGAGGAATGGCGGGTTGCCGAGCACGTAGTTCGTCTCCGCAGCGGGACGCACCGTCTCCCAGTCGATGTCGAGCGCGTTCGCGTGGACGATGTTCGCCCCGTCTGTGAGGGGGATGCGCGAATAGTGCATGCCGAACCGCTGTGAGGCTTCGAGGTTCATCTGATGGTCGGTGAGCCACAGCGCGGTCTGCGCGATTAGCGCTGGGAACTCGAGCAGTTCGACGCCGGAGAACTGTTCCACCCGCACTTTGAGGAGATCGCCGACGTCGGTGAGCGTCACGCGAGACCCCTGCAGTTCCGCGAGAACACGGTGCTCAAGACGCCTCAACTCGCGGTACGCGATGATGAGGAAGTTGCCCGCGCCCGCGGCGAAGTCGGCGAAGCCGAGGCTCGCGAGCTTGTCATGGAAGGCCGTCAGACGTGACCTGCGGTTCCCCTCTCGAGGGTCGCGTTTGATCTGCTCGAACTCCCGATACAGGCCATCGAGGAACAGGGGTCGAATGACGCGGAGGATGTTCTCCTCGCTGGTGTAGTGCGCGCCGACATCATGCCGCGCGTCCTCATCCATCACGCCCTGGAACATGGATCCGAAGATCGCCGGCGACACCTTCGACCAGTCCGGACGGCACGTCAAAAGCAGCTGGAACCGCATGTCCCGATCGAAGTCGGGCATCGGCTGGTACTCCTCGAACAACCCGCCGTTGATGTACGGGAACGCCGCGAGTTCCTCATCCAGCGTGCGAGAACGCTCCTCGGGTGGCGTGTTCAGCACCTCGAACAGCTTCGCCAGCCGCGGCCCCACATCGGAACCGTCCTGGTGGGTGCGATTCTGCAGGTACTTCTCGAAGCTGCCCCGCTCGAAGATGTACGCGTCATCCGCGAAGTGGCAGAACACCAACCGCACCAGCAGCAGCTCGAGACGGTGACCGACGTAGCCCGAGTCGTAGAGCGCCTGATGTAGCTTCGCCATCCGTTCGGCAGCGTCGCGGCTCACCGGCGCCTGCTCCACGTACCGACTGCTCGTCTGGTCGACCAGGAACCCGAACAGGCGCACATGATCGGGAAGATCCGCGAGCGCGAACGTCTCGACCTCGCGCGTCTCGAGGGTCATCACCTGGAACGTCTGGAAGTCGCACGACACGATCGCCTGCGGAAGATCCACGTCCGGGATCCCATCGAGATAGCTCAGTGCCTGCGACTGGGCCTTCTGCAGGTCGCGCCCGCCGCTCTTCTGCTCGGCGAGGAGCTTCCCTGGCAAGAACATGTCGACGAACCCCTGCTTGCCGCCGGCGAGCTTCACCGCATGCTCGAAGTAGCCGCCCGCCCGGCGCCGGTCGATGTCGAACAGGGCGAGGAACTCCGTCCAGAACGTCTGCGCCTCGCCCTTCTCGTACGTCTCGCCTTCCCAGTCGGCGGCGAACTTCCCGGCGCGTGCGCGGATGTCGTTCCAAGATGAGCGGGCCACACGATTACCGTAGCGACCCGCACCGACACTCCCGCGGCACGGCCGCGACGTGGGAGCCGCGTGTTTAGGCGTCGCGCCCGTCGTGGACGCCGCGCTTCCAGCTCTGCCGTTCGCGGCGCTTCGCGGTGCGACGCTGCACGGTGCGATGCTTGCCGGGCGCTTCGCCGCAGCAGGCGCAGTCGCGCCCTCCCGGGCCGACTGGGCAGCGGGTTCCGATCATGTGGGTGACGTTGCTCATGACCCGTTCATGCGCGGGTGTGGCGGCGCCTGGTCAGCTGACGTTCGCCCACGTCGCCGGGGTGCGCCTGATGGGGCGTACGGCGGGCACGTTGATGCCGCGCGCTTTGCGGAAATCGAGGTCGAACCGCCAGATGTCTTCCGGCTCCGGTGTCGAGTCGAACGGGTGCTGCTGCAGGTCGAAGTACTCGGCGTGCACGGCTGCCATCGCGGCGACCTGCGCTTCGAGCTCGGCGATCCGATGATGCAGCGGTCCGACGATCTTCACCGCTTCGTCGGTGATCTCCTGCGGCGTGTGATGCGTACCGCCGAGATGTGCGGCCAGGGCACGATCGAAGCCGGCCTCGGTCGTACCAGGCGGGACGGTGTCGATGAGCACCCGTCCGCAGCCGTAGCAGGTCAGTGTTCGCGTGCCGTCAAGATCCGGGTCCTACAGTACCCAGTCCGCGTTGACATGTGCCATCTGTCTGCCCTCCTTCGCATGTGATGGTGTCCATGCGCCCACCCATGCGCGGGTCAGAACGTATACCGGTCGGGGAGGACCGCGACGGACCTCGCACCGGACGGTGCGAACGGGTCGGCGCGCTGTGGACGGTCGCGCCACTTGTCGCCGGCACGGTGCGGTGGCAGTGACTCCCAGCCGGTGCGCGCGAGGGTCAGCGAGTCGAACTGAGGGCGCTCGTGTGTCGAACGCCGCAGTTGGTGCGGCACCGACCGGAGCCCGGACGCCGCGGCGACGACATCCAACGGTGCCGACATGCGTGCCGGTGCCGGGACGGACGCCGGATCGAGGAGCGCGCGCGACTCCCAGCTGTCTCCTCCGACGGCCGCGTCGGCGAGCAGAAGATCGAACCCGTCACCTGCCTGGTGCGGGCCGGGGAACCAGTCCTGCCACGACGCGACGAACATCCTGTCCGCGGTGCGGTTCGCGCCACGCCCCGGGAACTGGTCGACGGCCTGCCGGACGAACTTCGCCATCTGGCGTGTGTTCGATCGATCCACGGCCATGTCGAACGGGTCGTGCCGGTCGACGGCGAGGAACACCACCACGACGCCGTTGTCGTCGAACGGGCGCGCGGCGAGATCCTCCGCCCACCGTCTCGCCTTCAACCCGGCCGACCTGGCGTTCACCGTCGCCGCCGTTTCGAACACGATCCGCAGCCCGTCCTCACGCACCAGTACGGCGTCGCCGGCACGCGACGACCCCGCCTGGTCGGTGCCGCCGTGGAGGAGATCGGTGACCGTCGAGAACGGTTCCCCGAGGATCGTGGCGACACCGGGAAGGAACTCTGCCGCGCGCAGCATCAGCTCCACCGTGAGCACGTTGTGTCGTTCGTACCTGCCCGAGGCCGACCACGGCATCCCGCCGGTGATCGACACGAGCTCCGGGTAGGTGAGCTCGGGCGCGAAGAGACGGTCGAAGGCGCTCCCGAGCGCCGGCCGCACCATGCGTGCACGCGACGAGTACGCTCCCTGCCGGTACTGCAGCACCAGGTCGCCGACGTCAGCGATCTCGAGGGCGAACAGGTCGCCGACGGGACGCGACCGCATCACACCGATGTCGCCGATCCCAGTCAGTGCCGCGACCTGCTCCACAGTGGCGGTCTTCCACGCGAACAGAGACGCGAGAAGCGACAGTTTCGGTTCCCACATCTGCCGGATCCGACCCGCCGCCGTATCGACGCCGACGGTGAGGTTCCGCGACAGTCGTCGCGCCTGAATCAGGCGGGCATCGTCCCACCGCTTCATGCGCGACGCGGTCAGCCAATGCCCGTTCGCGCCCGGCGCCCACACGCCATCCCAGTACGGGTCGAGACGCCGCGCCGACCGGTACGGTGACGCGGCGATGTTCGAGGCGAGCTGGTTGAGATGACGACTCATGCAGACAGCTGCCCGTCACGGATCGCACGGAAGTTCAACGTCGTCACGATGCACGGCTCGAGACGCCCCGACCCGGCACGCACACGCGCGATCGTCTGGAAGTTCGCGAGGTTCGCCACATCCTGCGCCTCCCACTCGCCACCGCCGGCGATCAGATCGCCGACGATCTGCGCGAGCGTGGACGGTTCGTCCTGCGCGAAGTAGAACATCATCCCGAACCCGATGAACGTCTTGAGCACGTCCGGCTGCAGCGTGTTCGGCTCCTGCGTGGCGAGCACGAGACGCACACCAAACGACCGGCCGTCCTGACGCATCGCCTTGATCACGTCGGCGTTGTTCGCCGCGAGATGCTTCACCTCGTCGGCGAACACCCACACGGCCCGCTGCTGGTCCCACCAGCCCGCGCACGTGTGCTGGATCTCCTCCCACAGCGTGTACAGCAGCAGACCCGCCATGTCCTGCCGGATCTCCTCATCACCGAGGAACCCTCCCGGGGTGACGCCGAGGTTCACGATCACCGACTCGTCGGCGTCGAGGATCTGCCCCCACGTGACCTGGTTCGGTG
>NZ_JAJUFV010000012.1 GCF_029263575.1 Microbacterium sp. | reverse complement strand
GCGACCGGGACCGAGAGAACAGCGGCGAGCGCGGTTCCCGCGACGACAAGGGTGAGGGTGATGACGATCGTCAGGAACATGTCCCAGATCGGCTCGAAACCGACCCATGTGGTCGTGTAGATCTTGGCACCGCCGGCGCCGACCTCGGCGGTCACCTCCCAGCCGGGCCACTGCATGGGCAGCGCCATACCGAGGAAGCGTGAGATGTTGCTGCCCGTGGTCTCCAGGCTCTTGAGGCTGTAGTCGAGACCGATGAACGACCAGACGCCGAGCGCGAGGATGGCGACGATGACGCCGTACGAGACGACGGTCGACAGTCGGGGTGCGGGGTGTGGCACGAGCGCAATGCGCTCGGCGAGTGTCGAGGGGCGTTCGGCGAGCGTGGTCACGCGGGCTCCTCGTTCGCGAGGTCTTCGGCGAAGCGCTCACGAGCGGCGGCGCGGCGCACCTCGTTGCTCAGCACCTGCTCACGAGCCTCGGCGAGCTCATCTTCGAGTGCGGCGATCTCGCTCGTGGTCGTGGCTACGCGGCCGTAGATCTCCATGACCTCTTCGCGGCTCAAGCCGTCAGTGTGGGTGTCGAGCACGACCTCGCCAGCGCGAAGGCCCAGGATCCGATCACCCCAGCTCAGCGCCAGGTCGACCTGGTGCAGCGAGCAGATGACGGTCAGCGATCGCTCGGCCGCGATCTCACGAATGAGCGACATGATCTGCCCGCTCGACTCAGGGTCGAGGGAGGCCACGGGCTCGTCGGCGAGCAGAATCTCCGGGTCCTGCATGAGGGCGCGGGCGATCGCCACACGCTGCTGCTGCCCACCCGAGAGAGTGTCGGCCCGCTTGTAGGCGAAGTCGAGCAGCCCGACGCGATCAAGGTGTCCGAGGGCCTTCTCTCGCAGGGAGCGCGGATAGGAGATGATGCCCACGCGCGGTCCGCGCAGCGTCGACAGACCACCTGTGAGCACGTTCTCGAGCACCGTGACGGCGCCGACGAGCTCGAACTGCTGAAAGATGAAGCCGATGCGACCGCGCAGGGCACGAAGGTCTCGACCTCGCAGTCGGTTGACGGATTCACCCAGTGCGACGACAGCGCCCTCCGTCGGCGCTTCCAGACCGTTCACGTGGCGTAGCAGCGTCGATTTTCCTGACCCGGAGAGGCCGAGCAGGACGACGATCTCGCCCGGATCGACCGACAGCGACACCCCCGACAGAGCTGGCTCTGTGGCTCCTGGATATGTCTTTCCCAGATCGGTGATCTGGACGGCGGGGGTGTCGCTGTTCGTCATGTCAATTGCTCCGGTTGATGGGTCGGTCGGTCAGCGCACAGGTCAGGCCCGGCAGGCCTCGACCTCGTCTGCGATCTCGCTGCACAGGGTGCGGATCAGGTCGTAGTACGCGTCATCGACCGCGCCGAATCCGAACCATCCGTCGGTGAGGAACTCGTTGAGCTCAACACCTGCGTCGGTGAGGTCAGCCTGCGTGCTGTCGGCGAGAGCGTCGGTGAGCTGGTCCTTGACGTCCTGCGGAAGAGCTGCCTGCATGACGATCGGAGCCGCCGGGACGAGAACGCGGGTGACCTCTTCGAGCTCGCCCGACTCGATCAGCGGGTCGGCGTCGATGTCCTGCGCGAAGCCGACCTGGCAGTCGCTGCCCTCGGCGACCTTGCGGGCGTTGAGGTCGTGCTCCTCGCCGAAGAAGCGGTTGTCCTCCGCGACCGTGACACCGGCCTCGAGCAGACCGCCCATCGGTACCGCGAAGCCAGAGGTCGAGGTCGGGTTCACGAAGCAGACCGGGCGGTCGGCGAAGTCTTCAAGCGACGACACCTCGGTCGCAGCCGGGTTCTTGACTGCGACGGAGTAGTAGCCCGGCTCAGCACCGTCCTGGGTGATCTGCGCGCCGATGGGCTCGATGTCGGCACCGGCGTTCTGCGACTGGAAGTAGGTGAACGCCGAGATCTGCGCGATGTCGATCTGGTCGGCGGCGAGTCCCTGCACCACGGCGGTGTAGTCGGTCGCCTGGAAGAACTCGACCTCTTTGCCGGTGATCGCGGAGATCCAGTCGGCGATCGGCTGAGCGTCCTGATCAGCGCCCTCGTGGTCGGGAAGAACGGCGAAAACAAGCGTGTCGGAGTTGCCCGAGGCGAAGGCGCCTTCACCGGAGGCTGCGTCGCCGTCGCCCGTTGCCGAGTCGGCGGGCGATGAGGCGCAGGCGGCGAGGCCGAAGGCGAGCGTGAGACCAGCGGCGATCGCGAGACCGCGCTTGATGGTGGACTGCATGGGAGAACCTTTCGAAGGTGCGGGTGCAGGGTGATGAGAGCGGCCGATCAGCCGACGTGACGAGCTAAGGCCGCACCGACGACCAGCACGGGGCGAGATTCATACGACAACGTGAACGAGACGTGAATATCCGAGACGCGAGTAGCCTGAACCCATGGCACAATCTGGCAGACCTCGTCAGCGCGCCGCGCAGGGCGGACCTGCTCGTTCGAAGCGCACGCCAGCGAAACGCACGCCGAAGCGCGAGTCGAATCGCCCCGGCCAGAAACCGGCCCCGTCCGAGGCTGCGCCACGGCCCGAACCGCGCGTATTCCGGCTCGGAGCCGTCGCCGGTGCGACCCCGGGCAGATGGATCGACACGTGGAAGCAGCGGATGCCGCACGTACCGCTCGAACTCGTCCCCCTCGACGCGCAGAGACAACGCGACTCGATCGACGAGGTGGATGCCGCGCTCATCCGTCTTCCGCTCACTGATGAGGGCCTGCATGTGATCTCGTTGTATGACGAGGTGCCGGTGGTCGTGGCATCCGTCGAGTCCCATCTCATGGCCGTCGACGAGGTGACCGGCCACGACCTGGCCGGTGAAGTGCTGATCACACCGCTCGACGACGTGCTCGGCCCACTCGGCCTGGCAACCGTCGAGCCGCGTTTCGCGGCTCTGGAAACGACGGCGGATGCTATCGCCACGGCCGCGACGGGCGTCGGAATCGTCGTCGTACCGATGTCGCTGGCGCGGTTGCACCAGCGCAAAGACGTCGACTATCGGCCGCTGGTGGACGGGCCGACCTCGTCTGTCGGCCTGGCGTGGGCGCGCGAGCGCACCACCGAAGACGTCGAGACGTTCATCGGCATCGTCCGCGGCCGCACCGCCAACTCATCCCGCTGACGCGCGAAACCCGGCCGCTCAGGCGAGGACGGGCACGGCGACCGTGAGGCCGCCTTCTGCGGCATCCACCCGCACCGACCCACCGCCTGTGAGCTCACCCGACACGAGCAGGTCGGCGATGCGGTCGTCGACCTCGCGCTGGATCAGCCGGCGCAGCGGCCGGGCCCCGTACTCGGGCTCGTAGCCGTGCTCGCCGAGCCACCGCACGGCAGCATCGGTCACCTCGATCGCTACCTCGCGCTCCGCGAGCCGTGCCGTCGTCGCACCCAGCATCAAGCGAACGATCTCTCCGAGCTCGCTCTGCGTCAGCTTCCGGAACAGCACGATCTCGTCGATGCGGTTCAAGAACTCCGGCCGCATCGCCTCCCGCAGCTTGCCCATCACGCGAGCGCGCAGGTCTTCTTGCGATGCGAATCCGTTCGCCGAGGCATCCTGCGACGCGACGAAGCCGAGGGCTCCCGAGCGTGAGGCGAGGAACTCGCTTCCGATGTTCGAGGTCATCACGATCACCGTGTTGCGGAAGTCGACCGTGCGGCCCTGTCCGTCGGTCAGGCGACCGTCGTCGAGCACCTGCAGGAGCAGGTTGAACACATCGGGATGCGCCTTCTCGATCTCGTCGAACAGCACGATCGAGTAGGGGTTGCGGCGCACGCGCTCGGTGAGCTGACCCGCCTCGTCGTGGCCGACATATCCAGGAGGGGCACCGACGAGCCGCGACACCGTGTGCCGCTCGCCGAACTCGCTCATGTCGAAGCGGATCACCGCATTCTCGTCATCGAACAGCCGATCGGCGAGCGCCTTGGCGAGCTCGGTCTTGCCGACACCCGTCGGACCCAGGAACAGGAACGAGCCCACCGGCCGGCGGGCATCGCCCATGCCGGTGCGGCTGCGGCGAACGGCACGCGAGACGGCCGTCACGGCGTCGTCCTGTCCGATCACCCGGGCGTGCAGTTCAGCCTCGAGATCGGCGAGACGCTCGCGCTCGCCCTCGGTGAGGCGGGATGCCGGAATTCCGGTCGCCCGCGCGATCACCTCGGCGATCTCACGCTCGTCGACGATCGCCTCGCGGTCGCGCGTGTGGCCGGCCGCGGCGGCGTCGATGCGCCCCTGAACCTCGACGACCTCATCGCGCAGTCGCGAAGCTTCCTCGTACTGTTCAGCCGTCGCGGCGGCGTTCTTGCGCGATTCGAGGTCAGCGAGCTCAGCCATGAGCGCCGAGGTGTCCACGGGCAGACCCTGCTTCAGCCGCAGCCGTGCACCCGCCTGATCGATCAGGTCGATCGCCTTGTCGGGCAGCACGCGGTCAGGCAGGTAGCGCGCGCTCATGGTCACGGCGGCGCGGAGCGCGGCATCCGTGTATTCGACCCGGTGGTGATCCTGATAGGCGGCCCGAAGCCCCTCGAGAATCAGCACGGCGTCATCGATCGACGGCTCATCGACCTTCACCGGCTGGAAGCGGCGCTCCAGCGCCGGGTCCTTCTCGATCTGGCGGTACTCCTTGAGCGTCGTCGCACCCACCATGTGCAGGTCACCGCGCGCGAGGCGCGGTTTGAGGATGTTCCCGGCATCCATCCCGCCGTCACCGGCACCGCCGGCGCCGACGACGGTGTGCACCTCGTCGATGAAGACGATGACGTCGTCTTTGTGCTCGGCGATCTCATCCATCGTCTTGGTCAGGCGCTCTTCGAAGTCACCGCGGTAACGGGTTCCGGCGAGCATGGCCGGAAGATCCAACGCGATCACGCGACGACCCTTGAGCTGTGCGGGCACCGTGTCATCGACGATCGCCTGAGCGATGCCGTCGACGATCGCGGTCTTTCCGACCCCGGCCTCACCGATCAGCACCGGGTTGTTCTTGGTGCGGCGGCTGAGGATCTCGATGGTCTGCTCGATCTCGTCACTGCGACCGATCACGGGATCGAGCGCGCCTTCGCGCGCACGCGCGGTCAGATCGATGCCGTATTTCGCCAGCATGGGTGAATCGGATGCCTCGGCCTCACCCGCGGCACCGTCTGCGCCGACCGGCGCGGTGACGTGCTCGCGAGCGCCCTGCGTCAGAGCGTCGGCCGTCACACCGGCACGGGCGAGCACCTGCCCGGCCGGCACGTCCTGGCCGAGCACGAGCGCGAAGAAGAGGTGCTCGGGGTCGATGTAGGTCGCGCCTGCAGAACGGGCGACCTGGTACGCGTGAAAGAGCGCCCGGCTGGCGCTCGGTGTGATCGTGGCCGCACCGGTGTCGGCCGACTCACCTGGCAGCGGCAGCCGCGCCTCGACGGCCTCGATGATCTGCGTCGGGCTGACCCCGATGCCCTCGATCGCCTGCGTCACCGACTCGTCTTCGACGATCATGCGCAGCACGTGAAGCGCGTCGAGTTCGGTCTGTCCGCGTTCGAGCGCGAAGCGTCCGGCGCGCTGCAGAATCCGCTGCGTGCGTACCGTCAGGAACCGGCTGAGGTCGATCGATCGGGTCTGCCGGGACTGCTCACCCGCAAGATAGCGCGCGAGGAAGTCATCGAACGAGCCCATGCCGGTGTCGCTGAAGTCGTTGGGCACTGTGTCCTCCTGAAAAGTTGAGTGAACTACGCTCAGGTTCAACGCGTCCCCGGCGATGGTATTCCCGATGCGACGAATAGAATCGTGAGATGGCCTCGATCCTCTACATCTGCGTGCGTCCCGAGCGCGGCGCCGCCGACGCGGAGCACGCATCGTTTCTGCGAGGTCTGGGCATCGCCGAGCTCGACCAGCTCGATCTCGTCTCGGAACCACTCACCCCGGCCGCGCTCGACAGGCACAGCGGGTTCGTGATCGGCGGTTCCCCGTTCAACGTCACCGACGCCGTGAAGACCCCGCTGCAGGAACGCGTCGAAGCCGACCTCGAGCGCGTCGCCGCACGGGCACTCGACGGCACCGCCGCCGCGCTGTTCACCTGTTACGGCATCGGCGTCGTGACCCGGATGCTCGGCGGCACCCTCACGCTCGACCACCCCGAATCGACGCGCGCGACCGAGATCCAGACGACGGATGCCGCGGCATCCGACCCGGTCTTCGGCCCCAGCGCGCCGGTACTGCGCGTCTTCACCGCGCACAAGGAGAGCGCAGCCGACGTTCCGCCCACCGCGACGCTGCTCGCGACGAACGCCGACTGCCCGGTGCAGGCATACCGCGTGGGAGATCGGCTGTATGCAGCACAGTTCCATCCGGAGCCGACCCCGCAGGACTTCGCCGACCGCATGACGTTCTACCGCAACAACGGCTACTTCGACGCCGCGCAGTTCGCGGCCGTCGAGGCCGACGTGCTCGCCGCAACGGTCAGCGGCTCAGACCTGCTCCGCCGCTTCGCGGGCGTCGTCGGGTAGCCAGCCGCGCCGCGACGGGCCCTTCGATAGGCTCAGGGACCGATCGACAGGCTCAGGGACCGACAGGCTCAGGGACCGACAGGCTCAGGGACCGACAGGCTCAGGCGCCGGGGGTGCGCATGAGCTCGAGCTGCTCGCGCAGGTATTCCTCGAGCGGACGATACGCTACCCCCGACCACCGCACCGCGACGATGCCGTCGCGCATCGCGAGCGGGCCGGACGAGCCGCCGGCATCCACCGCATCCACGTCGACGACGCTCCACCCGACGTGCGCGACCTCGCCTACGTCGAAGCCGCCCTTCAGCGCCATCTGGCGCCGGTCGGCCCGCTGTCTGGCCGATTCGGCTGTGTACCCCCGGCGTCCGGGGTCGGCAGCGCGCAGCACCTCGGCGGTCGCGAAGGTGTGCTCTGTCGTGAGCAGCAGCACTCCCACATGCCAGGCCTCGCCGATGCGCACGATCCGCTCACCGCGCCAGCGCGAGGAGCGCTCTTCACCGAGCCCTTCCTTCGGGAAACCGGCCAGCGCGACCCGCGCGTCATCGAGCAGTTCAGCGGCGGTCGTCATCCGTTCAGCGTATCGATTCGTCACTGCCGACCCGAACGGGGCAGAATCGATGCACACCCCTGCAAGGAGCTTCCATGTCTCAGACCGATACCGCACGCCTGCTCATCGCCTGCGATGACCAGCCGGGAATCGTCGCGGCCGTCGCCGGGGCTCTCGCCTCGCACGGCGCGAACATCATCTCGCTCGACCAGCACTCGACGGATGCCGCGGGCGGACGCTTCTTCCAGCGCACGGTGCTCCACCTGGATGGTCTCGCTGCCGCACGGCCGGCCCTGGAGGCGACCCTGGGCGAGGTCGGTGAGCGCTTCGACATGGAGTGGTCATTGCACGACGCCTCACGCCGCAAGCGCGTGGCGATCTTCGTCTCGAAGTACGACCACTGTCTGCTCGAGCTGCTGTGGCGTCAGCAGCGCGGACAGCTCGACATCGATATCACGATGGTGATCTCCAACCACCCCGACCTCGCAGACTCGGTGCGCGCGTTCGGTGTGCCCTTCATGCACATTTCGCGCGGCACGGGGGACGACGCCAAGCACGCGATGGAGCAGCGCCAGCTCGAACTGCTGCAGGGAAATGTCGATCTTGTCGTACTGGCCCGCTACATGCAGATCCTCACCGATGACTTCATCGAACAGGTCGGCGCGCCCATCATCAACATCCACCACTCGTTCCTGCCCGCCTTCATCGGTGCGAACCCCTATGCCCGCGCCAAGGAGCGCGGTGTGAAGCTGATCGGCGCGACGGCGCACTACGCCACGGCCGACCTCGATGAGGGCCCGATCATCGAGCAGGATGTCACGCGCGCCTCGCACGCCGACTCCGCGGCCGAGCTGCAGAGCCGCGGCGCGGACGTCGAACGCCAGGTGCTCGCCCGGGCCGTGCAGTGGCACGCTGAGGACCGCGTGATCGTGCACGGACACTCGACCGTCATCCTTTAGCGCGTCAGCCGCCCAGAACGCTACGAGTTCATGACGTCGACGGCGAGACCTCTGGATGCCGCGACGAGCCTCTTGTTGTTCGTCCACAGCTGCTCGCATCCGGCCGCCTGAGCTGCCGCCAGATGGAGCGAATCGGGAGCTTTCAGCCCGAACCTGGCGCGGAGCTCGGCCGCCTCGACGAACACCGAGGCATCGAGGTCGACATGCTCCATACGGTCATACACACCGGAGATTCGTCGTCGCATTTCGTTGTCACCGTCGCGAATCGGCTTCACCAAGCACTCGTGCAACACCAAAGGACTCGCCACGAGAGTGTCGTTGACGCCGCTCAACAGAACGCGAGCGCGATCGCCCCGAGCACCTGCATCCTCGAGCGCATAGATAAGAATGCAACTGTCGAGATAGATCATTCCCATGCGTCACGCGCCTGCTGAATCTGTTCTTCTATTTCGTCAGATGGGCGCACGAGCCGCGCAGGCAGCGGATGCTCATCGAGCCATTCTGCGAGCATGGCACCCGTGAGCGGCACGTCAACCGGAGCTATCGGCGTTATCTGAGCCACAGGAACACCCCTGTTCGTGATCGTGACTTCAATTCCAGACTGCGCGTCCGCGATCAGGCGTGACAGATTGTTCCGCGCATCTAGGACACTGTAGGTGGACATGAGACCAACTTAGCCAGATATCTGGCTAAGTTCAATGGTCGGCTGAGCTGCCCAGCCCAGCCACCAGCTCGGCGAACACCTCCGACGCCGTGTCACGCCGGGCGAGCGGCGCACCCTGACCTAGCCACAGCGATTGCAGCTCGCCGAGGTTCTGCTCCCCTGCCGCAGCGCGGAAACGTCCGGTGAGCCAGTTCTGCATCGGGAAGGGCGCGATGGTTCCGCTGGCCTCGATCGCGCGCACTGTTCGGTTGCGAGCGCCGCGGGCCAGGCGTCCGCTCATCGCGCGAGTCAGCACGCTCTCATCCGCAGCCGTCGAACGGATCGCGGTGCGATGGGCGTCATTCGCGGCAGACTCCCGCGCAGCGAGGAACGCGGTGCCCACCTGCACCCCCGCCGCGCCCAGCGCGAAAGCTGCGGCCACCCCGCGCCGGTCGGCGACCCCACCGGCCGCGATCACCGGAATCGACACGGCATCGGCCACCTGTGGCACGAGCGCGAAGGTTCCCACGAGCGAATCCGCGGCCGGGCGGAGAAACGACACGCGGTGCCCGGCTGCTTCCGCACCGCTGGCGATGACCGCATCCGCTCCCCCGGCTTCGAGCGCGACGGCTTCAGCGACCGTCGTCGCCGTGCCGATGACGCGGATGCCACGGCGATGCGCCTCGTCGACGAGGTCTGCCGATGGCACGCCGTAGACAACGCTGAGCATGGCGGGCGAGGCATCCCAGATCGCCTCCAACTGCTCATCGAGCGACGGCAGGTAGCGTTCCGGTCGAGCTGGGATCTCAACGCCGACCGCCTCATAGAACGGCTCCAGCGCCTGTGCGAACACCGTGTGCTGCGGGCCGGGTTCGACCTCGTCGCCCGTGGGCAGCCAGATGTTGAGTGCGAACGGAGCCGACGTCGCCGCACGCAGCGCCGCCGCCGTCGAGCGGATACGTGCACCGTCATAGCCGTAGAGCCCATAGGCTCCGAGGCCGCCCGACTCGCTGACGGCGGCCGTCAGCGCGACAGACGACAGCCCGCCGAACGCGCCGAGCAGAATCGGATGACGGATGCCGAGAAGTTCGCACAGATCGCTCATGCTTCGAGGCTACGCCTCCGGCTGGCGCTGGCAATCTCCGTGACGGTGCTGGCCTCAACGACGGTGCTAGCCTCAACGACGGTGCTAGCCTCAAAGACATGGCGGACTGGTTCGAGCAGATGGTGCAGCTGATGCTGGCCGCGCTCGGCGTGCTCAACATGCCTGACCTGGCCGCCCTCGATGTCACCGCGCTGAGCCTCGCGCTCGCAGTTCTCGCTGTCACGACCGTCGTCGTCGCGCTCGTGCTCGGCATCGTTCCCGCGGGGCGGGGCTCGTCACCGCATCCGCTGCGGGCCATCGACGTGTCGATCCTGCTTTCTCAGAGTGACCCGGATGCGGCGGGCCACCCGCGTCCGCGAGCGCCGGGAGTCGTGCCCGCCGTGTGATCGTCCGTCTGTGACGGGAACACGGCAGACGCCGACTTTCCCGCCACTGAGAACGGACTTCCCTTGGACATCTTTGCCTTTCCGCCCATCGCGGCGATCCTCGACCTCGCCTACGGCGCCCTCACGGGCCTGTCGGCCTTCCTCGAACCATTCACCGGCACGGCGGCCGCCGCATCCGCCGTCATCCTCGTCACCCTGCTCGTGCGTGCGCTGCTGATCCCCGTCGGAATCTCGCAGGCAAAGGCCGAGCAGACCCGTGCACGGCTCGCGCCGAAGCTGCGCGTGCTGCAGAAACGGCACAAGAAGAATCCCGAGCGCCTGCAGCGCGAGACGATGCAGCTGTACAAAGACGAGAACACCTCACCGCTCGCCGGCTGCCTCCCCGTGCTCGCACAGGCTCCCGTCGTCGGCATCCTCTACACGCTGTTTCTGCGCACCGAGATCGCGGGGCATTCGAACGACCTGCTCACGCATGATCTGTTCGGCGCTCCGTTGGGCACGAGCCTGGTGCACATGCTGACGACGGGGCCGTTCTCGCTGCCCACTCTCGCGGTGTACGCGGCGCTGATCGCGATCATGATCGTGGTCGCCGAGATCACGCGGCGGGTGTTCCGGCCGGTCGCCGTGGATGATTCGCCGATGTCGTCGCCGACGATACTGCGCATGATGAGCGCCCTGCACTATCTCACCGCCGTGTTCGCGGTGTTCGTGCCGTTGGCCGCCGGCCTCTACCTCACCGTCACGGTCACCTGGACGCTCGTCCAGCGCGTGGTGCTGCGGCGGCGCTATCCGCTGCCGCACCCCGCCTGATCGTGTCCGTCCGGGTGACGGCGGCCTGCCTGTTCGGGTAGGCCGAGACAGTCCGGGCGCAGGTGTCGCGATCGGTCCTCCCACGACAGGCTGGAGACGACCCCAACCACCGTCGCAAGGAGCACCCATGAGCACGACCACTCTTGAAGATGCACGCCGCGTGATCGCCGCCGCCGAGCAGAAGGCCACTGAGATCGGCCAGCCGATGAACATCGCCGTCGTCGACGCGGGCGGCAACCTCGTCGCGCACGTCCGCCAGGACGGCGCCTGGATCGGCAGCGTGAACATCTCGATCAACAAGGCCTGGACGTCGAAGGCCTTCGACATCTCGACAAAGGATCTGGGCGAGAACTCGCAGCCGAATCAGCAGTTCTTCGGCATCCAGAACACCAACGGCGGCAAGGTCGCGATCTTCGCCGGCGGCATCCCGCTCATGCGCGAGGGCGCCGTCATCGGCGCGATCGGCGTGAGCGGCGGATCGGGTGAGCAGGATCACTCGGTCGCCGAAGCCGGCGCGGCAGCGCTCTGAGCCGGGTCCGCCTGCCCCCACCCATCGGGGCGGGGGCAGGCGGGTAGGTTGGAACGATGATGAGCGAAGAAGCTTCGTCCGGCTCGCGTCAGCTCCTGGTCGATCTCGACCGCACCGTCTCCGACCAGGCCGATCGCCATGCTCTCGAGCTCGAATCGCTGCTCGCGATCCTGCGATCGCCGCGCCTCGACGATCGCGCGGCGCGGCGCACAGCGATCGACACCGTGACCTCGGCGCTCGTGCGCCTGCGGACGGCGGCGGATGAGCAGCAACGCTCCATGCTCGAACCTGTCGTCGGCGCCTTCGCGCGCCTCAGACGTGACCTCCACCCGCTCGAGCGGTTCGGCACGCTCGATATCCAGTTCGTCGAGCCGCCGGCGACGGGCCGGGCACTGCCGAGCGAGGTCGCTCACGCAGCGCGGGCCATCGTGCGCAACACGATCCTCGGGCTGGTCGACCGCGGCGAAGTCAGTCGCGTCCGGGTGCAGTGGGACTGCGACGGGCTGAACCTGCTCGTCAGCATCCGCGACGACGGACGCGGCGATCTCACCGTGCACGACGACACGCTGCGACCGATCGCCGAACGCGTCACCTCGCTCGACGGCGTGCTGAGCGTCGATTCCACGCCCGGATGGGGATCAGCTGTCGACGTGCGCCTTCCGCTCGACCCGCGATCTGCCACCGAGCCCCTCGTCGACGGCGTCGCACTGACCGCGCGCGAGCATGACGTGCTGCGCCTGGTCGCCGGCGGCGAGCGCAATCAGACGATCGCCGTGCAGCTGGGCATCAGCCCCAACACGGTCAAGTTCCACGTCTCGAATCTGCTGAGAAAGGTCGGCGCCAGCACGCGAGCCGAGCTGACCGCGCTCGTTCTGTCGCGTTAGTGCCGGCTGTCAGCGCGGGTCGAGCGCGACACGCAGCGGCGCACCAGGGGCGGATGCCGCGGCGAGCGCAGCATCGACCTCACTGAGCGGATGCACCGCGCCGACAGCTTCGGCGAAGGGGTAACCGCGACCGGGGCCGGTGAGAAAGGCGACAGCGCCGACCAGTTCGCGGGCTGTGTAGTTGTGCACGCCCGTGACCGTCACGAGGCGTCGGACGATGCTCTCGGCGTCGACGGGCACCGGGTCGGCAGGGAACACGCTGCCCACGAGTACGACGGCGCCGCCGATGTCGGCTGCGGCGATGGCGTCGCTCACGGCGTGACCGGATGCCTCGATCACGATGTCCGCCGGGGCAGAGTCGGTCGTCGCGGCTGTCGCGCCGAAGCGCTCGGCGAAGGCTCGTCGCTCGGGTGACGGGTCGACGACGGCGACCTGGGCACCGGCATCCGCCGCGATCGCGATGGCCGACAGTCCGACCAGGCCAGCGCCGTAGACAAGAACGCGCGCGCTCTCCAGCGTGCGCCCGGCCGCGCCGCGCGTGACCGCTGCCCACGCTGTGGCCGTCGCACACGATGCCGGGGCGAGCACCGCGGCGGGCAGCATCTCGGGCACGCGCACGATCGCTGTGCCAGAGCGCAGGTGCACGTGCGAGGCGAATCCTCCGGTCAGCTCCCAGCGCGGGCCGATGCGCTCGTGGCCGTACTTCGCCAGTGCGCGACATTTCTGCGTGAACCCGGCCGCGCATCGATCGCAGGTGCCGCACGAGACGGTCACCGACCAGACCACACGGTCACCGACGCGCAGCTGCGCGCCGTCGGCGGCGAACGCTCCGTCAGTCGACACGGCGATGACACGACCGACGCTCTCGTGTCCGAGCACGAGCGGGGTCGGCGCGGTGCGGTGCCCCTGCACCGTGTGCACGTCCGACCCGCAGACGGTCGACAGCTCGATCGCGACGAGCACGTCGCCGCGGCCCAGCCCGACGCCCGGCACGGCGACGGTCTCGTGCGCTTGGCCGACACCGAGCCAGACCTTGGCGACAGCCGCGGGCCTGAGCGTCACATCCTCGCGCTCATCGTACGGCAACAGCGTGCGCACCTCAGACCCCCGGGGTGAGAACGGCACCGTCGCGCACGCGCTGCGTCAGCGCGGCAGGCAGGTGCGTGACGTCGTCGAGTACGACATCCGCGCCAGCCTCGCTCAGCGTCGCACGATCGTGCGCTCCGCTCAGCACGCCCGCGACAAGACCGACACCGGCGCGGCGTCCCGAGAGCACGTCGCTGCGGGTGTCGCCGGCGACGGCAACCGCCTGCACGGACGACGCTCCGGTGCGCAGCAGCGCTGTGAGCACGAGGTCGGGGGCGGGGCGGCCGCGCCCGGCATCCACGGGTGAGAGCACGATATCGACGAGGTCGCGCCAACCCAGAGCATCGATCAAGGCATCGCGGGTGACCGGGGCGAAACCGGTCGTCAGAGCCACCTGGATGCCAGCATCCCGGAGTTCGGCGATAGATGCCGCCGCACCCGGAATCTCTGCGACGCCCTGCTCGGCCACGATCTCGGCGTACGCGTCTTCGAAGGCCGCGGTGGCAGCATGGGCGGCGTCGGCATCGCCGCCGGAGAGGTGGGTGAACACCTCGATCTTCGACATTCCCATGGTGTCGCGTACATAGTTCAGGGCTTCGTCCCACGGCATCCGTTCGGCGAGGCCGGTGCGCTCAGCTGCACGCTGGAAGGCCTGCTCGACGATGCCGTCGTCGAGCACCGTTGTTCCGGCCATGTCGAGCACGACGAGTTCGATAGCGGTCATGGGTTTCCTCCCTGTGCGAGCTGCGGTGCCCGCGTGAATGCGTTCTGAAGTGTGTGCTCGGCCAGTCCCAGACCGCAGGTCATGCCGATACCCGTGGTCGCAGCGATCACGTACAGGCCCGGTTCCGGCTCATCGATCAAGAACGGCTTCGAAGCCGCGGCGTAGATCCCCTGCCAGCGTTCGAGCACGTCGATGCGGTCGATGTCGAACAGGCCGCGCATCTCGCTGAGAAAGGCATCGAACGCCGCCTCCGGCTGGAAGGGATCAGGCTGACCCGCTTTCGTATGCGAATCGCCGATGATGAGCGAGCCATCCGGCAGCTGCGTGTACATCTGGTTCAGATCGAGCGCGGCGAGCTCGGGATGGTCTCCGTGCAGGCGCTCGCGAAGGCGCGCCGTGGCAGCGTATGCATCGAAGCGGCCGTAGCGCACCAGCGACCACCCGGTGAGGAGAGGAGCCGCGAGCGACCGGGGAACAGACACCGACACCCGCATCATGTCGAGCGCGCAGCGGACGAGACCCGCGCGCTCGGCGAGCTCCGGCAGCAACTGGTCGACGTCGTGGTTTGTCGCCACGATCACGACACCCGCGTCGATGGCACCGCGCGTGGTCTCGACGCGCTTCGCCGAGACAGCCGTGACCGCCGTGCGAAAGCGGAACTCGACACCGAGCGAGCCCAGATGCGCCACGAGTGCGGAGATCGCCTCGCGGGGGTTCGTCTGCAGGTCGGGGGTGATGAGAGCGCCGCCGACGATCGCGTCGCGACGCAGCGGAGCGTTCTGCAGCAACTCGTCTGCGTCAAGCATCCGCACGTCGCCATCAGCGGCCGCGCTCTGAAGAATCTCGATCTCGTCGTCGCTCTGCGCGGCAACCAGCGTGCCCGACTCGCGGAGCCAGAAACCCGCGTCTTTCGCCAGCCGCAACCAGATCTCCCGCGATACGTCGGCGAACTCCCGAGCGGAACCGCCCTGTGCCCCAATGCAGAGGTGGCCGAAGTTCCTGATCGAGGCGCCGACAGGCCTATCGGTGCGGTCGATCACGACCACTCGCAGACCGCGACGGATGCCGGCATACGCGGCCCCGAGCCCGACAATGCCCGCGCCGACGATGACAAGATCGGCGGTCGCCGCCTCTGCATGCATCTTCACGACGACCTTTCGCCTCTGAGCTCTTTCACACAACTGTCACATCTCGCGGTACGGGAACTGCGCCGTTCCGAGAAGAGTTTGCCTGCCGTTAACCGGCTCCTCGCCTGGGTTAACATCGACGAAACCGGCCCGGGTAGCGTCGTCTTCACAGCGCGAGCAGGACGATACCGGCCACGACGACGGCTGCGGCGGCCAGGCGCCAGGCGGGCCTGCCCTCTTTCAACGCGAAGACGCCGAACAGGCTCACCAGCACGACGCTCACCTCGCGCAGCGGAGCCACCAGCGCCACCGGCGCGAGCGTCACCGCGATGAGGATGAGAATGTACGACAGCGGCGACAGGAACCCGAACACGACGACGCGACGCCACTCACGCCGCGCGAATGCCATGGTCTCACCCCACCGCCCGCGCAACATGATCGAGTAGACGATGATCTCCATCACGCAGGTGCCGACCATGTACGGAATCGGCGCCAGCGACCATTCCCGCACTGCATGCGTGTCCCAGATCGTATAGGTGGCGATTGCGACTCCGGTCAGGAGTCCGAAGACGATCGACGGGTCAATACCGCCGCGGCGCTCACCGCGCGGTGGACGATCGACCAGCCCGAGCGCCACGACGCCAGCGATGACAGCCAGCACCCCGACCAGAGCGCCCGGCGACGGCCGCTCACCCAGCAGCACGATCGCCGCGATCACTGCAAGAAACGGCCCGCTGCCGCGTGCGGTGGCGTACACGGTCGAGAGATTGCCCACCCGGTAACCGTGCTGCAGCACGAGCATGTAGGCGACGTGGAGCACGCCCGACACCCCGACGCCGATGGCAAAGCCCGCCAGGTCGCTCTGCTGCAACCCGCCCGTGAACGGAATCGCCGCTCCCCAGATGACAGCGCCGGCCACCGCACCGCACCACAGGAATACGATGCCGGCACGGCTGATGCCGTGGGCGATGATGTTCCACACCGCGTGTGCGACAGCGGCAGAGAAGACGAGGACGAGAGCAAGCGCAGACATGGGAGCCTTCTGCCTGTCAGCGGGCGCGACAGACGGGCTCCTCCGGGCTTTTGTCCTGTCAGATGACGGCCGATCCACCAGAACCCGCCGTGGTGCCGCTCGGACCAGTCGGGCGTGAACCCCGGAACCCTAGGCACTATCGGGCGACACCATAACATCCCGATGTGAACGCCATGCGCGGATACGATTGAAGGCATGGTCGTCACCGCAGCAGCCCTCGCCCACGCCGAGGATCTCGCCGATTTCGTCGCCGCCTCTCCGTCGAGCTATCACGCGGCCGCCGAGGTCGCCCGCCGCCTGGAGGATGCCGGGTTCACCCGCCTCAGTGAAGAGGACGCCTGGCCGGAGCAGACGGGCGGACGCTTCGTCGTCGTGCGCGACGGCGCCGTGATCGCCTGGGTCGTGCCGACGGATGCCACGGCCACGACGCCCGCGCACATCTTCGGCGCGCACACCGACTCCCCCGGTTTCAAGCTCAAGCCGAAGCCGACGACGGGTTCGCGCGGCTGGCTGCAGGCCGGCGTCGAAGTCTACGGCGGACCGCTGCTGAACTCCTGGCTCGATCGCGAACTGCGCCTGGCCGGACGCCTCGCCCTCGCCGACGGCCGCGTAGTGCTCGCCGACACCGGCGCCCTGCTGCGCCTGCCACAGCTCGCCGTGCACCTCGATCGCGAAGCCAACAGCGGCCTGGCGCTGGACAAGCAGCTGCACACCCAGCCGGTGTGGGGCATCGGCGACCCGACCGACGAAGACCTGCTGGGCGAGCTCGCCGCATCGGCCGGGGTGAGCGCTGCCGACGTGCGTGGCTTCGACGCGGTCGTGGCAGACTCCGCCCGCGGCGCCGTGTTCGGCAAGGACGACGCGTTCTTCGCGGCCGGACGGTTGGACGACCTGGCCTCGGTGCACGCCGGTGTTGTCGCACTCACCGACCGATCCCTAAGCCTGTCGAAGGGTTCGGGCAGCATCGCCGTGCTCGCCGCCTTCGACCACGAAGAGCTTGGCTCCGCGTCCCGCTCTGGTGCCGCCGGCCCCTTCCTGGAAGATATTCTCTCTCGCGCATATGGCGGGTTGGGCGCAGACGCTACCGAACAGCGGCGCGCGTTCGCGACATCCTGGCACCTCTCCAGCGACGTCGGGCACTCGGTGCACCCGAACTACCCGCACAAGCACGACCCGGTCGTGCAGCCGCTGCTCGGGTCCGGCCCGATCCTGAAGATCAACGCCAACCAGCGCTATGCGACCGATGCCGTCGGCGCTGCCGCCTGGGCGAACTGGTGCGAGGCGGCGGATGTCTCATCGCAGGAGTTCGTCTCGAACAACGCCGTGCCATGCGGCTCGACGATCGGGCCGATCACCGCGACGCGCCTCGGCATCCGCACGGTCGACATCGGCATCCCGATCCTGTCGATGCACTCCGCGCGTGAGCTCGCCGGCGTCAGTGATCTGCACGATCTCGCACGCGTGGCGGAGGCCTTCTTCGCGGGCTGACGCCGCTGTTTCTCAGCGAGGAGCCGACTGTTCCAGCCGGTTCCGCGTGGTCATCGTAGTTCCGGCTCAATAGCACAGGAGAATGATTCAATTGAACGCAGGTGGCCTCGCAGACGAGCCACGAGTCCACCTGCGTTGAGTGTAGACGGATCAAGAATCAGAACTATGGCTGCCTCTGAGGTGCGAGCTAATACTGATGATCACCAGGCTGAGTGCTACCGTCAACGCAACTACCAGCACTACGGCCGCTCCCCATGAAGCCGTCATCGTCATCGCCGGCGAGTCGCCTATTTCCGAAAGACCATGGAAGGTGGCGACTAGGGGAATCGTGACCGTCACTCCGCCCGCGAATGCGGCAGCTGCGCTGAGGAGCGCCGCGATGAGCACAAGCCCAGTCGAGATCAGGAACGAATGGATGACGATCAACGCGACGCCCGCCCTGGTCGTCACGGAACTGTAGCCAGGCTTACCTATCATTTCACGCACCGTGCGGTGAAGCCGTTCTTTGTAGACAATTCGGGGTATTTCCCCATCGCCCGACAAGTGTTCCACCAGCCGACGACAATCCATGTCGCAACGCCGAGGACGGCGGCGGCAACGGCAACCATCGCAATTGTTGTCAGGACGAGGACAACGACCGGAACGGGGTCGGCAACGATCGGGTATGCCACGTCCTTGAGCCCCTGGTGACGCACGATCTGGGTCAACGTGTTGCCTTCTACGACGTAATGGGTCGGGATGGCCTTGTCGTTGGCGTCGCGCGCCCAGGCCGGTTCAAAGAACACCTTGGTGTTGCCTTGAACGTCGACGATTCGCGCGCCGCCATCGGCTGTCGCCTCAAGCGTGTTCCCCGTCGGCATCGTCAAGTCATACGAGTACGACTCCGATGCCCGCTCGCTATCGATAATGGAGAGGAGCTGCACGCCGCCTTCTGTCGGAATAACAGCGTCCGAGCTCTCGCCGACCGAAGGGTATGCGACAGCGCCACTCTCAAGAGTGCTAGCCGGCTTCGACATCGATGCGTTCGGTAGGGAGATTCCTTGAGGAGCCCATCATCCAGGTTGTCGAGAGCGCTGGAAACCTCCTCTGCACTCACTGCCTCGCTATCCGTGCTCGAACTCTCTTCCGTGCGATCATCTACTTTCTCCAATGTTTCTCTCGATCTGACGCTTGAGTCTTCGAACTGGCATCCAAGCTAGAGGAAACCATTCCGCGCGTCGCTCGGGAGCGGATCGGCTCACGAGAAATCCGGCCCGAACGGGCGCGGTCAGTGCCAAGATGATGGCATGAGCGAGAAGATTGCAACGGCGCCGGGGCTGATCGAGCGCGCCGGGATCGAGGTCATTCCCGAGTCCGAGCGCACTGCGAAACCACGTGATCTGTTCTGGCCGTGGTTCGCGGCGAACGTCTCGGTCTTCGGCATGTCGTACGGGTCGTTCGTGCTCGGCTTCGGCATCTCGTTCTGGCAGGCGACGGTCGTCTCGATCATCGGCATCGTCGTGTCGTTCCTGCTCTGCGGCCTCATCGCGATCGCCGGGAAGCGCGGCTCCGCACCGACGATGGTGCTCTCGCGCGCGGCTTTCGGCGTGCACGGCCAGAAGGTGCCCGGCATCGTCTCGTGGCTCACCTCGATCGGGTGGGAGACGTTCCTCGCGATCATGGCGGTGCTCGCCACCGCGACCGTCATCACGCAGCTCGGCGGCGACGGCGACAGCGTCGCCCTGAAGATCATCGCCACGGTGATCGTCGCGGCGCTCATCGTCGCGGCATCCGTTCTCGGCTATCACACGATCATGAAGCTGCAGTCGGTGCTGACGTGGATCACCGGCGCCGTGACCATCCTGTACATCATCCTCGCGTTCCCGCACATCGACTTCGCGGCGGTCATGGCTCGCCCAGAGGGCAGTTTCGGCCAGCTCATCGGCGCCCTCGTCATGGTGATGACCGGATTCGGTCTCGGCTGGATCAACATCGCAGCCGACTGGTCGCGCTATCAGAAACACACAGCATCGGATGGCGCGATCGTCGCCTGGAACACGATCGGCGGTTCGCTCGCGCCGGTCATTCTGGTGATCTTCGGTCTGCTGCTGGCCGGATCCGACGAGAATCTCTTCAACGCCGTTCAGGCGGATCCGATCGGCGCGCTGGCTGCGATCCTGCCGATCTGGGTGCTCGTGCCGTTCCTGCTGACCGCGGTGCTCGCCCTCGTCTCGGGCGCCGTGCTCGGCATCTACTCGTCCGGGCTGACGCTCATCAGCCTCGGCATCCGCATTCCGCGCCCGACCGCGGCAGCGATCGACGGTGTCATCCTCACCCTCGGCACGATCTTCGTCGTGTTCGGCAATGAAGACTTTCTCGGGCCGTTCCAGTCTTTCCTCATCACGCTCGGTGTGCCGCTCGCGTCGTGGGCCGGCATTCTCATCGCCGACATCCTGCGCCGCCGACGCGACTACGACGAGAACGCCCTGTTCGACGCCACGGGTCGCTACGGCGCCTGGGACTGGACGTCGATCATCACCATGATCGTCACCAGCGTGATCGGCTGGGGACTCGTCGTCAACAACTTCGCCGCCGAGGCTGCGTGGAACAACTGGCAGGGATACCTGCTGTTCCTCATCGGCGGACGCGAGGGCGACTGGGCCTACGCGAACCTCGGCGTCTTCTTCGCGCTCGTGCTGTCGTTCCTGGTGGCATGGTTCGCGCGAGCCGGAAAGATTCGGCAGCAGGAGGCATGACCTTGCGCGACGGATGGCTGGTGGTCGTCGACCCGCAGCACATCTTCGCCTCGCCGGATTCTGTATGGGGTTCTCCGTTCTTCGCGGAGGTGATGCCGCGCATCCGATCCCTCGCTGACGCCTTCGGCGACCGCGTGCTCGTGACCCGGTGGCTGCCGACCGCTGACCGCTCGACCTCGTGGGGCGAGTACTTCACCGCCTGGCCATTCGCCGATCAGCCGCCGACGGATGCGCTGTTCGACCTGGTTCCCGACGCGAGCGGACTGTCGCGGCATCCGAGTGTCGATGTGCCCACGTTCGGCAAGTGGTCGGCGCTGGAAGAGATCGTCGGCATCGGCGCCCGGGTCGTCCTGACCGGCGTCTCGACAGACTGTTGTGTGATCTCGACGGCGCTGGCCGCCGCGGATGCCGGCGCCCGGGTGACCATCGCCGCAGACGCCTGCGCGGGCTCGACGGCGGAGAATCACGCCGCCGCGCTGCACGTCATGGGCCTGTATCCACCGCAGCTCACGATCGCCGATACGGCGTCCGTGCTCGCATCCGCCACCCGGAGCCCCTGACCGGGAGGAAGGCATTTGCTATCGTCAGAGCCGTCCTTAACGTGAACCATCGTGACTATTCGCCCCCGAACGAAATTGATGTGATGCCCGAAGATATCGCCCCGCCCGTGCCCGATGCCAAACGCAAAGCTGCGCCGCCACCACGGTGGCCGGTGCTGATCGGATCGGCGGTGGCGATTGTGGCCATCGCACTGTGGGCGATCTTCGCCCCTGTTCACGCCGGTGAGGTCATCGGCGTGATGGTCGGCTGGATCGCGACGAACTTCGGCTGGTACTTCGTCCTCACCGCCGCGGTCGTGGTCGTGTTCATCCTGATCGTGGCGTTCTCGTCGGTCGGTCGCACGAAGCTCGGCCCCGATCACTCGAAGCCGCAGTTCAGCATGTTCACCTGGGCGTCGATGCTGTTCGCCGCCGGAATCGGCATCGATCTGATGTTCTTCGCCGTCTCCGAGCCAGCCGCGCAGTACATGGCGCCGCCCACCGGTGAGGGCGAGACGATCGCCGCCGCTCGCCAGGCGATCGTGTGGACGTTCTTCCACTACGGCCCCGTCGGCTGGGCGATGTACGCGCTGATGGGCGCCGCCTTCGCCTACTTCGCCTACCGCCTCAACAAGCCGCTGACGATTCGCTCGGTGCTCTCGCCGATCTTCGGCCGGTTCACCAACGGCTGGGTCGGACACGGCGTCGACATCTTCACCGTGCTCGGCACCGTGTTCGGCATCGCCACCACACTCGGCATCGGCGTCGTGCAGCTCAGCTACGGAATGCACGTGCTGTTCGGCACCCCCGACGGCGTCGCGATGCAGATCGCGCTGATCGTGCTCGCGGTGGCCATGGCCACCATCTCGACCGTGTCGGGTGTGGAGAAAGGCATCCGTCGCCTCTCCGAGGCCAATGTCATCCTCGCCATCGCCCTGCTGCTGTGGATCACGATCACGGGCCAGACGCGCCGCATCCTCGACGGCCTGGTGATGAACATCGGCGACTTCGTCGCCACCTTCCCGAGCCTGCTGATGGAGACGTTCGCGTGGAGCCGACCGGATGACTGGATGCAGGGATGGACCCTGTTCTTCTGGGCATGGTGGGTCGCCTGGGCACCGTTCGTCGGACTCTTCCTGGCGCGCATCTCGCGCGGACGGACGCTGCGCGAATTCATCGTCGGCGTGTTGGTGATCCCCTTCGCCTTCATCGCGATCTTCGTCTCGATCTTCGGCAACTCGGCCCTGGAGATCATCCTCGGCGGCGACACCGCCTTCGCCGAAGCGGCCGTCGCCACCCCCGAGCGTGCGTTCTTCGATCTGCTGCAGCAGTACCCCGCCGCCCCGGTCGTGCTCGGCGTCGCGCTGCTGACGGGTCTGCTGTTCTACGTCACCTCCGCCGACTCCGGCGCGCTGGTGCTGGCGAATCTGACCTCGAAGATGGAAGACCCCCAGCAGGATGCCGGCAAACTGCAGCGTGTCTTCTGGGCGGTGGCGACGGGGCTGCTGACCCTCGGCATGCTGCTGGTCGGCGGCGTACCCACGTTGCAGGCCGCGACGCTCATCATCGGTCTGCCGGTATCGCTGCTGCTGTACCTCGTGATGATCTCGCTATACCGATCACTGCAGGCCGAGAAGAAGAGGCGCGAAGGCTACCTCGCGGCGATCCCCGGCCGCTTCGGCCCGACGCAGACGAACTGGCGTCAGCGTCTGAAGCGATCGACCACCTACCCCACCCGTGACCAGGTGATCACCTACCTCGACACGGTCGCCGCTCCCGCGCTGAAGGACGTCACCGACGAACTGTGCGAAGCAGGGGTGAAGGCATCCGTCGAGCGCATCGAGATCGAGAGCCTGAGCATGCCCTCGCTCATGCTCACGGTGCACTTCGACGACGGCGAGGACTTCACCTACCAGCTGTACCCGGTGACGCACGAGCTGCCCGCGTACGCCTACCTGAGCGTGAGCGATGCCGCCGTCTACTTCCGTCTCGAGGTCTTCTCGGCGATCGGCTCGCGCGGCTACGACGTGTACAACTACACCACCGACCAGCTGATCACGGACGTGCTCAGCAGCTACGAGTCGCATCTGGAGTATCTGCGCCTGACCGCCGATGTCGCCGAGCCCGTCTTCACCGAGGCGCTGCCTATCATCACCGATTGGCAAGACGATTTCATCGATCCGGCAACCGAGGCGAACGGATCGGCGTCCGCCGAGTCCGGTGAGAGCCCTGCGAAGGAGTCCCCATGACCGCGACACTCTTCATCGACGGCGCCTGGACCTCGGCCAGCGAGGGCGGCACCCGGCAGATCCACTGCCCTGCCGACGGGTCGTTCGTCGCGACGGTCGACGAGGCGACTGAAGCCGACACGATCGCCGCTATCGCCGCGGCGCGGCGCGCCTTCGACAGCGGTGTGTGGAGTTCGACTCCGGCGGCCGAGCGCGGTGACTTCTTGCTGCGCGTGGCCGCACGGCTGCGCGAGCGCAAGGAGGAGTTCGCCCGCGCCGAAGCGCTCGACACCGGCAAGCGCATGGTCGAGGCACGCATCGACATGGACGACATCGCCGCGTGCTTCGACTACTTCGGAAAACTCGCCGCCCACGATGCCGGCCGTATCGTCGACGCGGGCAGCTCTGACGTGCTCAGCCGCATCGAGTACGAGCCCGTCGGCGTCTGCGCGCTGATCACGCCGTGGAACTACCCGCTGCTGCAGGCCGCGTGGAAGATCGCCCCGGCCATCGCCGCGGGCAACACGTTCGTGCTCAAGCCCGCCGAGCTGACCCCGCACACCGCGATCCTGATGATGCAGGTGCTCGACGAGCTCGGCCTTCCGGCGGGCGTCGCGAACCTCATCCTCGGGGCAGGCGCGACTGCAGGTGGGCCGCTGTCGACGCACGACGATGTCGATATGGTCTCGTTCACCGGCGGCCTGGTGACCGGGCGGCTGCTCGCGGCGAACGCCGCGGCCACGGTGAAGAAGGTTGCCCTGGAACTCGGCGGCAAGAACCCGAACGTGGTCTTCGCGGATGCCGATTTCGACGCCGCCGTCGACAACGCGCTCAACGCGGCTTTCGTGCACTCCGGCCAGGTGTGCTCGGCTGGTGCCCGGCTGGTCGTGGAGGAGTCGATCGCCGAGCGCTTCGTGGACGAGCTCGTCCGGCGCGCCGAGGCCATCCGGCTCGGCGGGCCGTTCGATGACGCGGCCGACACCGGCCCCCTCATCTCGGCGGAGCACCGCGAGAAGGTCGACGCCTATGTCCAGGCTGGCGTCGCCGAAGGTGCTCGCCTGCGCACCGGCGGAAAGGCGCCCGAGGGCGACCTGGCCGACGGCTTCTACTATCTGCCGACGGTGCTCGACCAGGTGAAGCGTGGCATGTCCGTCGTGCGCGATGAGGCCTTCGGCCCGGTCGTGACCGTCGAGACGTTCTCGACCGAGGACGAGGCTGTCGCGATCGCCAACGACACGATCTACGGGCTGGCCGGGGCGGTGTGGTCTCAGGATGCCGGACGCGCTCAGCGCATCGCACGGCGCCTGCGTCACGGCACCATCTGGATCAACGACTTCCACCCCTACCTGCCGCAGGCCGAGTGGGGCGGGTTCAAGCAATCCGGCTTCGGGCGTGAACTCGGCCCGACCGGCCTAGCCGAATACCAGGAGGCCAAGCACATCTATCAGAACCTCACCCCTGCCGTCACCGGCTGGTTCCCCGAGCGCTGATCAGGAGCAGAAGACGATGGAGACGACACACACTTTCGATTACGTCGTGGTCGGTGGCGGCTCTGCCGGTGCGGCGGTTGCCGCCCGGCTGAGCGAAGACCCCGCTGTCACGGTGGGCCTGCTGGAGGCGGGCCCCTCCGACACCGACGAACAGGTCGTGCTGCAGCTGAACCGCTGGATGGAGCTGCTCGAGTCCGGCTTCGACTGGGATTACCCGATCGAGCCGCAAGAGAACGGCAACTCGTTCATGCGGCACGCTCGCGCGAAGGTGCTGGGCGGATGCTCCTCACACAACTCATGCATCGCCTTCTGGGCGCCGCGCGAGGACCTCGATGAGTGGGCGAGCGCGCACGGCGCGACCGGCTGGGAGTCCGAGCAGACCTACCCGCTGTACAAGAAGCTCGAGACGAACGAGCTCGACGGCGACCTGCACGGCCACGACGGCCCGGTGCACCTGATGAACGTGCCCGCTGTCGACCCGTGCGGCATCGCCCTGCTGGATGCCTGCGAGCAGGCCGGCATTCCGCGCGTGCAGTTCAACTCCGGCGAGACGGTCATCAACGGCGCGAACTTCTTCCAGGTGAACCGTCAGGCCGACGGCACCCGTGCGTCGTCATCCGTGTCGTACTTGCATCCGATCCTCGACCGCGAGAATCTGACGATCCTCACCGGGCAGCACGTCGCGCAGCTCACGTTCGACGACGCCGGTGCCTGCACCGGCGTGATCAGCGTCGACAACCCGTTCGCGCGCCCGTCGCACATCGCCGCCACGCGCGAGGTCATCGTCTCCGCCGGTGCGATCAACACCCCGCAGCTGCTCATGCTGTCGGGCATCGGTCCGGCCGATCACCTACGCGAGGTCGGCATCGACGTGCGCGTCGACTCCCCCGGAGTCGGATCCAACCTCGCCGACCACCCCGAGGGCGTCGTGCAGTGGGAGTCGAAGAAGCCGATGCCCCGCGAATCGACCCAGTGGTGGGAGATCGGCATCTTCACACCCACACAGGACGGTCTCGACCGCCCCGACCTGATGATGCACTACGGATCTGTGCCGTTCGACATGCACACCTACCGTGCGGGCTACCCCACCGCGGAGGAGATGATCTGCCTCACCCCGAACGTCACGCATGCGCGCTCGCGCGGCACGGTGCGGCTGCGCTCGATTGATTACCGCGACAAGCCCAAGGTCGACCCGCGCTATTTCACTGACCCCGAGGGTCATGACATGCGCGTCATGATCGACGGCATCCGCAAGGCCCGTGAGATCGTCGCGCAGCCGGCGATGGCCGAGTGGGCGGGGCGCGAGCTGGCCCCCGGTGCGGATGCCGTGACCGACGAAGATCTCGCCGCCTACATCCGCGCGACGCACAACACCGTCTACCACCCGGTGGGCACGGTGCGGATGGGCCCTGTCGATGACGAGATGTCGCCGCTTGACCCGCAGCTGCGGGTGAAGGGCGTCTCGCGGCTGCGCGTCGTGGACGCCTCGGCGATGCCGGAGATCACCACGGTCAACCCGAACATCACGGTGATGATGATGGGTGAGAAGTGTGCGGAGATGATTCGTTCGGGCAGCTGATCACGCTGTTGCACCTGCAGGAGGGTGTTGCATCTGTCGGAGTTTCTCGCGAGATTCTTCCGACGGACGCAACACCCTCCTGCGTTCGTGTCACGCGGCGCGTACCGCAGCCGCTGCCTCGGCCGGCGTGCCGAAGAAGGGCGCCCCGTGGCCGGGCAGCACCCAGGATGCGTCAACGTTCGCGATCCGGTCGAGGGATGCCATCGCCTCCGCCGCGTCGTCGGTGAACGGCGCGGGTTGGGCGCCCTCGCGGCCGGTGAGGACGTGCCGCGTCGTGAAGGCGTCGCCGATGAAGACGGCATCCGCCACCGGAACATGCACGGCAATACTGCCGGGCGAGTGACCCGGCATGCCGATCACCCGGGGCGACCCAGGCAGATCGAGCACGTCGCCGTCGGCGACCTCGATGACCTCGGACACGAAGATCGGGCGCAGCGCTTTCTTGCGGATGCCGTAGGCGAAGAAGCCGAGCAGCGGTCTGAGCTTCTTCGGCCCCATTGGAGTATCGGGTTTCTCGCCCGTGCGGGCGCGCTCGGCATCGGCTGAGTGCACGAAGACGGGTACGCCGTGCTCGCGACGCAGCCGTTCGGCGAAACCGATGTGGTCGCTGTCGCCGTGCGTGAGGATGAGACCTCTGATGTCAGCGGGTGCTCTGCCCAGGCTCTTCAGCTCACGGTGCAGGTCTTTCCAGTGCCCCGGCATGCCCGCGTCGATCAGGGTGATGCCCTCTGGGGTGTCGATCAGGTACGACGCGACGAGATCATTGCCGAGGCGATAGAGGTTCGGGGCGATCTGCATGGCGGGCTCCTTCTGGCTGGATGCTTGCATGGCTACAATAATTAGCTATCATGGCTAATGTCAATAGCTATTCGAGCAGCCCATCAGGAGGACGCGATGCCCACCCCCGATCGCACATCGCTCGCCGAGATCGTCGACGCTGGCCGCGCAATCCTGGAAGAGTCCGGACCGGCCGGGCTCACGATGCAGGCCGTCGCCATACGCTGCGGGGTGCGCGCACCGTCGCTGTATAAGCGCATTCGCGACCGCGACGCCCTTCTCGCAGCAGTGGCCGAAGCGGTCGTGAACGACCTCGCCGACCGCCTCGCCGACACCGAGAACAGCCTCAGCGCCCTCGCCGAGACCTACCGCGCCTTCGCACACGAGAACGCCGAGGGGTTCCGGCTGATGTTCACCGCTTCCGCCCCGCTCGACGCGCTGGATCATGCCGCGACGCCCGTGCTCGCCGCATCCGCCGCCGTCGTCGGCGACGTCGACGCCCTGCACGCTGCGCGCTTGTTCACCGCCTGGGCGACCGGGTTCGTGCACATGGAACTCGCCGGCGCATTCCGCCTCGGCGGAGACGTCGAGCAGGCGTTCACGTACGGGCTTCGGAAGATACTCGACGGTCTGACTCCGTGAGAGCCTCGCGCGGCGGCGCGGGCTTCTGCCACACTGAGTCGCGGAGGGTGCTATGACGACGCCTGAACAGGACACTGGCTCTGCCGACGCTGCCGAGACCGACGCTGCCGAGAAGGCCACACCGCGGAAGCCGAAGAGACGCTGGCGGCGCGCGCGCCTCACCGCGGTCGTCATCATCGGCGTCGCCGTGGTCATCGCGATCGTCGGGTCGATCACGCCGTGGCCATCAGCCATGGTCATCCGTGCCGTTTTCACACAGGGCGGTGAGGCGACGGCATCCGAGATGGAAGGCCATGTGCCCGACGCCAAGCTCACCGAACAGCTCGACGTCGCCTACGGTGATGACGGCGCCGACACCACCATGGACGTGTTCGCACCCGAATCGGCGAGCGGCCCGCTGCCCACCGTCGTCTGGATTCACGGCGGCGCGTGGATCTCGGGCTCGAAGACAGATGTGCGGCCCTATATGCGCATCCTCGCCGCCGAGGGATACACGACCATCGCGGTCAACTACACGCTTGGACCCGAGGGGTTCTACCCGAAGGCCGTGCACCAGCTCAACACCGCGCTGGGCTACATCAACGACAACGCCGCCGATCTGGGCGTCGACACCTCGCAGATCGTTCTGGCCGGAGATTCTGCGGGCGGCCAGCTTGCGAGCCAGATGGCGACGCTCATCACGAACCCCGACTACGCCGAGATCATGTCGGTGACTCCGACGCTGAGCGCGGATCAGGTCGCGGCGACGGTGCTCAACTGCGGTGTGTACGACCTCTCGGCACTTGCCGCGCTCAGCGGCATCGAGGGTTGGGGACTGAAATCAGCGATGTGGGCGTACGCGGGCGATAAGACCTGGGCTGAGGGCTCGACCGGATCAACCATGTCGACGATCGACTGGGTGACCGAAGACTTCCCCACCACATATATCTCCGGCGGAAACGGCGACGGGCTCACCTGGCTGCAGTCGATTCCGCTGTCGAAGCGGTTGACCGAGCTCGGCGTCGACGTCACGACGCTGTTCTGGCCAGCCGACCATGAGCCGGCACTGCCGCACGAGTACCAGTTCCACCTCGATCTGCCCGACGCGCAGACCGCGCTGCAGCGGACGATCGAGTTCTTGGACGCGCAGACGTCGGGCTGACCGGGCTGCCGCCCGGGTTGCTGGCCGCCGCCGGGTTGCCGGGCTGCCGGCGCGCCCGGCCGCCCGGGCACAACTCAGCAAAATCCTCGGCTGAACGCGGCGGACCGGGCCGATTCGGCCCCGGTCCGCCGCGTTTTTGAGGAGTTATGCACGCCCGACCGCGCGCACAAAAGCCCGAACGTTCTCACCGAGCTTCTCGATGCGCAGCTGCCGGGCGGCCTCGCGATCGTACCCCTCGTAGGCGAGCGGCGGCAGCCGCCGCACGTTCTTCGAGCAGCCGAACTCTGAGCAGGCGAGTGTGCCGATCGTGTCTCCGTTGCGTCCGGCCGGGCCGGCCTTGCGCGCCGAGAAGAACTGCACGTCGTGGCGCAGTGTGACGTCTTCGCACCACGAGCACTGGGCTCGGGCCAGCACACGCTGCTCGGCGCGCTGCAGCAGAATGCCGGTGAGCGCGCCGTCGACCTCGGTGACGACGTACGCTCGGCGCGCGAACTTCGCGTCAGACCAGCCGAGAAAGTCGAGCTGCTCGAAGTCGATCTCGCTGAGCGCGGGCGGAAGGGAGAGAACGGAGGCCTCTTTGCGAGAGGCGTTGATGAGGGACGCGCGGATTTCGCGCTCGTCGATGGGACGCATGAGGATGTGCTTTCTGTAACGCTCGGAAGGTGTGAGTGACGGCATCGCTCAGATGGATGCCGGGCATGACAATGTGCCGGTGACGGTGTTCCGTCGCCGGCTGATGTTCAGCCTCTGCCGCCGGCGCTGTATGCGCCTGCGTCCGCCTTCCGCCCCGCCGGGGCGCTCATCGAGTACAGCACCCGGCGATTCTACACCAGCTGGGTCACGCCGTCTGAGGGGCGTCGCGCTCGAGGCGTCGCCAGGCGAGCTCAGCGAGGACGGATGCCTGAAGCCCCAGCACACTGTCGTCAAAGACCGCGCGTTCAGAGTGCAACGGGCCGGACTCTCCGTCGGGCGCCGCGCCGAGGAACACGAGGGTTCCCGGTACCTCTTCGAGGACGTACGCGAAATCCTCCGAGGCCATCGAGGGCGCCTCCAGCCGCGTAACGCGCTCGACCCCCACGAGGTCGTCAAGCACGCCGAAGGCGAACTCCGTCTCGCGCGGGTCGTTGTAGGTCACCGGGTACGAGGCGATGAACTCGGCGTCGAGCGTGCAGCCGTTGGCCTCGGCGATGCCGGTCAGCAGGGGTGGAAGCTGTTCGCGCACGATGTCGAGGGTCGCCTTCGAGAGCGTGCGGATGTTCGCCTCCAGCTGCACTTCGGCGGCGAGCACGTTGCTGGCGGCCGAGTCACTGTAGAGCTTCGTGATCGAGATCACTGCCTGGTCGGTCGCCGGCAGGCGTCGCGCGGCGAAGCTCTGCACCGCGAGGATCAGCTGGGCGGCAACGGGAACGGGGTCGATCGCATTCTGCGGGAAGGCCGCGTGGCCGCCGGTGCCGCGCAGTGTCATGCGCAGCGCGCTGGCACTGGCCATCATCGAGCCCGCGCGGGTGACGAGCTGGCCGCGCGGCACGGTGCACTCGACATGGATCGCATAAGCGGCGACGGGCTTCTCGCCCGCGGCATCCAACACGCCCTCTTCCAGCATGATGCGGCCGCCGGCCTGACCTTCTTCGCCGGGCTGAAACATGAAGATGATCGTGCCGGGAAGCTGTTCGCGGCGGGCGACCAGCAGCCGGACGGCGCCGAGCAACCCGGCCATGTGCAGATCGTGTCCGCAGGCGTGCATGCGCCCCGAGGCGGACGCGTAATCCAGCCCCGTCGCCTCATGCACGGGGAGCCCGTCCATGTCGGCGCGCAGCAGCACGACCGGTCCGGGCAGCGCCCCGCGAAGCACCGCCGTCACCGACGTCAACGCGGTTCCGGTTGTGATCTCAAGCCCCAGGTCGCTCAGCTCACGCAGCAGAATCTGCTGAGTCTGCGGCAGATCAAGACCGAGCTCTACGGCCCGGTGCAGTTCCCGCCGGACAGCCACCAACTCACTCTGCAGAGCCTCAGCGGCTGCTTCGAAACGCGTCATCAGAGCAGTTCCTTTCACACATCGAATTGCATCCGCTGCCCCAGCACGGGGACAGCATCCAACAGCTCCCGCGTATAGGCATCGCTCGGATTCGCCAGCAGCGCTTCTGTCTCGCCTGTCTCGACCAGTCGACCGTCGCGCATGACGGCGATGTCGTCGCTGATATAGCGCACGACGGCAAGGTTATGCGAGATGAACAGCATCGTCAGCCCCAGCTTCTGCTGCAGCTCACGCAGCAGATTCAGCACGGTCGACTGCACCGAGACATCAAGTGCGCTGGTCACCTCATCGGCAATGAGGATCTCGGGATCCGCGGCGAGCGCACGGGCGATCGTGATGCGCTGACGCTGCCCGCCAGAGAACGATCGGGGCAGCTCATCGGCGCGGCCCGGGTCGAGGTCGACCTGCCGCAACAGCTCGGCGACGCGTTCGTGGCGCGCGGATCTCGGCAGCTCTCGCCCGGTCGCCTTGAGCCCCTCAGCGATGGACTCTCCGATCGGCATCCGCGGGTCCAGCGCCGAGAACGGATCCTGAAAGACCATCTGGATGCGGCGGCGCGCCGCCTTCGCCTCACGACGCCGACCGACAGAGCTCACGCCGTGCACGCGAATGTCGCCGGCGTGGATACCCGCGAGTCCGACCGCAGCGTTCGCGATCGTGGATTTGCCTGAGCCGGATTCTCCGACGAGTCCCAGCGTGCGGCCGGCCGGCACCTCGAGTGAGACGCCGGAGACGACTTCACGGCGACCGTACCTGACCTGCAGGTCTTCGATCTCCAGTGCGTTCATGACGACACCTCCTCGAGCTGTGACCCCAACTGATCATCGATGACAGGCAGTGGGCGCGTACGGTCAGAGGCCATGTCGGGCAGACAGGCGATCAGCCCGCGGGTGTACGGGTGGGTCGCCTGCTCCTTGATGTGCGCGGCATCCAGCTCTTCGACGATCTCGCCGTCCTTCATGACGACGACGCGGTCGCAGAATCCCGAGACCAGGGCGATGTCGTGCGAGATGAACACGATGCCGGCGCCTGTCGCCTCTTGTGCCCGGCGCAGCACACCCAGCACCTGCCTCTGAACCGTGACGTCGAGCGCCGTCGTCGGCTCATCCGCGATGATCAACCGCGGGTGGCCGGTCAGCGCCATGCCGATCATGGCGCGCTGGCGCATGCCGCCCGAGAACTGGTGCGGGTAGTCACCGAGCCGCTCGGCAGGCTCCGGGATCCCGACGGCATCCAGCCCGTCGATCGCGCGTGCGCGAGCCTCCTTGCGCGTCATGCCCAGGTGCTGCTGCGGCACCTCGGTCAGCTGGCGGCCGATGGTCAGCGCGGGGTTCAGCGAAGTGAGCGGGTCCTGGAAGATGACGCCGAGTTCGACACCGAGCCGCTTGCGGTCGGCGGGGGTGAGCTTGTCCGCGAGGTCGATGTCATCGAATCGACGTGTCTCGGCTTCGACCACAGCCGGAGCCTCCAGCAGCCCGACGAGAGCCATCGCCGTGAGCGACTTGCCCGAACCGGATTCGCCGACGATTCCGACGACCTCACCGGCATCGACGCGCAGGCTGACGCCCTTGACGCGCTCGACGAGGCCACCGTCGCGATCGGGAAACGACACGTGCAGATCGCGTACCTCGGCAAGCGGCGCATCGGCGTCAGTGCGTGGTGACTGCACCGCGGCGTCAGAGCGCCGCGCGACACGGGCGAGGGCGGCGACACGGCTCGCTTTGGCGACAGCGCTGAGTCCCTGCCCGGGCTGCTCGGCGATAGCCTCGGCGATCATCGTGAACACGACACCTGCGAACACGATGGCGATGCCGGGGCCGATGGCTGCCATCGGGTTGGTGTAGAGGTGCCCCAGGCCCTCGTTGAGCAGACGTCCCCAGTCGTACTCGGGTGCTTGCACGCCGAGTCCGAGGAATGACAGCCCGGCGAAGGCGAGCAGCGTGACGCTGGCGGATGCCGCGGCCTGCACGAGCAGCGGATTGGCGATGTT
>NZ_JAJUFV010000011.1 GCF_029263575.1 Microbacterium sp. | reverse complement strand
GATGGAACCCAGCAGCACACTCGACGAGCTGAAACCCAGCTCAAGTCCGCGTGCTCGGCCGCGCTGGGTGGCGATCGCCACGCCGACGCCGAGGGGAATGGCGACGACGACGGCCAAGAGGAAGGCGAGCCCGGCCAGTGCGGCGGTGGCCGGCAGCCGCTGGGCGATGATGTCTGCCACCGGAAGCTGCGATCCGATCGACACCCCGAGATCGCCCGTCAGCAGACCGCGCAGGAAGTTCAGGTACTGCTCCCAGATCGGGTCGTTGAGGCCGAGCGCTTCGCGACGGGCCGCGACGATCTCGGCGGAGGCCGTGGGCCCCAGAGCTGTGCGCACCGGGTCGCCGGGGACGAGATGGATCATCAGGAAGGATGCCGTCACCAGCACCCACAGCGAGACGATCAGCCGCCAGGTTCGGCGGAGGATGAAACGTGGCCAGCGATGATCGCTGATGCGCGTGGCATCCTCCGCCAGTCTGGTTGTCACCGTGGTCATATCAGCCCATCATGCGGATGCTGGTGGGGGCGATCTGTCCGGTCCAGCTGAACTCGGCATCGCTGGAGAACATGTACACGGTGTCCTCGGCGAAGGGCACCAGATGAGCCTCCTCGATGAGGGTCGACTCTGCCTCCTGCCAGACGGGGCAGCCTTCCACACCCGGAAGCTGCATCGCCTCGGCGACGCCGGCATCGTACTCGTCGTTCTGGATACCCGAGAAGTTCATGCCCTCGGGGGGCGTGGCACCGCTGAGGAATCCGATGAGCTGGTCGGGGCTGTTCACGCTCACCGGTACCCAGCTGATGTCCCAGGCGCCGGTGTTGAAGATCGCGTCCAGGATCGACGGTTCGTCCTGCTCTCTGCCGTCGACCTCGACGCCGATGCTCTCCCAGGCCTCGATCGCGAGCTCGGCGCCGGCGGATCCAGCCGCCCCGAGGCCGTTCTGGTACAGGAACACGATGCTGAGGCGTGTGCCGTCCTTCTCGCGCACACCGTCGGAGCCGAGCACCCAGCCCGCCTCATCGAGAGTCGCGGCGGCGGCGTCGACGTCGTAGCTCGGGATCACACCCGAGATCGAGTCGAACGTGCACCCACGCGGAGCGACGGTTGCCAGAGCAGTGGCCGGGCCGCCGTTGCCCGCGGTGATGACATTGGCCAGCTCGTCGAGGTCAACCGCTTGCGTCAGTGCCATGCGCACGGCCGGATCACTGGTGGGGTGACCGTCGGCATGGTTGTACCACTGCTCGCCGACGACGGCACTCGTTTCGAGCGCGTCCAGATCAGCGCCCAAGGCGCGTTCGGCGTCGGGGCCGAGCAGCTGAGCGGCGTTCGCCTCGCCTGAGAGCATGAGGTTCGTCGCCGTTGTTCCGTCGGCGACGATGCGAACGTTCACGACAGCGGGGATACCGGCTTCATCGACCGTCGCTCCATCGGGACCCCAGGCGTACTCTTCGCGCACCTCAAAGGTGTAGTGATCGTTCGGTACGGCCTCGGTCAGCACGTATGGGCCCGTGCCGTTGGATGCATCGGCGAGGAATGAGCGGTCGTTGAGGCCGGCGTCGCACACCATGGGAAGGTTGGCGAGCCCCAGCAGCAGGAACGGCGCCGGCGTGCTGAGGGTCAGGGTGATCGTGTCGCCCTCGGCGACCGTGGATACGCCCGCGGGGAAGAACGCCCCGAGAAAGGCGCTCTGGTTGGCGGGATCCGATATCCAGTTCAGGTTGTCGGCTGCCGTCTGCGCGGTGAATTCCGTGCCGTCGCTGCAGACGATTCCGTCTTTGATCGTCAGCGTCGCTTCGAGCGGCTCGAGCGTCCACTCCGACGCCAACTGGCTCAGCGGCTGGCCGTCTTCATCGACGCCCACCAGTGTGTCGTAAGCGAAGATGCTCACGTCGAACAGGGCGCTGCCCGCCGACATCTGCGGGTCGAGATTGCCGGGGTCGGCATTCAGGATCTGGGTGAACGTTCCGCCTTCGACGACATCGCTGGGTGTGTCACCGCCGCCGGATGAACAGCCGACGAGAGCGAGTGCAAGGACGGTCACAGCTGTCACGGCTGCTGTCGCCGCGCGTTTCGGTGTCATTTCGATTCCTCCTGGGCAATGAATATTCGGGACTTACCGCAGTGTGCAGGTCAGCTCGTGCGCGCGATCGCGCGGCCGAACTGGATGAAGGAGTGCCGACCATCGGCGTCGGGGGAGAGGAACGTGTAGACGATGTGCATGCCGCTCTTCTTCTCACGCAGGATCAGGGCGTCGTCGCCGAAAGCCACGAGCTCATCGCGGGAGGGCTGCTCACCCATCTCGAGGAGGAGGCCCTTCGGACGCTGGTCGAGCCAGACGCGCCCGACGTCGTCCTGCGACACCTCCAGATCGAAGATCGAGTTCGAATACGTGCCGATGTATGAGGTGGCGTCGATGGCCGCGGGTTCGGTGGGCGGCTCCGGCGTGTGCGGCAGGCCCTGCCCGGTGAGCTCACGCAGCAGCGGGTCGACGATGTCGTGCAGGAGCCCTGACCCATCTCCGCCGTTGGTGAGCAGAACGACGGCGACCTGTGCGTCGTGGGCGATGCGCAGAAAGGACGCCTGTCCGACCGTGTTGCCGTCGTGACCGTAGAGCCTGACGTCGTCGTCGCGATCGATCTCCCAGCCCAGACCCCACGCGGTGCCGAGGCCGGTGATGACGGGCAGATGAACGCTCGCGGCGCGCATCGCCCGTGCTGACGACTCCGCGAGCACGGTCGTGCCGTCGGGTGCCTTGCCCTCCGACAGGTGCATGCGGGCGAAACCAGCGAGATCGCGCGCTGTCATGGCGAGCATCGATCCGGCCGGCTCATTCGAGCGCGCCATCGCCCAGATCGGTGCCGCGGTCAAGGCGCCGTCTTCTCCTGCCTCCAGATGGCCGACGGCGGCACGGTGCAGGATGGCCTCGTACGGGCTCGGCGAGACGCGCTCCAAGCCGAGGGGCGCCGCGATCCGCTCGACCAGTGCCTGTTCCCAGGTCGTCTCACGCAGGCGTTCGACGAGGAGGCCGAGCAGAATGTATCCGGCGTTGTTGTACGAGAACATCTCACCCGGAGCCGACGTCTGCGGCATATCGGCCAGCAGTTCGACGAACTTCGCGATGGCGTCGTCGCCGCGACCGGTGTCGGTGAAGATATCACCTTCAAAACCCGCCCGATGCGTGAGCAGGTGCCGCACGGTGATGGAGGCTGTGGCGGAATCGTCGCCGAGTCGGAACTCGGGCAGGTATGTCCGGACCGGCTCATCGAGGTCGACGAGACCGTCGTCGACGAGCTGCATCACGAGGGTGGCCGTCCAGACCTTCGTGATCGATCCGATCTGGAACACCGACTCGGGCGTCGATTCAACCGCGGTCGCGGTGCTGAGCACCCCGACGGCATGATCGATGATCTCGCCGTCGATGACAACCGCGACCGCGGCGCCGGGAACCCCGCGCTCGGTGGCCCGACGCGCGAGTTCGGTCTGCAGGAATTCAGCAACTTCTTCGTGGCTTTCCATGGCCTCACTTTAGGCAGAACCGCTCCCGCCGGGGTTTGTCGATCTCAACAGGGAATGGCCGCCTTGTTGGTCTGATCGAACAGCTTGCACCTTTCGATGGAGGATCCGAGTTTCGTCCTCCGCGCTCTCGTCGCGCGGCTCGACCGTTTCTAGCGTCGAAGAGCGGGACATACCCGTCCGGTTGATGAAAGGACCTCACAATGACCACTCGGACGATCCGTGGCGCGATAGCGCGGCATCCGCTCATCAGTTTCTTCGCTCTCGCCAATGCCTTGAGCTGGCTAGCGTGGATGCCGTACATCCTCTCCAATAGCGGGCTGGGCCTGTGGGACTACGACTTTCCTGCGCTGTTGGGCACCACACAGCTCGTCGGAGTGCTGCCCGGGGCGTATCTCGGGCCGATCACATCCGCCCTCCTGGTCACCGCGATCGTCGACGGTCGGGCGGGACTGCGCCGCTGGGGTGCGCGGCTGTGGCGTTGGCGCGTCAACTGGCGCTGGTACGCGCTGGCGCTGCTGGGCATGCCGCTGGCGATCATCGTGGGAGGTTTTGTGTTCTCCGGCGGCACCGTGCAGGCGCCCCCGGTCGAGGCGCTCGTGCTCTTCGTGCCCGCGCTGATGCTGCAGATGGTCACGACCGGGCTGGCAGAAGAGCCCGGCTGGCGTGACTTCGCGCTGCCGCGCCTGCAGGCTCGCTTCAGTCCTCTCGCGGCGAGCTTCGTGCTGGGGCCGCTGTGGGCGCTGTGGCACATGCCCCTGTTCCTCACCGAGTGGGGCGGCTTCCCGAACTCGACTCTGCTGCACGTGGCATCCTTCATCGGGTTCTGCATCGCGTTCAACATCGTGATGTCATGGGTGTTCAATCGCACCAACCAGAGCCTGCCCATCTCGATGCTGCTGCACGTCGGCGTCAACAACACCGTCTCGGTGCTCGTGCCGGTGATGTTCCCGACCATGACGACCGAGCTGAACAGCCTCATGTTGCTGGTCATCGCCTCGATCATGGCTGCCGCCATCGTCATCGCGACCCGGGGTCGGCTGGGCGTGCCTCTCGCTCGGGAGGTCGCGCAGAATCCGCCGGTGTCGACCGAGGCCGCGCCGGTCAGGCAATAGACTCCGCACATGCCCGTCGTCGAAACCCTCCGCGCGCCCCGTGCGACAGACGTTCTCGTCGCCGCGCTGGGCGCTGCGGTGGGCATCGGTCTGCTGTTTCTCTTTCCCGATCTGGTGACCGAGTTGCCGGATGCCGTGCCTGCCGTCCCCGGTGTTCCGGCCGTCGGAGCAGCACCATGGTGGGCGGCGGTCGGCTGCCTTCTGGCGCAGGGCGTGTTCCTGGTGTGGGCACGTCATGCGCGTAAGACGGCGGTGCTGGGAGTGTCGGCGGCGGCCGGATTGTTCGCGGCGACCCTTCCGGGCACTGTGCTCGATGTGACCGCCCCCGCGATCATTCTCGTAGTCTTCTGTGCGTTCTTGGCGACCCCGTCACGCGGCCTGTGGTGGGCTTTCGCTGTGGCCGGGCTGCTGAATCTGGCCGGAAACTTTATCAACGCGTTCGGCGCCGAGGGCGCCGATCCCCTTGCCGCATTCGGTGAGTCCTTCGTGCAGGTGGGTGGGCTGTTCGGGATTCCGCTGTTGCTGGCCGTCGTGCTTCGCGCGCGGCGAGAATCGCGCGATGCACAGCGACGCGAGCTGCGTGCCCTCACCCGTGAACGCGATGCGCTCGTCGACGCGAAGGTGGCGCGCGAGCGAGCGGCGATGGCGCGTGAGCTGCACGATATCGCCGCGCACCACATGTCGGGGATCGCGCTGATGGCGTCGGCCGTCGAGCGGCAGGTGTCGACAGATCCGGATGCCGCGCGGGCGTCGGCAACGGCGATCAGAGCCGAGAGCACAGCGGTGCTGCAGAATCTGCGACGCGTGGTCGGGCTGCTGAGAGAAGACGAAACGGGGGAGCGTTCTGTCGAGAGTTTCGCCACCGTCCCGGAGCTCGTCCAATCAGCCAACCTCGGACGCGCGAGTGAGGTGCGGCTCTCGATTCTGCGCGCAGATGACGGTCGCGCCCTCGGCGATGGCGTCGGTCCGCTCGCGCAGCTTGCGGCATTTCGCGCCATCCAGGAGGCACTCGCCAACGCCGCAATGCACGCGCCCGGGGCCGACTGCGTCGTTGAGATCGATGACACGCAGGGAACGGATGTGCGTGTCCTTGTGCGCAACGCTCCGCCGGTCCAACCGAACCCTCCGCGTGCGTCCGGTGCCGGCGGCTTCGGGCTGGTGGGTATGCGTGAGCGCGCCGAACTCGTCGGTGCCGACCTGAGTTACGGGCGCACTCACGCCGGTGGTTGGGAAGTGCACCTCGTCATCCCGCGGGAAGGAACCTCATGATCCGCGTGCTGATTGCAGACGACCAGGCACTTGTACGAGCGGGACTGGCGGCGCTGCTCGGCAGCGAAGATGACATCGAGGTCGTCGCGGTGGCGGAGAACGGCACTGAAGCTCTCGCACTTGCGCGCGAACATGTGCCGGATGTCGCCTGTCTTGACATTCGTATGCCCGGGCGAGACGGCATCGAAGTGGCGCGTGAGCTCAGTGCGCGTGGCGAGGGCGACGAGATCCCCGTGCTCATCCTCACGACTTTCGATCTTGACGACTATGTCTTCAGTGCGCTCGAGGCCGGGGCTTCGGGGTTCCTGCTCAAAGACGCCGAACCGGACGTGATCGTTGCGGCTGTCCGCCAGGTCGCGGCGGGGCAGGGCACGATCGATCAGACACTCACCCGACGCATCCTGCGCGAGTTCGTACAGCGGCGACAGCTGCAACCGGTCACAGCTCGGCGCGCAGACGACCTCCTGACGACACGTGAACGCGAGATCCTCCTGCTGCTCGCACAGGGCATGTCGAACGACGAGATCGCCGCGAGCCTGGTCGTCGAGGTATCGACTGTGAAATCTCATCTGGCCCGGATGCTGCCGAAGATCGGTGTCCGCTCCCGGCTGCAGGCTGTCGTTTGGGCGTATCAGAATCGCATCGTGGCCGTGCCGGACGACGCCTCGTCCTGATCGCGCGGGACTGCGTCGAAAGATGCAAACTTCCGAGTGCATCCGCTGATGGCTGGGAGCGGGGACTGGCCGTTCGTAGCGTCGAAGACATGAACTCAACTGTCCGTGAATCCCACCCGTCCATGATGCGTGCTGCCAATGCGGTGCGCTTCGAACAGGTCAGCAGGCTGTATCCGAACGGCCCCGATTTCGCAGCGGCGCTGGACGCTGTGACCCTGGAGATCGCGCCCGGATCGTTTACCGCGATCATGGGGCCGTCCGGCTCTGGCAAGTCCAGCTTGCTCAATGTCGCCGCGGGGCTCGACAGCCCCACCCACGGGCGCGTGGTCGTCGGTGACGTCGAGCTGGCCGGAATGTCTGTCGACGACCTCACTCGCTTTCGCCGCACGCAGGTCGGCTTCGTCTTCCAGGCGTACAACCTTCTCGGTCACCTCACCGTGGCCGAGAACATCCGGTTGCCGCTCGTCCTGGCCGGACGCCAGGCGGATCCGGAGTGGCAGCGCTGGCTGATCGAAGCTGTCGGCCTGGCCGGTCTGGAAGACCGGTTGCCGTCGGCTCTGTCGGGCGGACAGGCGCAGCGGGTGGCGATCGCACGAGCGCTCATCGCCCGGCCGACGGTCGTCTTCGCCGACGAACCGACCGGGGCGCTGGACGCACACACGGGCGATCAGGTGCTGGAGATCCTGCGCTCGACGGCGTCGCAGCTCGGGCAGACGCTCGTGATGGTCACGCATGATGCGCGCGCCGCGGCAGCGGCTGAACGCGTGCTCTTCCTGCGCGACGGCCGTCTGCACGGTCAGATCATCGATCCGAGTGTCGCCGGTATCTCGGCGCGGATGCTGGAGCTGGGGGCACGAGCATGATGGGCGCGGCCATCCGATCGGCGCTGCTGGTCAACCGGGCGAGCCTCGTGGGGGCCTTCGTCGTCGTCTCCATCGCGACCGCGCTGCTCACGGCGACCGGAGCATGGCTGCAGGCCGGCTGGACGGCGGCCGAGCTCGCAAGTTCCTCGATGCTTTCGGCGCTGGCCTCATCGTTTGCCGGAACGACGCTGATCATCGCCGTGTTCATCGTCGCATCCACTGTCTCTACGGCGCTACGCGGTCGACGGCGTGAGTTTGCGCTACTGCGCGCGGTCGGTGCCACCGTGGCGCAGGTGCGCCAGCAGATCAGCGCAGAGGTGCTTGTCGTCGTGTTGGCGGCCGCCCCCGTCGGCGCTGTGGCGGGCAGCGTGCTCGCGCCGTCGCTGACGCCGCTGCTTGCTGCGAATGGCATCGTGCCCGCTGATTTCGCGTTGCCGTTCTCGCCGCTGTCGATCATCGTCACCGTGGCGGTGCTGATCCCGACCGCGCTGATCGCCGGCCGTCTCGCCGCGCGTGAGAGCGCGCGGCTGAGCCCGACCGCCGCGGTTCAGCAGAGCAGCCATGAACCCGCGACCATCTCGCGTGGCCGGCGCATCGCGGCTGCGGCGACCGCGGCGGCCGGCCTGATCGTCGCGGTGACGCCGTTGTTCACCGAGGGAATCCTCGGTGCGGCCTCCGGGGCGAGCAGCGTGTTCTTGATGATCGTGGCGACCGCGCTGGCTGGGCCGATCCTCGTCAGCGCGGTCTCGACGCGGGCGGCGACGGCGACAGCCTCGAACTCGTCTTCCGCGCTCGTGCTGGCAGCGGCTAACGCGCGGGGATTCTCGCGTCGTTATGCGGCGGTGATCGTTCCACTTGCGCTGCTGTTGTCGTTGGGCGCCGTGCAATCCGGCGTCGGCGTCGCCTCCGCCGCGGCGACGGGTGCGCAACTCGAGCAGGCACTGGGTGCTGATCTCGTTGTCGTGGGCGACGGCGGAATGGCACCGGATGCCGAGGCAATCGCCGAGCGCAGCGGCGTTGTCGCGGTGGCCCAGACATCGACTGTCGCCGCGTCAGTGCGGGTCGACGAGCCTGACGAAGACGTTCCATTCCTTACGGAGATCGGTTGGGAACCGACCGCGATTCGCACCGTGACGCCCGTGGATTCCGCCCTGTTCGATCCGGGGGTGACGGCGGGATCGCTCGACGCGCTGCAGGACGAGGGCACGATCGCCGTCAGCAGTGATGCGATCGTGTTCACCGGCAAAGGCATCGGTGACAGTGTGGATGTTCGGCTCGGCGGCGGTGACGAGACCGCGGCGAGAATCGTCGCGATCTACGACAACGCGCTCGGCGTCGGCAACTACCTGATGGCGCACGATCCCGATCACGTCACTGCTTCATCGACCGTGGTGCTGGTGCAAACAGCATCCGACAGCGCCGACGCAGTACGTGCAGCGCTCGAATCCGACGGTGTCGTGGTTCTGAGCCTGACAGAGTATGTTGACGCCGCCCAGGCAGGGAGCGGCGATCAGCAGCAGCTGTCGAACATTCTACTCTTCGCCCTTCTCGCGTTCATCGCTGTTGCCGCGCTGCAGGCGCTGGCGACCTCGATCTCCGAGCGTCGAGCCGAATTCGAGCTGCTGCGTCGCAGCGGAGCGACGCGTGCCCAGCTGACAGCGATGATCGCGGTGGAAGCGGTGTTCGTCGGAGCCGGTGCGCTCACGCTGGGTGTGCTTGCGGCCCTGCCTGCGCTGGTCGGGTTCGGCATCGGGATGCTGGGCAACCCCTTCGCGGCCTTCGATCCGCTGCTTCTGGGCGCGCTCGCGGTGGTGGTTTCCGTACTGCCCGTGGTGACCATGGTCGTCGTGGGCCGGCGCAGTATGGCGCGGCGGTCGTAAACGGTGCCGCGTGATCAGGGGGCGTACTGCAGGGTGCGTCGTGTGACGAACTCGCGATCTATGCCGGTGAGCGGGTCGGTGAAGCGCAGCTCGCGGGCGAGCAGTTGCAGGGGACGGTCGTGATCGTCGGGCTTCTCGTCGGTCAGCACGGGATAGAAGCTGTCGTGCAGGATGCCGATTCCCACCGAGGCAAGGTGCACCCGCAGCTGGTGCATCTTGCCCGTGTGCGGCGTCAGGCGTGTATGGATTACCCGATCGTCGGCGTCGATCAGTTCGATGAGGGTCTCGGAGTTGGGCTCGCGCTCGGGGTCGACCTGGACGCAGACCTGACCGCGAAGCTTTTCGATGTGCGTGCGTACCGTCAACGGCAGCGGATCGTCCCAGTCTTCGGGGCGTGCGGACACAGCTTCGTAGACCTTCTCGATCGCGCGGCGTTGGAACATGTGCTGGTAGGCGCCACGCGTCTCGGGGCGCGCCGAGAACATCAGCAAGCCCGCGGTGGCGCGATCGAGGCGGTGGATGGGGGCGAGGTCGGCGTTGTCGAGAAGCCGTCGAAGTCGCACGAGCGCCGAGTTCTGCACGTACTTTCCGGCGGGGCTCGTCGGCAGAAAATGTGGTTTGTCGATCACGACGAGATCGTCATCCTGATGCAGGATCTCGGAGTCGAACGGGATCTCGAGCTCGACCGGAGGGTCGCGGTAGTACCAGATGAACTCGGTGGCATCGAGGGGCGTGTGGCGGGTCAGGGCCGTGCCGTCGTACGCGACGATCTCGCCCCGGTCGAAACGTTCGAGGAGCCACTGGGCGTCGAGGTGGAAGAACCGCTCGATCATATAGGCGCTGACGGTCGGCCAGGGCCCGGTGCGTGGCAGGTGCAGGCGTGTGGCGCCGACGCCGTCGCGGACGGGCAGGGGAGAGCGCATAGCCATCAGGAATCAGCCATCAGGAGTCGTAGCTCAGGCTGAGCTTGCGCAGCAGCGCGGCCATGCGGTCGCGGTCGGGGCGCGAGAGCGCCTGAAGCAGCTCGGCTTCCACATCGACGAGTCGGGTGATCGCGGCGTCGACGCGGATCTGGCCCTCGTCTGTCAGCGTCACCAGGACGCTGCGTCCGTCGGCCGGGTCGGGGCCGCGGTGCACAAAGCGCCGCGCGACGAGGCGGTCGATCCTGTTGGTCATGGTGCCGCTGGAGACGAGTGTCTGCTGAAGGAGCTGCTTCGGGGAGAGCTGGAACGGCGCGCCTGCTCGGCGAAGAGCGGAGAGGACGTCCCACTCCCACGATTCGATGTCGCTGCGCCGGAACACCTCGCGCCGGGCCCGGTCGAGATGTTTCGAGAGGCGGTCCATGCGCGAGAGAACTTCGAGCGGCGAGAAGTCGAGGTCGGGGCGCTGGGTGTTCCATGCGCCGACGATCCGATCGACTTCATCTGCCTCGCTCATCGTTCCATTATCGAGCAGAGCGCGGCGCTCCTTGGACAAGCTCTACACGACGAGTGACAAGCTTTACGCGACGAGCGCGCTCTATACGAACATCACGCTCTACACGAACATCACGCGCAGTTCCGGGCTGTCGATGTACTTGCGCCCGAGCGGGCTCCGCCAGATCAGTGTTCCTTCCGGCTGTTGCCGGACGGTCCATCGATGTCGTGCGTCGACATCAGGATGTTTGAGTGGATGATGACTCGAACAGAAGCAAGCGAGGTTGTTCAGCGCCGTAGCCCCGCCCAGAGCACGATCGTGGTTGTGGTCGATTTCGCACCGAGAGGGTTTCGCCCGGCATCCGGGGAACCGGCAATGCTGATCTCGGGCCCGCAGATAGCGCTTCATCCTGCTGGAGGGGACGTAGGTGTCGACGTTGGTAACCATGCCGCTCGGGTCGAGAAAGAGCCGGGTGAAGCTCGGTGCGTTCCCCGCCAGGCTGCGGACGAGGTCGGGGTGGATCGGACCAACGCCGTCGAGTTCGGCCATCAGATCATCGTGACCGGCGAGCGTGCTGGCCGCGATCGTGACCTGCACTGTCGGGCGGAATGCTTCCATATCGGTTCCCACGGCCGACGACGGCACAGCGGTCAGCAGCAGGTCGCAGAAGAGGTCGGCGCGTCGCTGGTCCATCGTGCGGTCGTCATCCATCGCGGCGGCCATCGCCGTCAGCCGATCGAAGATAGCGAAGGCCAGCAGTTCAGGAATAGCGCTGAGCATCTGCGCCATGCCATCGTCGGTGGGACGCACACGAACCTCTCGCTCCTTCCGCCCTTCGCGATGAGCTTCTTCCTGCGTCACCGGCTGCAGCGTTGCGGCTACCGCCCGCGCATGTGCCCGTGTGCGCGGGGGAGTCGTGCCGCAGGCGTACGGCACGACATCGCGCTCGTAGGCGGCCCGCAGTGTCGCTCCGCCATCGTCGGCGTCGTCGATGTTGCGCGGTGCGGCCTCCAGGATCACCTCGGCGTGACGACGGCTGATTCGCCCCTCACTCAGCGCGCGAAGCGTCTCGGGGTACTCGTTCGCGAGTGCGATGCCGACGCCGAACTGGTGGCTCATCGATCGCGACGAAACGTGGCCGGCCGCCGAAAACTCTGCAATCGCCGATCGCTCCGCCATGGAGCTGTAGGCGACAGTCGGCCCTGTCTCGTATGCGAGCAGCGCAGCACGCTCGGCGAGCACCGTCGCGCGGCGTGCCTCAAGCGCGGCGATCTGCGCCCCGAGATCGACCCATTCATCGAGCGGGGCGGCACGACGCTCATCGGCGATAACCGGATCCGTCCGTTCTGCTGTGATGGGCATAGTGCTATTATCGAACAAAACTTCGAAAGCCGCAAGGGCAGATTTATATATTCTCGAATATTTATGAGCATCCGATAGGGGCTAGTGTCAGTCGATGCTCCTCACCCAGACCGCCGTGTAACGCCAGAACATGCCCCGGCGAACCTTCATCCCTGGCAACACCTCGCGGGCGACCCTCGCGATCTGATCGAACGATTCTGTCGGCTCCGCAGTAGCCGCAGTCATGCTCTCCGAGATATCTTTCGCGCGTCGCGGGTGGCGGATCAACCCGACTGCTCGCGGGGTCCTCCAATAAGCTGACGCGATGGCTGCCGCTTCCGACGAGATCACTTCTTCGCTGGTTCGCTCGCTTGTGTCGGAGCAGTTCCCTCAGTGGTCGACGTTGCCGATCCGCCCCGTGGAAGATCAGGGGTGGGACAACCGCACCTTCCGGGCTGCCTGGGCGCTGTGGAAGGCCCTCATCAGTTCCCCCGAAGAGATGCTCGCCAAATACGGGCGCTCGCGTGATGCCGTGCTGAGCGACGTGGCCGACCTGATGACGAATCTCGCGTAGCCGCGCTCGGTCTGCGAGCGGTTCTGCTCGATGGCCGAGCAGGGTTAGCGCACCGGTATCCTCAACTGTGCGAGCACGGGCGCTGCTCCTCGTGTCGAGATCGCCCAATCCGGTCGTACGAAAGCCGTCTTCTCCAGGCGCACACGCTGCTCGTCGACCGGCTCGCCAGAGCGCGGGGCGACACGAGTCACACCGTTCAGCTCATAGCCCAGTTTCCTCGACACGCCCAGGGATGCCTGGTTCCAGCTCTTCGCGCCTGATTCCGCCCACTCGGCGCCCAGCTCATCGAAGGCGAACATCAACACCGCCGCACGCATCTCGGTGCCCAGGCCCTGACCGTGAACGGATGCGGTCAACCACGAGCCGGTGTTCACGGTCCGACGGGCTGGGAAGTCTCGCGCTGAAACGTCTTGGGCCCCCACGATGCGGCCATCGAAGTGGACGGCAAACGAGATGGTCCAGTCGGCGGCGCTCACCTTGCCTCGTCGACTCCACTGGAACTCGGCGAGGTTGCGTGGCAGATCCGCAGGATCGGCATCGGTCCACGGCGGGTCGAAAGGCATCCGATCAGGCTCGTGCACGCCAGCCAAGGCAGCCTGCGCGAGCCCGGGCAGGTCTTCGTCCCTGACGGGGCGCAAGACAATGCGCGGCGCGGCGATCTCGAGCCCGAACAGCGGCCAGATGCTCTCCAATTTCATATGAGGACACTACTCCGGCGTCCACCGGTCAGTGACCTCTCCCTCGGGCATGGCAGAATTGATCCGTGGCTGTATGGTCGGCCACGGTCCGCCGTAGTGTAATGGCAGCACGACAGCCTTTGGAGCTGTTAAGTCCAGGTTCGAGTCCTGGCGGCGGAGCATGACCGAGAACAAGCTGGCGATCATCGTTCTTGCCGCTGGCCAGGGCACGCGCATGAAATCGCGACTGCCGAAGGTGCTGCATCCGATCAGCGGACGCCCGCTTGTCGGGCACGTTCTCACCGCGGCATCCCGTCTGGGTGCCGAGCACATCGAAGTCGTCGTGCGGCACGACCGTGACCGGGTCGTCGATGTGCTTGCGAAGCAGTACCCCGACGCGACGATCGTCGATCAGGATGACGTGCCCGGCACGGGGCGCGCCGTCGAGGTCGCGATCGATGCGATCCCCGATTTCGACGGCGACGTGCTCGTTCTCTCGGGAGACTGCCCGCTGGCGGATGCTGAGACGCTCGCGACATTCATCGCCGAGCACCGCGCAGCCGACGCTGCGGCAACCCTGATGACGGCGGTCGTCGACGAACCGGCCGGGTACGGCCGCGTGATTCGCGATGCTGAGGGCGACGTCGACCGCATCGTCGAGCAGAAGGATGCCACGGCAGACGAAGCCGCGGTTGCCGAGATCAATGCCGGCATGTATGTGTTCCGTGCGTCTGCGCTGCGCGAGCACCTGCCGACAATCGGGGTCGACAACGCGCAGGGCGAAAAGTATCTCACTGACGTCCCCGCGTTGCTGCGCCGGGCTGGTCAGAAGGTCGCGGCATCCGTCGTCAAGGATGTCACGGTGACGTTCGGCGTCAATGATCGTGCCCAACTGGCTGAGGTGGGCAGGCTGCTCAACGCGCGCATCGTGCGTCGCTGGCAGCTTGAGGGCGTGACGATCATCGATCCGGCGACGACCTGGATCGATGACGACGCCAAGCTGGCGCCCGATGTCACGCTCTTTCCCAACACCTACATCGCGGGAGCGACCGTGGTCGCTGCCGGCGCGCAGATCGGTCCCGACACCTCGCTCGTTGACTGCGAGGTCGGCGAAGACGCGGTCATCCGCCGCACCGACGCGACCCTCGCCGTGATCGGAACAAAGACGAACGTCGGACCGTTCGCCTACATCCGCCCGGGCACCGTCCTCGCCGACGGTGGCAAGATCGGCACGTTCGTCGAGACGAAGAACTCGCAGATCGGCGCGGGCAGCAAGGTGCCGCACCTGTCGTACATCGGCGACACCACGATCGGCGAGAGGGCCAACATCGGCGCCGGAGCCATCACGGCTAACTACGATGACCTCGTCAAGCACCGCACCGAGATCGGTGACGAGGTTCACACCGGGTCGCACAACGTGTTCGTGGCGCCGGTTAGAATCGGAGACGGAGCGAAGACCGGAGCGGGAGCGGTGGTCAGAAAAGACATCCCCGCTGGTGCCCTGGCCTTGAGCGTCGCCCCTCAGCGAAATGTTGAGGGGTGGGTCGAGAAGAACCGGGCCGGAACCGGCGCCGCAGAGGCGGCGTCCCGGGCCGGCAGAGCCACAGAGTAAGGCAGGTCATGGGGCGCAAGAAGAAGACGACTGAGTTGGATCGTGAAAACGGCGTAGCCCCGGGGATCATCGCCAAGACGAAGAAGCGACTCGTCGTCGCGGGCGGCCGCTCGCACCCCGAGCTGACCGCCGCCGTCGCAGCGGGCCTCGGCACCGAGATCGCCCCGACCGAGCACCGCACCTTCGCCTCCGGTGAGATCTACTCGCGCTTCGAGGTATCGATCCGCGGCTGTGACCTCTTCTTGGTTCAGACCTTCGGCGAGCCCGTCAACGAATGGCTGATAGAGACGCTCATCATGATCGATGCCGCCAAGCGCGCATCGGCCAAGCGCATCACCGTCGTCGCTCCCTACTACCCGTACTCGCGCCAAGACAAGAAGGGCCGCGGTCGTGAGCCGATCAGCGCCCGTCTGGTCGCGGACCTGCTCAAGACCGCTGGCGCCGACCCCGACATGAGCGTCGATCTGCACGCCGCGCAGATCCAGGGCTTCTTCGATGGTCCGGTCGATCATCTGTTCGCCAAGCCCGTGCTGCTGGACTACTTCGAGCGCACGCTGAGCGCTGCCGATCGCGAGATCTTGACGGTCGTTTCCCCAGACATGGGGCGTGTGCGCGTCGCCGACACCTGGTCAGATAGCCTCGGCGCACCGCTGGCGATCATCCACAAGCGCCGTGACCCGAAGGTCGCCAACCAGGTCTCGGTGCACGAGATCGTCGGCGCGGTGGAGGGTCGCACCTGTCTGCTCGTCGACGACATGATCGACACGGGCGGGACCATCGTGAAAGCGGCGCAGGCGCTCAAAGCGAACGGCGCACACCGCGTCATCGTCGCGGCGACGCATGCGATCTTCAGCGACCCGGCCAACGAGCGGCTGCAAGACGAGGCGATCGACGAAGTCGTCGTCACTGACACGATCCCGTTGACCGAGTCGCGCCGTTGGGATGGGCTCACGATCCTTCCTATCGCGCCACTGCTGGCCCGAGCGATCCGTGAGGTCTTCGAAGACGGCTCCGTCACCAGCATGTTCGGCGGCGACGCGTAGGCGTACGGCTCGACGCCGGGTAGTGATCTCAGCGTCCGCATAGGGGCCCGTTCTACTCTCGCAGCATGATCAGCAGCGCGACCGCTTCGTCTCCTGTCCGCAAAGGGGCCGCGCTTGCGGGCCTCGCCGGCGCTCTTGTGCTGGCAGGGTGTTCTGGAGCCGCCGACGCTGAAGGCGACACTGCTGCGGTCGATGGGTACAACGACGGCACGTACACGGCCGATGGCTCGTACCAGACGCCCGAGACCGTCGAGCAGATTTCGGTGACCGTCACGCTCGAAGCCGGTGTCGTGAGCGAGGTCACTGTCGAGGGTGACCCGCAGGCGCCGGAGACCGAACAGTACCAGGGTGCTTTCATCAGCGGCATTGCCGAGGAGGTCGTCGGTGTCGCCATCGATGATCTCGATGTGAGCCGTGTCGCCGGTTCGTCGCTGACCAGCGGCGGATTCAACGCCGCGGTCGAAGACATCAAATCGCAGGCGGCGAAGTAGTCGCGATGGCGCTGTGGCCCTTCGACGCGATCGGCACACGCTGGGAGATCGAGACAGCACGGCCCCTCGACACGCACACGCGTGCGCGAATCGGCGACGTGATCGACGATTTCGACCGCACCTGGTCACGCTTCCGTGCCGATTCGGACGTGTCGCGCCTGGCGCGATCGGGCGGGACGCTTCGCTCCACGGATGCTGCGCCGATGCTCGCCGCGTATCGAGAGGTCGACGCAGCCACCGACGGTGCGGTCAATCCGCTGGTGGGGGAGAGCCTCACCGCACTCGGCTACGACGCCGACTATTCCTTCGTCGTCGGTGCCGCGCGGCCCGCTCCTCGTGACTGGGCCGAGGTCGCAACCTGGACGGATGAACAGCTGACACTGACATCCCCGGCGATGATCGATGTCGGAGCGCTCGGCAAAGGGCGACTGGTCGATCTGGTGCTCGCAGAGCTGGGTGCTGTCGCCGCAGACGTGACGGTCGACGCCGGTGGCGATATCGCCGTGCGTGGCGGGGAGGCGCGCATCGCGCTGGAGCATCCGTTCGACCCGAGCCGAGCGATCGGCGTGGCGACTGTCGTGGATCAGGCGCTGTGCGCCTCTGCGATCAACCGACGCGTGTGGGGCGACGGCATCCATCACGTGCTCGATGCGCGCACGGGCGCCCCGGTGAGGACGTGGGCGGCGACGTGGGCGCTTGCGCCCACGGCCATGTTGGCGGATGCCGCGGCCACCGCGCTGTTCTTCGACGGTGGCGTCGAGCTCGCACACCGCTGGGGCGTCGAATGGGTGCGGATGAGCACTGACGGGCGCGCGCAGCGATCGGAAAACTGTCCGTTCGAGCTGTTCACGGCCCCGGCCTCTCGCGGATAGGGAAGAGTTGTCTCTGTGATGTTCTCGTTCGCCGCCATGCGCTCGCGCGTGCTCGCTGTTCTCGGCACGATCTCGATGTACCGGCTGGTGCTCTTCTCGCTCGTGGCGTTGGCGCTGATCGCCCTCATCCTGTCGATGTTCGGCGTCATCGTCTCGCCGTCGCCGCTCGAGATCCTCGCGTCGTTCGCCGTGCTGGCCGTGGTCATCTCCCTGGTCGACGCCGGTGTTCAGCGCCTGCTGCATCTGCCCTGGCGTGTGGAATCGTCTCTCGTCACCGCGCTGATCCTGCTGTTCGTGATGCGACCGGGGTTGGCTCCTGCTGCGCTGGCCGGGCTCGCGCTCGCGGGCGCCCTGGCAAGCATCTCGAAGTACCTCATCGTCTGGCGCGGTCGGCACATTGTGAACCCGGCCGCCTTCGGTGCAGCCATTGTATCGGTCGTCGGATCCTTCGGTGCTTTCGAGCGGCTCGGCACCTCGTCATCGTGGTGGATCGGCACAGGATCGATGGCGATTCCCGTCGCGGTGCTCGGGCTCATCGTGCTGTGGCGCACGGAGAAGGTGCGCGTCGTGCTGGTGTTCGTGCTGATCGCGATCGGAACGGCCGTCGTCCGCCAGGCGGTTCAAGCCCAGCAGTTCGAGATCGCCTTCGATGTGACGGCGGCGATCTCGTTTGCCGTGCTGCAGACGCCGTTCCTCTTCCTTGGCGCCTTCATGGTGTCCGAGCCTCTGACGAGCCCGCCACGACGCTGGCAGCAGTTCTCTGTCGCCGCGCTGGTCGGCGTGCTGGCCGGCTGGCCGATCATGGTCGGTGGGCTGTTCACGCTTGGCCAGGAGCGCGCACTGCTGATCGGCAACCTGCTGGCCTTCGCCTTTGCTGTGCGGGGCTCAGTGCGACTGACGCTCGAGAAGCGAGAGTTCATCACTCCGACGGCGCAGGAGCTCACCTTCCGGGCGCGAGGAAAGCTCTCGTTCCTGCCCGGACAGTACCTCGAACTCGACGTTCCGCACCATCGGCCGGACGCACGAGGCACACGCCGCGAGTTCAGCATCGTGTCTGCTCCGGCTGATCTTCCGACGCTGCGGATCGCCTATAAGAACGGTGATCAGAAACATCCCTCCAGCTACAAGCGTGCGCTCGCGGCTGCCGAGCCCGGTGCGGTGCTGGCTGTCACGGGTACCTGGGGAGACTTCGTGTTACCGCGCGGTGACGCCCCGGTGCTCATGGTCGCAGCGGGCATCGGCGTCACACCGTTCGTCTCGCAGCTGCGCCAGCTTCGTGCCGAAGGCTCCCAGCGCGATGTCGTGCTGATCTACGTGGCTGCAGAGGCATCAGAGCTCGCGTTCCGCGACGAACTGGAGGAGACGGGCGTTCCGACGGTCGTGTTCACGCGGGATGCACCGGCGGATCTCGCGGAGCATTGGCGGTGGGCTGAGGGCCTGCGCCTGGATGCCCGGGTCCTTGAGAGCGCTGTCGCCGACCTCGCTTCCCGCCATGCGTTCATCTCGGGGCCACCGCGACTGATCGCTGACCTCGCGCCAGCCCTGCACAAGGCGCGCTCACTCACGACCGACGCCTTCGCCGGGTACTGAGCGTCAGCGCACGGCAGCGCTTACCCAGCCGCTTGGGTCGCCTGTTCGGGGGCCGGCCACAACGGAAGCCGTACGGTGAAGGTGGTGCTGCCGGGTTCGCTCTCCACGTCTATGGATCCGCTGTGGCCCTCCACGATCGCCTTGACGATGGCGAGGCCGAGCCCGGTTCCGCCGGTTTGACGTGCGCGCGAGCTGTCACCGCGCGCGAAGCGCGCGAAGAGCTCATCGCGCACATCGGGTTCGATCCCGGGGCCGTTGTCATGCACACGGATGACGGCGCAGTCGCCTTCGCGCCTGACGCTCAAGGTGATCTCGGTACCAGCGGGCGTGTGGGTGCGGGCGTTGGCGAGCAGATTCGCGACGACCTGGTGCAGGCGGCCGGCGTCTCCGAGCACGATGGTGGGCTCTTCCGACACATCGACACTCCAGCGGTACTCGGGTGCCGTCGGTCGCGCATCGGCGAGTCCTTCCAACGCCAACTGGGTCAGATCGACCGAACCGTGCACGAGCTCTTGGCCCTCATCGAGTCGGGCGAGCAGCAGCAGATCCTCGACCAGCCGAGTCATCCGCAATGATTGGGCCTGGATTCGCTCCAATGCGGTCTGCGCGGTATCAGGAAGCTCCTGGTCGCGCAGCGACAGCTCGGAGTATCCGCGAATCGAAGCCAGCGGCGTGCGCAGCTCATGGCTGGCATCGGCGACGAAGCGACGCATCCGCTCTTCATTGCTCTGACGTGCGGCCAGAGAGTTGTTGACGTGATCGAGCAGCTTGTTCAGCGACGCACCGACGAGCCCGGTCTCGGTGCGCGGGTCGGCTTCTGCCGCTGGCACGCGCTCGGTGATGCTCACCTCGCCACGATCCAGTGGCTGATTCGCGACCCGCATGGCTGTTCCTGCGACCGCGCGCAGCGGACGCAGACTCACGCTGATCGTGACCGCGGTGGTGAGCGCGAGGAGGATGAGCCCTCCGAGCGTGGTGAGCGTGATCACGGTGAGCAGCTGAGCCATCGTGCTCTGCACTTCGTCGCGGGGGAGACCGGTGACCGTGACGAAGTCTTCGCTCTTGTGGACGAGGACGGTGAAGGATCCGACGCCCGGCAGACTGACGACCGCGTGGTTGGACGTCTCGACAGCGTCGCGCAGGATGCGCAATTGCTCGTGGGTGAGATCGGTCGTGCCTCGGGGGGTTGCGACGACCCCACTGGTTCCCTCAGGCACAGAGACGGCTAGCAGGAGACCAGAGACTTGGAAACGCTCGCCGGCGAGTGCGGTGCGCGCGGTGACGGGCTCGCCGGTCGCCGGTGATCTGAGCTGTTGTTGCGCAACGAGGTAGCTGGTGCGCTCGGCGTTCGCTTTGACCTGATCGTTCAGGCGTCCTTCCAGCGATGTGCCGAGAGTTGCGCTGGTGATGACGGCAACGATGATGAGGATGAGCGACACGAAACCGATGACGGCGGCCATGAGCCGCGTCTGAAGGGTCAGCGGGTGGTGCTTCATCCCCGCCTGTGTCATTGCGGGGCCTTGATCATGTATCCGACACCGCGCACGGTGTGCAGCAGGGGAGTGCGACCGGCATCGAGCTTCTTACGCAGATACGAGATGTAGAGCTCGACGACCGAGGACTTTCCGCCGAAGTCGTAACTCCAGACGCGATCGAGGATCTGTGCCTTCGAGAGCACACGCCGCTCGTTGCGCATGAGATAGCGCAGCAGCTCGAACTCGGTCGCGGTGAGTTCGATCTCGGTCCCGTCGCGCTCGACCTCGTGGCTGTCTTCGTTGAGCGTGAGGTCTCCCACACGGAGAATCGACTGGCCCTCGTCCGTTGCGGCGAGGCCGGTCCGCCGGATGACGGCGCGAAGGCGGGCGATGACCTCTTCCAGGCTGAAGGGCTTCGTCACGTAGTCGTCGCCGCCCGCGGTGAGGCCGGCGATGCGGTCGCCGACGCCGTCTTTGGCAGTGAGGAACAGCACCGGCACGAGGTTTCCGGACTCTCGCAGCCGCTTCAGCACGCTCATCCCGTCAAGATCGGGCATCATGATGTCGAGGACGAGCGCGTCCGGCTCGAACTCGTGCGCGACCTGAAGCGCTTCCAGGCCCGATGACGCGGTGCGCACCTCCCAGCCCTCCATGCGCAGCGCCATCGCCAGCAGATCGGTGAGCATCTGCTCGTCGTCCACCGCGAGGATGCGCAGGGGCGAGCCGTCGGGGCGATGCAGTTCTGGCTGGTCGTGGGTCATGCGTCCATTGTGATCAATCTCCTATGGAGTTTCTATGGAGGTCACTATGCACGATCTGTGAATCAGCCTTCCCTGTCCCAGAGCGAGCTCATCTCGTCGAGCGCGCGCTCGGTGATCGCGATCATCGACTGTGCGGCCTTCTCGGCATTGCCGGTCTGAATGCCGGTGGCGATATCGACATGCCATTGCAGCGCCTCAGCCGCAGGGAACTGCGGCATGAGGTTGTACTGCGTTCTGCTGCGCAGCACCTCCTCGACAAGGTGGTGCAACTGTGCGAACATCTCGTTGCCGCTGAGCTTCAGGATCAGCTGATGAAACTGCAGGTCGAGGCGGAGGAACTCTTCGGAGTCTCCTTGCTTGCCTGCGGCCCATAGGCGCCCGGCGAGACCGACCAGGTCGCTCGCCTCGTTCAGGGGTGCACGGATCGCGGCCAGCCGCGCGGCGGATGGCTCGATGGCGCCGCGCAATTCGGTCAACGAGCGTAATTGCGCGACCCGGCTGGGACCTGCCAGCCGCCAGCGGATGACCTGGAGATCGTACACATTCCAGTGCGGAAGGGCTAGCACGCGCACGCCGACGCGACGCTTCGGGGTGACCAGCCCGAGCGTCTGCAGGCCGCGCAGGGCCTCACGTACGACCGGCCTCGACACCTGGAAGCGGTCTTCGATCGACTCGGTCGTGAACGTCGAATCCGGGGCAATCTCGCCCGCGCAGATCTCGCGGCCGAGAGCGTCGAGCACGAAGTTGCGCAGATCGCCCGTTGCGCTCACCGGAGCGGGAGCGGCGGTTCTCGTGTCGAGGTCTTTTTCTGTCGCCATACGGACGAGCATATCTTTTTGGCCAAAGGACTTGATAAGTATGACTTATAGTCACTAGCTTGATCACTGAGCAGATGTAATGGAACACCTGCACCAGGAGCCAGCACGAAGAAGCGCGGCTCAGGATGGAGTCACAGTGAAGTACGGATCCAAGACCGCCCGCTTCATCGCGGCGGCAACAACAGCAGTCGTCGCAGGCGCGCTCGTCAGCTGCAGCTCGGGCGGCAGCGACGTCGACGAGAACGCCGGAATCGAAGGCGAGACCATTCGCGTCACCCTCGCCAATCACGTCTGGACAGAGACGATCAAAGAGCTCATCCCCGAGTTCGAAGAGGCTACCGGTGCAACGGTCGAGATCAGTCAGCTCGCCGAAGATCAGCTCTCCGATCAGTACAACGTCAAGCTCAATGCGGGCACCGATGAGATCGACGTGCTGATGTATCGTCCGCTGCAGGAGAACAAGCTGTTCGCCAGCAACGGCTACCTGGCCGATATGGCCGAGCTCGTCGAGGGGGATGCCGACTGGGACTGGTCTGACTTCCAGAGCGGGCCGGCGTCGCTGACCACCTATGACGAGATGGTCGTCGGCGTTCCGATCATCACCGAACGCACGGTGCTCTATTACCGCAAGGATCTCCTTGAGGAGGCGGGCGTCGAAGTTCCGACGACGCTGGAAGAGCTCGAGGCCGCGGCCGCGGCCGTGCACGAGCTGCACCCAGACATCGCCGGGTACATCGGCCGCACCGGAAAGTCTGCGGCGGTGACGCAGTTCAGCGCTTTCCTGTTCAGCTCGGGCGGCCAGTGGATCAACGATGACGGCACCTCAGCCATCGGAAGCGACGAGGCGCGCAGCGCCTACAAGTTCTACGGCGACCTCATCAGCGAGCACACCGACGCCACCATCAACCCCGAGATGAGCTGGCCCGAGGCGTTCGCCGTGTTCCAGCAGGGGCAGGCGGCGTTCATCGCCGATGCCGACAGCCTCTACAAGAACATGACCGATCCGACGCAGTCGACGGTCTCGGATCAGGTCGGCTTCGCGCCGTTCCCTGCAGGAGATGCCGGTTCCAAACCGTACAACGTGGCAGCGTGGGCGCTGGCGATGAATGAGACCGCGGCCAACAAAGACGCCGCGTGGCAGTTCATCAAGTGGGCGACGTCGAAGGAGATCACTCTCGAGATGTCGACGCTCGGGGTCATGGGCGCTCGCACGTCGGTGTGGGAAGACACGGATGCCACGGCTGACTACCCGGCTGAGCTCATCGAGGCGATCAAGACCAACGGTGAGAACGGCGTCGGCCAGGACCGCCCGCTGGTGTTCCAGGTCGCTCAGGCGCGCGAGATGGTCGGTGAGCCGATCGTCGAAGCAATAGCCGGTGGCGATGTGGACGCCGCCGTCGACAGCGCGAACGAGAGCTTCGACGCGTTCCTGCTCGAGGACTCCGAGTAGTCGATTTTCCTTCCGTCGCCGCCCCGCTCGTGATCCGGGGCGGCGACGGCTCACACTCACGGATGCGTTTATGACTGCACTACACAGCCCACAGACGATCGGCGCGCGCGAGCGCTTCAGTCGTTGGTCCAACCGGCACCGCAAGTGGCTTTTTGCCGCGCCGGCGATATCGTTCACCGTCCTGCTGCTGGCCATTCCCCTCGGCTGGACTCTGTTTCTCAGCGTCACCGACGCCAAACGTTCGGTCCGCCGGAAGTTCGACTTCAACGGACTGGAGAATTACGCGCAGGTGCTCACTGACACCGAGCGGTTCTGGCCGGCGGTATGGCGCACCTTCGCCTTCACTGGCGGCGCGCTCGTGTTCGAGCTCATTCTCGGGATGATCATCGCCCTGCTGCTGTGGAAGCCGTTTCGCGGGCAGGGCGCCGTGCGAACGATCATTCTGCTTCCGCTCGTGGCGACGCCCGTCGCTGTCGGAATGATGTGGCGGTTGCTGTTCGAGCCCAACATCGGCTTCATCAACGAGATGCTCAGCTGGGTGGGCATCCCAGCGCAGCCCTGGCTGGCTGATCCTTCCACCTCTCTCGCCACACTGGTCTTCGTGGATGTCTGGCAGTGGACGCCGATGGTGGCGCTCATTCTGCTCGCCGGTCTCACGGGGCTCTCCGACGAACCGCAGGAGGCGGCGAAGGTCGACGGAGCGAACGGCTGGCAGCGGTTCTGGTACGTCACGGTGCCGCTCATGCGCAGCGTGATCGTGGCTGCGGTGCTGCTGCGCGGTATCGACGCGCTGAAGACGTTCGATCTGATCTACGCCACCAAGGGCAAAGGAGGCGGGGCATTCCACGACGCCGAGACGCTCAACATCTACGCGTACGGGCTGAGCTTCGACTACAACGAGTACGGGGTGGCCTCGGCGGTGTTGCTCCTGTTCTTCCTCATCATCCTCGCCGTGATCTGGGTCCTCCAGATGCAGAGAAAGGTCAAGGACTCATGACGACGATGACCGATACGCACAGTCTCGTCACGGGCGGGCGAGCCCCACTTCCGCCGCGGCGCCGAAAGATCCGTGCCGGATCGGTGGGCAGAGCCATCGGCATCGCGCTGATCGTGCTGGCGTTTCTCGGGCCGATCCTGTGGATGGTGCTGGCCAGCTTCAAATACAACGTGCAGATCTATGACGCATCCAAAGCGTTCATCTTCGAGCCGACGCTGGACAATTACGACACGGTCTTCGATCCGCGGCGCGGCAACTACCTCGTCTACATCTGGAACTCGTTCTTCGTCGCCTTCATGGCCACGGCGCTGTCGATGGTGCTCGCTCTTCCTGCGGCCTATGCCATGAGCAGGTTCCTGATGAACAAGTCGGCGATGGCCGTTCTGCTCGCGCGCATCATCCCCGGTGTCAGCCTGCTGGTGCCGTGGTACTTCATCTTCGCCCAGCTGAAGATGACCGGCGGATACCTGCCGCTGATCCTGTCGCACATGTTCGTCTCGCTGCCGCTGATCCTCTACATCATGATGTCGTTCTTCGATCAGCTGCCCGAAGAGCTCGAGGAATCCGCGCAGGTGGACGGGTTGACAGCGATCGGCGCGTTCTTCCGGATCACTCTGCCGCTGTCGGTGCCCGGCATCGCGACGGCGACGATCCTCTCGTTCATCTTCAGCTGGAACAACTTCATGTTCGCTCTGGTGCTGTCGGGCAACTCCACCAAGACCCTCCCGGTGGCGATCTTCGACTTCATCGGATACGCCTCGATCGACTGGGGCGCGCTCATGGCGGCATCCGTCGTCGTGACAACACCCATCATGCTCATCGCGCTGTTCACTCAGCGCTACATCGTCTCCGGGCTGACCGCCGGGGCTACGAAGGGCTGACGGATGACGCACAGATCCGTTGTTCCCATCGCCGTGATGGGAGTGCAAGGAGTCGGCAAATCGACGATCGGGGCCCTGCTGGCCGAACGGCTCAGCGTGGAGTTCGTCGACGGCGACTCGTTGCATCCCGCGCGCAACATCGAGCTGATGGCCTCTGGAACGCCCCTGACCGACGCCGACCGCGCTCCGTGGCTGGCCGCTGTCGGACAGGTGCTCGCAGATGCCGCGGACACGGGTATTGTCGTGGCGTGCTCGGCACTTCGTCGTGATTACCGAGATGTGCTTCGTCGACACGCTCCAGCACTCTATCTCGTCGAACCGTGGGCTCCTATCGAGCTCGTCCGTGAGCGCATCATGGCACGCACGCACGAGTACATGCCGCCGACTCTGCTGCAATCGCAGTACGACATGCTCGAACCGCTCGGCGATGATGAACGAGGAGTTCGCCTCAGCGCCGAGCCTGCACCGGACGAGATCGTCGCCGACATCGTCGCCGACCTTGCCTCCACGAGGGAACTGTCATGACCGTCATTACCATCGCACGCATCGAGTCGTTCCCTGTCGCACCCCGATGGCTGTTCGTGCGCATCGAGACCACCGACGGTCTCGTCGGGTGGGGGGAAGCGTCGCTGGAAGGCTACGCGGACGTGGTGCGAGCCGCCGTCGATCAGTTCGCGGACTACCTCGTCGGGCGTGACCCCGGTCTCATCGAGGATCACTGGCAGGTACTCACCAAGAGTCAGTTCTACCGCGGGGGGCCGGTGCTCGCCAGCGCCGTGGCGGGAGTCGACCAGGCCCTTTGGGATCTCAAGGGCAAGCGTCTCGGCGTTCCTGTGCATGACCTGCTCGGCGGCGCGGTTCGCGATCGCGTCCGAGCCTATGGCTGGGTCGGCGGTGACGATCCGGCAGAGGTCGCCGATCACATCTCGGCTCAGCTGGAGGTGGGGCTCACCGCTGTGAAGATGAACGCCTCCGGCAGAATGGGGCGAGGCGCCTCGGCGGCTGAGATCGCGGGCGTCGTGGCACGTGTCGAGAGCGCTCGCGAGGTGCTCGGCCCGGAGCGCGACGTCGCCGTTGATCTGCACGGCCGGTTCACCCTGGCCACGGCACGCCGATTGGCGCCGCTGCTGGAGCCGCTGCATCCGCTCTTCATCGAAGAGCCGGTCGTGCCCGAGAACTCACACGTGATCGGTCGCATGGTGGAAGCCACGACCGCGCCGATCGCGACAGGGGAGAGACTGTACAGCAGGCAGGAGTTCTTACCGGTGCTGCAGGCCGGCATCGCCATCGCGCAGCCCGATCTCTCACACGCCGGTGGAATCAGCGAGGTGCGTCGGATCGCGGCGCTCGCCGAGACGTTCGACGCTGTGATCGCGCCGCACTGTCCACTCGGACCGCTCGCGCTCGCGTCATGCCTGCAGGTGGCCTTCGCGACGCCGAACTATCTCATCCAGGAGCAGTCGATCGGAATCCACTACAACCAAGGAGCCGAAGTGCTCGACTACGTTCTCGACACGCAGCCGTTGAAATTCGTCGCCGGCAACTTCGAACGGCTCACCGGCCCCGGTCTCGGTATCGAGATCGATGAGAGCGCCGTCCGCCAGGCCGCATCGCGATGGACGAGGTGGCAGAACCCCATCTGGCGACACGCTGACGGGTCCGTCGCCGAGTGGTGACGGACCCGTCAGCGTGGTGACGCGCCGGCGTCAGTGCGTGTCTTCAGCCTCGATCTCGGTGCGGTCGCCCGACCACAGCGTGTGGAAGGTGCCGTCCTTGTCGATGCGCTTGTAGGTGTGGGCGCCGAAGAAGTCGCGCTGGCCCTGCACGAGCGCGGCGGGCAGGCGATCGGCGCGGATGCCGTCGTAGTACGACAGCGACGACGAGAACGCCGGAGCGGGGATCCCCGCGGTCGCGGCGGCGACGACGACACGGCGCCAGGACGCCTGGGCGCGGTCGAATGCCTCAGCGAAGTAAGGAGCGGTCATCAGCACCGGCAGGTCGGGCGTCTCGTCGTAGGCATCGGCGATGCGGTTGAGGAACTGGGCGCGGATGATGCATCCGCCGCGCCAGATCTTCGAGATCGCGCCGAGGTCGATGTCCCAACCGTACTCGGCGGCGCCGGCGCGAATCTCGTCGAAGCCCTGCGAGTAGGCCACGATCTTCGATGCGTACAGCGCGAGGCGGACGTCTTCGATGAACGCGTCGACATCGTCGACGGAGAACTCGCCGTCGGCCCGTGAGCCCGTCGACGGGCCGGGCAGGTTCACCGCGACGGCGCGCTGTTCCGGGTGGCTGGACAGCGAACGGGCAAAAGTCGCCTCGGCGATACCCGAGACGGGGACACCGAGGGAGAGAGCCGTCTGCACGGTCCACGCACCGGTGCCCTTGGCGCCCGCCTGGTCGAGGATGACATCGACCAGCGGCTTGCCGGTCGCGGCATCCACCTGGCGGAGCACCTCAGCGGTGATCTCGATCAGGTAGGACTCGAGCTCGCCCGCGTTCCACTCGGCGAAGATGTCGGCGATCTCGGCGGGAGACTTGCCCGTTCCGCGGCGGATCAGATCGTACGCCTCGGCGATGAGCTGCATGTCGGCGTATTCGATGCCGTTGTGCACCATCTTGACGAAGTGCCCGGCACCGTCGTGGCCGACGTGGGTGACGCACGGCTCGCCCTCGGCGATCGCGGCAATCGACTTCAGGATCGGTCCGAGCGTGACCCAGGACTCATCCGAGCCGCCGGGCATGATGCTCGGCCCGGTCAACGCGCCCTCTTCGCCACCGGAGATGCCGGCGCCGACGAAGTTCACACCCGTCTCGCGCACGGCCTTCTCGCGTCGAATCGTGTCGGGGAAGTACGCGTTGCCGCCGTCGACGATGATGTCGCCGGGCTCGAAGACCTCGAGCAGAGAGTCGATCACGGCATCCGTCGGCTTGCCTGCCTTGACCATGATGATCGCGGTGCGCGGCTTCTGCAGGCTGTCAGCGAACTCCTGATACGACGACGCCGAGATGAAACCGGCTTCGGGATGCTCGTCCAGCAGCGTCCGGGTCTTCTCGAAGCTGCGGTTGAAGACCGCCACGGTGTTGCCCTCGCGGCTGGCGAGGTTGCGGGCGAGATTCGAACCCATGACGGCGAGTCCGACGACTCCGATGTTTGCCGAGGCGGCAGAGGACATTGATGCACCTTCCGTGGGGGATATGCCCACGCAGGAGTGACCGCACGGGCAGTTTCAGGTTACCGGGATGCCGATACGCGCGGTTCGTGCGTTACGGCATGCGGCGCGTCAGTCCTTGCGGTAGCCCGTGCGGCCCATCGCGAAGAGCGCACCTGTCATGAGCGCGACAGCCCCCACGCTCATCGCGCCGATCAACCAGAAGAGGACGTGTGAGAGGAAGGCGCCATCGAGCATGCCGGACTCCATATTCTGCAAAGGGGACAAAGCTGTGTTCCAGCCTACCGGCTCATCCGGTACGATAGAGCTGTTCCTCGGCGAGGGATGCTTCCTGAGCGCTGCATCCGTTATCGACGCGGCGAATCAAGCCATGTGGTTTTTTCGCACGTCTGCGTCCGAGACACCGACCAGAAGACCACCACACAGCGACGATTCGCCGTGTGCTAGAAGGAGAATCCATGTCTGAGGACACCAAGGTCCACGCCGAGATTCGCGAGCAGTTCGGTAAGGGCTTCGCCCGCCGCCTGCGCGCCGCCGGCAAGATCCCCGCCGTCATCTACGGCCACGGCACCGACCCGGTGCACATCGCGCTGCCTGGCCACCAGGTCTCGCTCATCATCCGTCGCGCCAACGCTCTGCTTGACCTCGACATCGAGGGCAAAGAGCAGCTCGCTCTCGTCAAGGACGTTCAGCGTGACCCGGTGCAGCAGATCATCGAGCACGTCGACCTGCTCGTGGTGAAGAAGGGTGAGAAGGTTCACGTCGAGGTTCCGATCTACACCACCGGCACCTCCTTCTCGGGAACGATCGTCACGATCGACGTCAACACCATCCGCCTCGAGGTGGCCGCCACCGACATCCCCGAGCACCTCGAGGTTTCGGTCGAGGGGCTGGAAGAGGGCGCTCACATCACCGCTGGCGACGTCGTCCTGCCGAAGGGCGCGACGCTGCTGGATGAGCCCGACCTGCTGCTGCTGGCTGTGTCGGTTCCGGCCGCTGAGGTCGCCGACGACGCAGAGGAAGCCGCTGAGGGCGAGGCTGCTGAGGCGCCTGCCGAAGAGGCCGCTGCCGAGTAATCTCCGCTTCATCCGGCAGAGGGGACGCGAGCACTTCGCGTCCCCTCTGCCGTATCCTGGCGACGTTCGAGAGGCAGGGCATTCATGGTCGATACCTGGTTGATCGTCGGACTCGGAAATCCGGGTCCGCGCTATGAGGCGACTCGTCACAACGTCGGTCAGTTCGTCGTGGATGAGCTGGCAGATCGCCGCGGTGAGCGCTTTCGCGAGCACAAGGCGGGTGCGCGCGTGGTCGAGACGTGGGTGCGCCCCGGCGCCGACAAGATGGTCCTTGCCAAGCCGAATTCATTCATGAACGTCTCGGGCACGCCGGTCGCCGCACTCGCGCGTTTCTATTCCGTTCCCGCTGAGCGAACCGTGATCGTGCACGACGAGCTCGACATTCCGTTCGATACCCTCAAGTTGAAGATCGGCGGCGGGCATGGCGGACATAACGGTGTGCGTGATGTCGCCCGTGCGATCGGCACGGCTGATTTTCCGCGTGTGCGTGTCGGCATCGGCCGCCCGTCCGTGCGCCAGGACGCCGCGGACTGGGTGTTGTCACCGTTCGCCGCAGCAGAGCGTAAGACCCTGGGAATTCTCGTCAGCGACAGCGCGGATGCGGTTGAGCTGCTCGTCTCGGACGGGCTGCTGGCCGCCCAGCAGAAGCATCACGCTCCGCGTGGCGCATAAGCTTATGCGCCGTAGTAGCTCGTGGCACCCGCACCCGTGCCGATGCCGAGCATCACGCTGAGCACGACGAAAAAGATTATCGGGGCGATCACGCCGAGGATCAGGCCGGCAATACCCCAACCGCGCCCCTGACGCTTCACGATCGCGATGATCCCGAGCACGATCGCGGCGATGCCCGCAATCGTGCCGGACCAGGCGCCGATCTCACCCAGCAGCACCTGATCGCGCACGGGTGCGAGGAAAGACAGATCATCGCCCGAGGAGTCGATGTACTGCACGACCGTCGGCAGGCCGAAACCGACCTGGTACGCCGAGACGCCGCCGAGAATAGGAGCGACAACGGCCGCGACGATGCCCAGCACGAACGCGATGATGCCCAGCATCGCCGACTTCGGCGTCACCGGTGCAGCGGGCGCCTGGTACGCACCCGTGGGAGCGGCGTAGCCCCCGACGGGCGCCGCATAGGCTCCGGGAGGAGCCTGATACCCGGGCGCGGGCGCGGGCGCCGGATAGCCGGGCGCGGCGGGAGCTGCGGCGGGCGCCGGGGGCTGCGGAACAGCGTCGTTAATCGGTGCCGGAGGCACGGGTGGAACGGAGCCATACGGCGCGGGCGGCGGAAGCTGCGGATCGGTCACGCCCCCATCCTACGGGCAGCGCGTTTCACCATGGTCACACGCGGCGCAGCAGACCGACCTTCTCATAGACATCGGCGAGAGTCGCATCGGCGACGGCGTCGGCGCGGGCGGCGTTGGCGGCGAGGATGCGGTCGAGCTCTGCCGGGTCGTCGAGCAGTTCGAGCGCACGGCCACGCACCGGTTCGAACTCAGCGACCACGACCTCGGCGAGCCCCTTCTTGAAGTCGCCGTAGCCGCGACCGGCGTACTCGTCTTCGATCGTGGCGATCTGCCGGCCGGTGAGTGCCGCATAGATCGTCAGCAGGTTCGAGACGCCGGGCTTGTTCTCGCGGTCGAAACGCACGACACCCTCGTTGTCGGTGACCGCGCGCATGATCTTCTTCGCCGACTTCGCCGGGTCATCGAGCATCCACAGCACGCCGGCGTCGCTCTCGGCCGACTTCGACATCTTCGACGTCGGGTTCTGCAGATCGTAGATGCGGGCGGTGTCCTTCTGGATTACCGGAATCGGAACCGTGAACGCTTCTCCGAATCGTTTGTTGAAGCGCTCGGCGAGGTCGCGGGTGAGCTCGACGTGCTGTTTCTGGTCGTCACCGACGGGGACGACATCGCTCTGGTAGAGCAGGATGTCGGCGGCCATCAGCACGGGATACGTGAACAGGCCGACGCTCGTGGAGTCCGTGCCGTAGCGCGCTGACTTGTCTTTGAACTGCGTCATGCGCCCGGCTTCGCCGTAGCCGGTGATGGTGCTCAGCACCCATGCGAGCTCGGCGTGCGCGCGAACGTGAGACTGCACGTAGAGCGTCGACTGCGACGGCTCGATACCGGCAGCGATGTACTGCGCAGCCGTGCGACGCGTCTTCTCGCGCAGCTCTTCCGGGTTGTTCGGCTGGGTCAGGGCGTGCAGGTCGACGACCGAGAAGAACGCGTCGTACGACGTCTGCAGCTGTCGCCACTGCAGGAGAGCTCCGATGTAGTTACCGATCTGGAGAGAATCGGCGGACGGCTGCATTCCTGAGTAGAGACGAGGTTTCTTCACAGCATCAATCCTAGAGGCAGCCCCCGGGAATGCTTGGCCGTCACCGCAGCAGGCGACGCTCAGTACGAATAGTCGACGATGACGGGAGCGTGATCGCTCCAGCGTTCGGCGTAGCTGGCAGCTCGCGCCACCTGGTAGTTCGACGCACGTTGGCCGAGAGCCGGCGTAGCCAGGTGATAGTCGATGCGCCAACCGGTGTCGTTGTCGAAGGCCTGACCGCGCATCGACCACCAGGTGTAGGGCCCGTCGACATCGCCATGCGCGCGCCGACCGACATCGATCCAGCCCAGGCCGGTGCCCACGGATCCGTCGACACCGGTGATCTCGTCACCGGCTGTACCGAGGAAGCGATCGAAGTAGGCGCGTTCACGGGGGAGGAAGCCGGACTTCTTGCGGTTGCCGCGCCAGTTCTTGATGTCGAACTCGCGATGGCCGACGTTGAGGTCACCGGTCACGAGCGCCAGGGCATCGTTCTCGTTCAACTCGGCCAGACGCAGTCCGAAGGCATCGAGGAACTTCCACTTCTCGTCCTGCTTCGGCGTATCTGCTTCGCCGGTGTGAACGTAGGCGCTGACGACGGTGAGCGGACGGTCACCGAGTTGGAAGTCTGCCTCGATCCACCGTCCCTTCGAGTCGAAATCTTCGGCGCCGAAGGTCGTGCGGTGTGCCAGCGCCGGGGTACGGCTTGCGATCGCCACGCCGGCACGGCCCTTCGCTGTGGCCTCGTCGTGCACGATGTGCCAGCCAGGGAGGGCGGCCTCGAGGTGTTCGTCCTGTCCGCGAACCTCTTGCAGGGTCAGAATGTCGACGTCGGCGCTGTCGAGCCAGCGGTGTATTCCGTTGCGGACCGCCGCGCGGATTCCGTTGACATTGACTGAAGCGATGCGAAGATGCGGCATGCATCCAGCCTAACGAGGGCCATCGACATCGGATGCCGAGGCCTTCAGTCGCGCCAGATCCGTCGCCGCAGCGCTCACTGCTCTGCCGGCTTGCCAGCGGCGATACCAGGGTGCCTCATCGCGCTGTCGCACGGCCTGTCGAAGCCGGATGCGCGCCTTCTGCAGCTGCGCATTGTGCGCGGCTTCGCGGCGTTGCTGCTCGGTGAGAGGCACGTCGCGATCTCGCGCCGTCACAGCGATCCATGCGGCGGCGACCAGCATCACCACGCCATTGACCCGAAACCACAGCAGCAGCCCGATGAAGATCGCGAACGTCGCCAGTAGCGGATTGGTGGGTGTGTAGCTCAGCAGATACCCCGCGCCGAACTGCAGCACGGTCATCGCGGCGCCGCCCAGCAGAGCACCGGGCCAGATCGTGCGCCACTGCAGCGCGGTTCCGGCGAGGAATCGCACCATCGCCGCCAGGGCACCGGAGAGCACGACGAAGGAGACGAGGATCGTCCCGACGCGGATCATCACGTTCACGCCGGCTGATCCGGCATCCCATCCCAGCTGCGCCAGCAGCCAGCTCAGCACCCGACCGCTGACCGAGCTCAGAATCGACCCGAGAATCAACGACAGGCCGAACAGCAGCGCTGCGAGCAGATCGCGCGCCTTCAGAAATACGTAATTGCGGCCGTCGGGGCGAAGGCCGAAGATATCGCGCACCGCACGGCGCGAGAAGGTGACCCAGCCGATCGCGGTCCACACCAGCACGGCCACCGCGACAAGGCCGGTGATGCTCAGCACACCGGTCGTGCGCGCGACGATCTCGTACACCTGCGCCGGCTTGAGGAACTCGCTGTCGGGGTTGATGAGGTCAGGGATGTAGCCGTTGATCACGTTGATCATGGCATCCACGGCATCCTGACTGCCACCCAGCCAGAGGCCCGTGATCGCGAAGGCCAAGTAGATCGCGGCGAAGATCGCGAACAGCGCCTGATAACTCACGCCAGCGGCGAGCAGAAAGCCGTTGTTCTGCAGGAAATGGCGCCACACACGCACCGGGAACAGCGCCAGCGTGCGTTTGGTGATCTTCGTCGCCTTCTCGACGGCGGCGTCGAGTCGGCCGCGGTCGGATGCCTCGGCTTCAGCGGACTCGGACACAGACACGCCCCCACCCTATCCAGGGCGGGGGCCGTCGTCGAAAACGCTTCAGATCAGGGCTTGCCGCGAAGGACAGCCTGCTTGACCTCGGCGATCGCCTTGGTGACCTCGATGCCGCGGGGGCAGGCCTCCGAGCAATTGAAGGTCGTACGGCACCGCCACACGCCCTCTTTGTCGTTGAGGATGTCGAGGCGCACATCAGCGTTGTCGTCGCGCGAGTCGAAGATGAAACGGTGCGCGTTGACGATCGCGGCCGGACCGAAGTACTGCCCGTCGGTCCAGAACACCGGGCACGACGAGGTGCATGCGGCGCACAGGATGCACTTCGTCGTGTCGTCGAAGCGCTCGCGCTCGGCGATCGTCTGATGGCGCTCCTTGCCCTTCTCCGGCGCGGAGCGCGCCTGCAGGAACGGCTGCACTTCGCGGAACGCCGCGAAGAACGGCTCCATGTCGACGATCAGGTCCTTCTCGAGCGGCAGGCCCTTGATCGCCTCGACGTAGACCGGCTTCGAGATGTCGAGGTCCTTGATGAGCGTCTT
>NZ_JAJUFV010000010.1 GCF_029263575.1 Microbacterium sp. | reverse complement strand
CGGTGAGCGCACCGACTTCGACAAGCTCATCCTCGACGTCGAGACGAAGAACAGCATGCTCCCGCGGGATGCTGTCGCCTCGGCTGCGAAGACCCTGACCGAACTGTTCGGCCTCGCTCGCGAGCTGAACGTCGAGGCAGAGGGCATCGAGATCGGCCCGGCACCTGTCGAGCCCGTGCTCTCCAGCGAGCTGTCGATGCCGATCGAGGACCTCGACCTGTCGGTCCGCTCCTACAACTGCCTCAAGCGCGAGGGCATCAACACGGTGTCCGAGCTCGTGGCGCTGTCGGAGACGCAGCTCATGAACATCCGCAACTTCGGCCAGAAGTCGGTCGACGAGGTGCGCGACAAGCTCATCTCGCTCGGTCTGTCGCTCAAGGATTCGGTGCCCGGTTTCGACGGCGCCCACTTCTACGGCGCAGGCGAAGACGAGTCCTTCTGACCTCCCCGAAATTCTGACCAGGAGTTAGACCAATATGCCTAAGCCCACCAAGGGTCCCCGCCTCGGAGGCGGCCCCGCACACGAGCGCCTGCTGCTTGCCAACCTCGCCGCTGCGCTGTTCACCCACAAGTCGATCAAGACGACCGAGACCAAGGCCAAGCGCCTGCGTCCATTCGCTGAGCGTCTGATCACCTTCGCCAAGCGCGGCGACCTGCACGCACGCCGTCGCGTGCTGAGCGTCATCGGTGACAAGAGCGTCGTGCACACTCTGTTCGCTGAGATCGCCCCGCAGGTCGCTGAGCGCGAGGGTGGATACACCCGCATCACGAAGGTCGGCTTCCGCAAGGGCGACAACGCGCCGATGGCCGTGATCGAGCTCGTCCTCGAGCCTGTCACCCCGAAGAAGAAGGCCACCAGCAAGCCCGCGCCGAAGGCTGAGAAGCCCGCCAAGGCCGAGAAGCCCGCTGAGACCGACGTTGCCGCCGACGCCGGCGCTGAGTCGCAGGAAGAGGGCGCAGCTGCGGATGCCGCGGCCGCTGCCGCCGTCGTCGACGGCGGATTCGGCGCCGACTCCGCCGCGCCGAACGAAGACGGCTCGGCGCCTGAGGGCTTCGAGATCAAGGGCAACAAGGACTCGATGAAGTACCACCGTCCCGACGGGCAGTGGTACGAGCAGACGGTCGCTGAGGTCTGGTTCCGCACGGCTGAGGCCGCCGAGGCCGCTGGATTCGAAGAGGCCGGCAAGTAAGCCCACAACGCACAGCAAGAGACCCGTTACGCCCTCGGCGTGGCGGGTCTCTTGCTGTGCGACCGGGGAGACGGAGGCCGGCTAAAGTAACACCACGGCAACTTTGATTCATCTGTATAGACAGATGTCCGTGACGTCCGCTAGAGCCTGAACGTCTCGTGTGCTGTGCTTCCGCGGCCGCGAGGAACCCGACGCTCCTCCCCACGAAAGTTGCTCTGATGAAGAAGACCCGACTGGCCGTCACCGCGGCCATCAGCTCGTCGCTCCTGGCAGGCTCGATGCTGCTCGCGGCCCCCGCCCTCGCCGCCGATGTCTACGTTCCCGACGCACCTAAAGGCGTCGAAGGAGACTCGTACCCGGCTGGTTGGTTCACCGGCAACCCGCAGCCGGAGACGGCACCGGTTGATGACGAGACGGGCATCACGCTGACCGGCAAGACGCAGCTTCTGTACGGCGGGATCATCGACGTCGCCGGGCCCGACACGTTCACCTCGCTGGTCGAGAGCTCGGCTGTCGATGCCGACGGCGACACCTACTTCCAGTACCCCATCTTCTTCAACCCCGACGGCGAGAACCTCGGCTTCACAACCCTGCGCCCGGTCGACCCGGGCACGCCGGCGACCGACGCCGAGTGGTACTCCAGCTGGGAGGTGAGGATCGATGGCGAAGTCATCCTCACTGAGGGCCCGCACACCTTCGCCGAGATCCAGACGGCCTTCCAGGGCGCCATCGACGCAGGCGCTGCCCCCGAGGTGCTCGCCGTCGGCGTCTTCGTCGACACCGGTGCTGAGGCACTCGTGCGCAGCATCTCGTTCGCGGGCGACAACTACTACTTCACGGAAGAGCCGGAGGCCGTCGTTCCGGTTCCCGTTGAAGAAGAAGCGACCTTCGCCGGCTGAGCGAAGTCTTTCATCGAGCGTGCCCCGTCTGGTCATCGGACGGGGCACGCTCATGCACATCGAAGGGACGCATCGTGCGTTCACGACTGATCACTTTCGTTGCCGCTGGCGTTGTCATCGCCGCTGTCTTGGCCGGATGCGCCGCACCGCAGCCCGATGTTGAACCTGAGCCCACCGTGTCGGCGCCGGTTCACCCACAACCGGCTCCCTCGCAGGACGCAGACTCCGCGCCGATCGAGTTCAGCGTGGGGAAGGCTGCCACGGCGGTGGGACCGGAGGTCATCGCCTACGACGCACCTGAGGGTGCCGAGGTGGCGCGTTTTGCCAACCCCATCGCGTCCGGTGCGCCACTGACGTTCTTGGTTGAGGCATCCGAGGGCGACTGGATGCGCGTGAAGCTGCCGATGCGCCCGAACGGCTCGGTCGGGTGGATCGATGCGGCCAGCGTCACCGTTGCCTCGCTGCACTACAGCCTGGACGTCTCGACGGCTGACCGCACCGTCACGCTGCTGAAAGACAACGAGCCGGTCGAGACCTTCGCAGCGGCTGTCGGCACAGGCGACACCCCGACGCCCGTGGGCAGCTTCTACCTCACCGAACTGCTCGCGCCCACCAACCACGGATACGGTCCCTACGCCTACGGAATCTCAGCGTTCTCCGACGTGCTCAACAGCTTCGGCGGCGGGCCGGGGCAGATCGGAATGCACGGCACCGACGACAGCGGCAGCATCGGCGAGGCCGCCAGCCACGGTTGCATCCGTCTCAGCAATGAAGACATCACCTACCTGGCCGAGACTTTGCCGTTGGGAACGCCCATCACGATCAGCTGACGACGGGAGTAGGCTGGGCGGGTGCGGAAGATTATGCCTCGATGATGTCGGAGACAGCGGCGAGAGTTCGAGGCCCGCGCGCGTACATCTTCTTCGTCGTGATCGGTCTGACCGCGGGGCTCCTCTCCGGTCTGTTCGGCGTCGGCGGCGGCACGGTCATCGTTCCGCTTCTCGTGCTGCTGCTTCCCTTCGACCAGCGCCTTGCCGCAGGAACCTCGCTGGCGGCGATCGTTCCCACGGCCAGCGTGGGAGTGGTCTCGTATGCCACGTCGGGGTCGGTCGCGTGGATTCCTGCGCTGATCCTCGCCGCCGGCGCCGTTATCGGTGCGCAGATCGGCACGCGGCTGCTGCCGCGCATCTCTCAGACGGCGTTGCGCTGGGGGTTCGTCGCCTTCCTCGTGATCGTGATCGTGAGCCTGTTCCTCGTGGTGCCAGCCCGTGATGCCGGGTTCGAACTGGGTTGGATCAACGGCGCAGGCCTCGCCCTGGTCGGCGTCTTCACCGGAGTCATCGCCGGGCTCATCGGCGTCGGCGGCGGCGTCATCGTCGTTCCCGTGCTGATGCTCGTCTTCGGCACGAGCGATCTCGAGGCCAAGGGTACGTCGCTGCTCATGATGATCCCGACCGCGGTCTCGGGAACGGTCGGAAACCTCCGCCACCGCAACGTCGATCTGCTCGCAGCCGCGATCATCGGCCTGTCGGCATGCACGACCACGGCCCTGGGGGCGTGGCTGGCCACGCTCATCGACCCGTTCACCGGGAACATGCTCTTCGTCATCTACCTGGTGGCGATCGCGATCCAGATGATGATCAAGGCCATTCGTGGCCGTCGACGCTGAAGCCGCGGCATCCGATCGGTAGACTCATCGAGTGGCTGTCAATTCTGAACTCGTCGGCCGGGAATTCCCGCCGACACCGCCGTATCTCGTCGGCCGAGAGAAGGTGCGCGAGTTCGCTCGTGCCGTCTTCGCCGACGCTCCGCTGCACACCGACGTCGAGGCCGCTCGCGCCCTTGGCCACGCCGACATCGTGGCACCGCCGACGTTCGCGATGGTCATTCAAGACCAGACGCTGCAGCAGCTGCTGAACGAGCCCGACTCGGGAATCGTCCTGTCGCGCACGATCCACGCCGAGCAGCGCTTCGCCTATTCGCGTCCGATCGTCGCGGGCGACGAGCTGACCGCGACGCTGACGGTGGCCGGCATCCGAATGATGGCGGGAAACGCGATGATCACGAGTGAGGCCGAGATCTCCGATGCCGCAGGCAGGCACGTCGTCACGGCAACGAGCGTGCTGCTGGTCGGCTCCGATGAGGAGGATGCCGCATGAGCGCGTACACCGTGGGAGAGGTGATCGCCGAGCGAACGGTGCACCTCACGCGCGAGTCGCTCGTGCGTTATGCCGGTGCGTCCGGTGACTTCAACCCTATTCACTACCGTGACGACGTCGCGGCATCCGTCGGCCTTCCCGGGGTGCTCGCTCACGGCATGCTGACGATGGGCATCGCGTCGTCCGTCGTAGTGGCGGCGCTCGGTGATTCCTCGAAGGTCACCGATTACGGTGTGCGTTTCACCCGTCCCGTGGTCGTCGATCCCGAAACCGGCGCCGACGTGACCGTGATCGCCAAGGTCGGTGCGATGGACGAGAACACCGCACGCATCGACCTGACAGTGAAGCATGACGAGACGACGGTGCTCGGCAAGGCGCAGCTGCGCGTAGCGCTCTGAAGGCCGCATCCGCTGATATGGCAGAGATCACTCCGATACCGCTTTCGCAGCTGACAACGCTGCGCACCGGCGCCGCACCCGAGCGGATGCTGGACGCATCGACCACGCCCGAACTGGTCGAGGCGCTGCGCGAAGTGTGGGCGCGGCGAGACGAGTGGTTCGTGCTGGGCGGTGGCTCGAACCTGTTCGTCGGAGACGAGGCCTATGCGGGAACCGTGATTCGGGTCTTGACGACGGGTATCGAGCAGCTGCCGTCTCCGCACGAGGGGCGGGTGCGGGTGAAGGCTCAGGCCGGGCACGACTGGGACGCATTCGTGGCGTACACGGTCGAGCACTCTCTCGCCGGCGTCGAGGCGATGAGCGGCATCCCCGGCACGGTCGGCGCGGCTCCGGTGCAGAACATCGGGGCCTACGGGCAGGAGATTCAGGAGACGCTGGTTGAGGTCGAGCTGATCGACGAGTCGACGGGCGGCGTCTCGACGGTGCCGGCATCCGAGCTGGGGCTGGGCTTTCGCACCTCGGTGCTCAAGCACCACTACGGCAGTGTGCCCTCTCGGCGGGCGGTGATTCTGTCGGTCACGCTCGATCTCGCGCAGGTCGGCGACGCTGGCCGTACGATCGGTGGGGAACAGCTGCGCCGCGCGCTCGGTCTGACAGACGATGCGCCGGTGCCGCTCGCGCGCGTGCGCGAAGAGATTTTACGGATTCGGGCGGCGAAGGGCATGCTGCTGGATGCATCCGATCCCGACACCAACAGTGCCGGGTCCTTCTTCCAGAACGCGATCATCTCCGAGACCGCGGCGACGCAGCTTCCCCCTGAGTGCCCGCGTTGGCCGGTGACGCCTGACCTCGACGTCGTCACGGTCATTCCGCTGGAAGCATATGACGGGCAGGTGCCGGCACCGAACCCGATGCGCGGCGGGGTGAAGGTGAGCGCGGGGTGGCTCATCGAGAACGCTGGGATCTCGAAGGGCTTCCGACTGCCGAGCTCGCGTGCCCGCGTGTCGACCAAGCACGCGCTGGCGCTGACCAACCGTGGCGGGGCCAAGGCTTCGGAGATCGCCGAGCTCGCGCGTTTCATCCAGGCTCGGGTGCATGCCGAATTCGGCCTGCAGCTGCAACCGGAGCCGGTGCTGGTCGACGTCGAACTGTAGGGGACCGCATGGGGGAATGGCTGCTGGCCGAATGGCCGCAGGTGCTCGGCTTCGCGACCGGAGCGGCGTGCGTGCTGCTGGCGGGCTTGCGCAACGTCTGGACCTACCCGATCGGCATCGCCAACAACGTCGTGCTGTTCATGGTCTTCCTCCTCGCCGGGCTCTACGCCTCAGCCGGGCTGCAGGTGGTGTACCTCGTGATGGGCGTGCACGGTTGGTGGCGCTGGACGCGCAAGATCGAGCAGAGTCCCACCTATGTCGCTTCGACCCCGCGCTCGGCGTGGCCGTTTCTCATGATCGCGGGTGTCGTCATGACGCTCGTGCTGATCTGGGTACTGACGATGTTCACTGACTCGGAGGTGGCGATAGCGGACGCTGCGACCACGGCGGCCAGCCTGGTGGCGCAGTACATGCTCAACCGCAAGTGGATTCAGACGTGGTTCGTCTGGATCGGCGTCGATGTGGCTTTCATCGCCCTGTCGATCGCGACGGGGCTGTGGGTGATCGCGGCGCTGTATCTGCTGTTCATCGGATTGTGCGTCTTCGGCTTCCGGTCGTGGCGACGGGTCGCCCGAGCTGAGACCGCGGAACCGGCGACGGCGAGCACGGCATGAGCGAGCGCGGGGTGAGCGACCACGGCCTCGTCCTGGGGAAGTTCTACCCGTTCCACACCGGGCATTCGCACCTGATCCGTGAGGCGCAGCGTCGCAGCGATCGGGTGACGGTGCAGGTGCTCGGAGCATCTGTCGAGTCGATCCCGCTCGAGGTGCGGGCCGCGTGGATTCGCGAGTCTCATCCCGGCGTGCGCGTGGTCACAGCGGTGGACGACGCCCCGGTCGATTTCGATTCGCCCTCGGCGTGGCGTGAGCACATGGCTGTCATCGAGGCGCACCTGGACGCCCCGGTCACCACCGTGTATTCATCGGATGCCTATGGCGCTGAGCTCGCGCGCAGACTCGGGGCCGCATGGCATCAGGTCGATGCCGGGCGCCTGCTCAACCCCGTCTCGGGAACGGCCATCCGCGCGGACGTCGCCGGAAACTGGCACGAGCTGAGCCCCGCGGTGCGTTCGTGGCTCACGGCGCGCGTCGTGGTGCTCGGCGCGGAATCGACCGGCTCGACCACGACGGCGGCAGCTCTCGCCGAACGGCTGGGAACGCACTGGGTCGCCGAGTACGGCCGGGAGTACTCGGAGGTGCGCGCGGGCGGCCTGCACGCGCCCTGGGAGAGCCGCGAGTTCGATCTGATCGTCGACCGGCAGATCGAGGCGGAAGAGCGGGCGCGGCGTACGGCGCCGATACCGCTGCTCGTCTGCGACACCGATGTGCTGGCGACGGCGCTGTGGCACGAACGCTATGTCGGCACGGCCGCCGAGCACATCCATCGCCGCGCCCGCGCGCATCAGCCGCTGCTGTATGTGCTCACGGGAGACGAGATCCCTTTCGCACAGGATGGCATGCGCGACGGCGAGCACATCCGCCACGAGATGCAGCAGCGCTTTCGCGAGGTGCTCGCCGTGCAGCCGGTCGACTGGCTCGAGGTGCGCGGCAGCGTCGAGGAGCGTGTCGATGCCGTGGTCGCGGCCATCGCTCCGCTGCTCGCCGAGCATCTGCGCTTCGCGATTCCCCTGGAGGCGCGCTCGGCACACGAGCAGCGCGAGTTGCAACGCCGCGCCGGGGTACGCGAGCAGGCTGATCGGTAGGATTGCGGAATGTTGGATCGCTGGAAGAAAGTCTCTGCGTCGCCGACGAATCCCGGTGTCGACCACGGTGCTGAGGCGCTGACCGCCGAAGACCTGTTCCGCGAACCCGAGACGACGCAGACCGTGCCGCTGGACGAGAAGCTTCGTCAGGCGTACTACTGGATCGTCAATCGCGCCGTGATCTCGCCCTATTACGACATGGAGTTCTCGCGCGCCGATCCGCTCACGATCGACGTGGGAGACGCGGGGGCGACAGTGTCGCTGCCGACCGAGGCATCATTCTCCTCCAACGTGCTGATGCCTCTTCTCACCTTCGCGGTTGGTGGTAAGTGCCTGCTGATCGGCGGGCCCGGGCGCGGCAAGACGACGGTCGCCGTGCTCATGGGGGTGCTCGCCGGCACGTCGTCAGATGATGTGCGGCGGGGTGTGCAGCAGGGTCAGCCGCAGCTGACGGTGAGCGATCTGGTGGGCATTCCGCTGCCGCGTGACCTGGTCGGCGCCGAGCAGCTCTCTGACATTCGCATCGCGTGGCGCGACTGGCTCGGCCTGCCGGTGAAGATCATCGACGAGTACAACCGCATCCCGACCAAGACCCAGTCGGCGCTGCTCACGATGGTCGCCGAGGGATACGTCGAAAGTCACGACCAGATGCGCAAGACCGCCGGCGACGGTGTCGAGAGCTGGTTCTTCACCGCAAACGATGATGCCGGCGGCGGGACGTTCCCGGTCATCCAGGCGTTGCGTGACCGCATGGACGTCACGGTGCAGGCCGCCGGATTCAACAGTCGATTCCTGGATGAGCTGATCACTCGCGTCGAGGCGGGGGAGAAGCCCGAAGAGCATGTGCCGGCGGAGCTCTGCTTCGACGTGGACGAGCAGCGGAGCATGCGTGCCGAGATCCGTGCCGTTCCGATTCCGGTTGCTGTGCGCCGCCGCCTGCGCTTCTTCCTCAGCCACTTCGAGTTCGTGCAACACGGCGGGCGTCGTTTCGAGTACCGCACGAAAGACGTCGTCACGACATCCGGCGGCGACGTCAGCGAGACCATCGACGCGAACACGGGTGCCGATCTGCAAGTCGACCTCGGCGCGCAGACGCGCAACGGGCTGTCGGTCAGGGCACTGCAGACGCTGATCCTGTATGCGAAGGCGATGGCTTGGTTCCGTGGCACAGGCGAGGTGGAGTTGGCGGATGTCGCCGCGATCCTGCCGTTCGTGCTGCGCGGCAAGCTGCTGCCCAATGCGGCACATCCGCGGTTCGACATCGGCGCCGAGCGTGAGCTGAGCACCGACAGTCTGAGCTGGCTGGGCGACCTGTTCGCGCAGTCGTGCAAGCAGTACGATGCACTCGGTCGCGACCGTGATGACCCGGTCGGCCAGCTGCTGGCAGAGTTCGACGAGGGGCTTGACGGCCTGTCTGTGCGCCAGGCGTCGCAGCGGGTGACGGCGGTCGAGTCGCAGCTGCGCAGGATCTCTGCCGTCGGCAAGCTCTACGGCCGCGACTTCGACGACCTGACGACACTGAAGTATCTGCACCAGCGTTACACGGCATATGCGCGATGGAAGCAGTCGCGGGGATGATCACGCGACCGTGTCAGCTGGCGAACGAGGGGGTGTCGTTCGCCGCTCCTGCTGCTGACCTCGCCGGTGTCGGCCTTGAGGTCGACGTCGCCGCTGACGCCGTTCGTCGTGCAGGGGGAGACGTCGAGCTGTTCACAGGAACGCTGTCGGCGGGCATCGAAGCAGACCCGACCGCGCGCGGTGAGCGACAGTACGCGCTCGATCTGGTCGCCTGGGCGGGGTGGCGCGCCGGGGTTCTCGCGCTTCGCGACGACGCGCTGCGCAGACTGGACGCCGTTGACACCAACCGGCGACGCGCTGCGGCCGCCGCCGTCCTGCTCATCCCGCCCGACGAGATCGACGAGTTCCGAACCAGGCAGAGACACGACCGGTATTGGTGGCCAGCGCGTGGGGTGCGCGACGGTTACGTCTTCTCGGTGGGTGGATTCCAGGGCCTGGACGGTGTGTGGATTCGGCCGCCGGAGCGTGTCGAGCGGCTCAGCGCCGCGGGCGCCTTCGGCATCCTGGTCGCCGGTGACTGGTGGCGTCTGGACGGTGACGTCTGGGGGAGCCGGTTGACGCTGCTCGGTCCGGAGGAACCGGCATCCGAAACGAAGGCGGTCTTCGCTGACGACGGCGTTACGCTCGTCATCAGCGAAGACACGCACGTGGCGTGGTTGCATGTGCGGGATCGCTGATGTTCACCAGGAAACGGATGCCGCGCACGATTGCGCTCACGCCCGAAACTCGTGAGGCATGGGACCGGGCGCTGACCACCTGGGGCGTGCGACTTGCCGACCCGCGGCTCAGCCCGGGTGCTGCCGCGGATGCGGGGGCTCCCGCGTGGTTCTCCTTTCCGCCGTCCATCACGGTTGACCCGCAGTACCTCGCCGACCACGGTGTCAGCGACGAGCTCGAGAGCATCTTCGCCCACGAGATCGGCCATCACGTGCTCGCACCGAGCACGCGCGTCGACTCCCTCAAGATCCGTCATCAGATGGCTCGTTCGCTGGACGCAGCTCTCGCGCGGCAACCGCAGCAGCGAGAGGTGAGTTTCCTGGCGAATCTCTGGACCGACCTGCTCGTCAACACACGGCTGGTGCGGCTGCAGCGCACCGACGGCGCACCGCCCGCCGACGTCGGCATCGTGCGGCTCTCGCAGGCGCTGTTCAGCGGAGCCGGTCATAACCGACTTTGGTGGGTGTATCTGCGTACATGCGAGCTGCTGTGGCAGCTGCCAGCGGGAAGTCTGTGCGCACAGGAGCCCCCGCCGGCCCCTGTCATCGACGCCGCAGAAGCGACCGAAGAAGCCGATGCGTCGATGTCTCGCGTCGCCGAGCGGCACCGTCAACTCGAAAAGGCGCTGCGCGCCGCGCGGGCCGAACGGGTGCGCATCGACGCGCAGCTCTCGGGCGCCACGACGGCCAATCCCGTGGTCGATGCCGTGCTGCTCGCCGAGACTGTGCGGATGTTCGCTGCCGATCCCGTCTCCGGCGCGGCACGTTTCGGGGTGATCACGGCCCCGTACTTCCGTGACATCGACGCCGCGGTCAGGGCCGGCGACACCGGCAGCTCTGACGCCGTACGGGGCGGATGTGCCGACGGACAGGAACCGCCGACGCCGGAAGAGCTCGGACGCATTCTGGCCGACCAGCGGATGAAAGACGATCTGCCGCCGCATCCGGGCTCTCTCGACGCCGATGGCGAGACGCCTGACGACGCTGAGATGGCAGAGGACGCCGCATCCGGCGGTCAAGCGTTCGATGTGGCGCAAACGCTGAGCATCTATGACGATCTGCCCGAGAGCGCTGTGCTGGCCGCGTGGTACCGCAGCGAAGCCGCGCGGTGGGTTCGTCCCTACACCCGCACAGTGCCGTCGCACCCAGACGGCGGCATTCCCGGGCCGGTCGAGCTGTGGGAGAACGGCGATCCGCTCACCGAACTGGATCTGCCGCTGACGCTGCGATCGGGCGTCGTGATTCCCGGGGTGACGACGCGGCGTCGATCGCAGCTGGACGATGAGCCGATCGTGCAGGAGACGAGCATCGACCTCGATCTGTACATCGACTCGTCGGGGTCGATGCTGCGGCCGAGCGTCGGCTCGCCTGCCGTGCTGGCCGGTACGATCCTGGCGCTGTCGGTGCTGCGCGGCGGCGGGCGACTGCGTGTGACCAGCTTCTCGGGGCCGGGTCAGGTCGCGGGCATGCCGCGCTTCGGACGCGATTCGAGCGAGATCATCTCGGCGCTGTGCGCTTTCTTCGGCAAGTCCACGTCGTTTCCCCTCGACCTGTACGGCTCGCGCTACGCGAAACTGCCGGCGCCGACTGCAGCGCTCCAACGCCACGTCGTCGTGCTCTCAGATGACGGGCTCGTCTCGATGTTCGGCATGGGCAATGAACCATATGCTGACGTGGCACGTGATGTACGACGAAAGCTCACCACTGGCACGCTCGTGCTCATGGACCGTACCCGGCGCACGGCAGAGGTCGCCCACGCCAGCGGGTACGACGTCATCTATCTCGACACCATGGCGGACGCACCCGGCGTCTGCACCACACTTGCGGAGAAGCTGCATGGCTGACACTGAACGCCTTCTCGCCATCTGGGCAGAACGCTCCGGCGGCGAGGACGACGCCTGGAAGAGTCTCAGGCCCGGTCCGCGCGTTGACGAGGTCGCCGCGCGGCTCTCGGCGATCCCGCGTTCCTTTCTTGACGAGCGCGTGTCTGTGCGAGCTCTCGTCGGCGACATTCTCCATCGCCCCCTCGCCTGTCTGGACTTCGCCGATGACGCCCGGGTGATCCGCGGTGCCGCGGTCGGGCTTTGGCTGCTGGCCAGCGAGGATCTGATCGGACGCTTCTCACCCGAGCTCATGCGCGGACGCGCGGATCTGGCAGTCGACGCACTCGCGTTGCGCCTTGCGCCCGTCGCCGATCCGGCGCGGTGGCTGACGGATGACGAGCGCCGCACCGAGGCTGCGCGCACCTTTCTGCTGTGGAGCGGATACCGGCCGGCCTATGAAGACACCGACACCGCGCGCTCGCTGCTGGCGGCCTGCGATTCGTTGACGCGCAACCGTGCTCTGGCAGAAGCCTACGAGGGCCATCGCCATCGAGCGGAGATCGCCCGTATGCTACGGGAAGCGCGCCGCAAGGAAGCCGCCGCCCGCTATTCCACCGAGTGACACGACCGAGCACGATGACGCTGATCGATCCTGACCTTCCCGACCCGCTGACGTTGGCCGAGTACGCGCCGGGTGAAGCGGCTGTTCTCAGCGACGCTGAACGGTGGCCGACACTCGACGACACCGCGGCCCAGCGGCTCGCGCATTGGCGATCCCACCTCGATGCGCCGCAGTGGACGCACGCGACCGGCGACCGCCTCACGGCTGAGCAGATCGACCGCGTGCAGAAGCCGTTGCCACCGGGCGATTGGCTGAGCGAGCATCTCGCGGCCGCCCGGCGTACGCTGCGCTACCGTGACATGCCCGCGGACGCCGCCTTGGGCGAGTATCCGACCATCTCGCGCGCTGACCTCGTCGAAGACATCGGTGCCTTCGTTCCGTTGGACGCTGATCTCGAGCGGATGCTGCATGGCACGAGCTCGGGCTCGACCGGGGCCGCCCTGCTCATCCCCGATGACGTCGAGGAGGTCGCCCGCGGGTTTCACCTGCTGGTCGCGCTCGCCGCATCGGCGGGAGTGAGCGTCGAACCGGCAGGGGAACGCCTGGCCGTGGCCAATCTCGTGTTCCAGCGGCAGGCTTTCACCTACGTCTCGGTCATCAGCAGCTTCGCTCATCGCGCGATGGCGCGCCTCAATCTGCATCCGTCCTGCTGGTCGACACCCGGCGCGCGCGAGCGATACCTCGCAGACGCCGATCCGCAGATTCTCAGCGGTCACCCCACGAGCCTCGCCGAACTGGTCGATTCCGGGCTGTGCGAGGTGCTGCATCCGCGGGTGATCTTCTCCGGGGCGATGGCGCTGTCGGCTCCGCTGCGCCGTCGGCTGGAAGATACTTTCGGATGCCCGGTGTTCGACGTCTTCGGGCTGCACGAGACGCGACCGATCGCCGTGCGCCTGGACGACGGCCCGTTCCGGGTGCTGCAGCGTCGGGTGCACGTCGAGGTGCTCGACGAACAGGGCGACCCGCTGCCCGACGGAGTGATGGGCGAGATCACCGTGACGGCGGGAGAGAATCCGCTGCTGCCGCTCGTTCGCTATCGCACCGGTGACTTCGCGCGCTGCGTTCGCCTCGATGACGGCGGGATCGGCCTGGCGGATCTGGAAGGGCGCGAGAACACGATGTTCCGCGCTGGCAACGGCATGCTCATCCCGTGTGTCGAGCTGACCCAGCAATTGCAGGCACATGGTGCCCTGGGCTGGTCGGTCAGCCAGAGCGCCGACGGCGCAGTGCACGCGTCGATCGCCGGCGGCGATGCCGACGCCGTGCGGACCGCCCTCGAGGCGCTGCTGGGCATGCCGATACGCCTCACCGCCGTGGCACGCCTGGCCGAGCTGGGCGAGGGTAAGCCTCGTCGCTACCGGAGCGAGGCGGCTGTGAGCTCAGGGAGTGCGCGATGAGGTCGCACCCGCTTCGGCCGCTGATGGCCGCGCTGCTCATCGGCGGTGTCGTGGTCGCCGGCTCGATGTCGAGTGCAGCGCTCGCCGCAGACGCGGAAGCGGATGCTCACGCGCCGGGCGTGTACGGATGGACGCTGGCGTGGTCAGACGAGTTCGACGGCCGGAGCGGCAGCCCGGCAGACGAGCGCCACTGGACGTACGAGACCGGCGGCAATGGCTGGGGCAACCAAGAGCTGCAGTATTACACCGACTCGACCGACAACGCCGCGCACGACGGCGAGGGAAACCTCGTCATCACGCTGCGCGAGGTCGATGATCCCGAAGCTGCCGACCTCGACTGCTGGTACGGGCCATGCGAGTTCACGTCTGCGCGGCTGATGAGCAAGGGCGACGTAGAGTTCGCCCACGGCCGCATCGAGACGCGGGTGAAGCTGCCCGACGGTGAGGCGGGAATCTGGCCGGCCTTCTGGGGTCTGGGCGGCAACCTGCACGATGTCGGGTGGCCGAGGTCGGGCGAGATCGACATCATGGAGTACGTCGGCAAATCACCCGAGGAGCTGTTCGGAACCGTGCACGGCCCCGGGTACACCGGCGGCGACAGCATCGGCGACACCTACGGTTTCGGCGAGAACATCGGCGGGGAATGGGTGACCGTCTGGGTGGAATGGGAACCGCACAGCATCCGCTGGTTCGCGCAGCGCGACGGCGATGAGTCCGTGGAGTTCTTCGAGGTGACCCCCGACGACGTCCCCGAAGGGGAGTGGGTCTTCGATCATCCGTTCTTCTTCATCGCGAACATGGCGATCGGTGGCAATTTCGGCGGGCCGATAGGCGACGACCTGACGTTCCCGCAGGAATATGTGATCGATTACGTGCGCGTGTACAAACCCGAGCCGACGCCGGAGATCGTGCCGATCGCGATCACGGTCGGCGCGGCGGCCCTCGTCGGCGCCGTCGTGCTGATGGTGGTTCGCCGCAGGAGACGCTCGGTGCGCTGAGCTACGAGAACAGGCGTTGCAGTCGCTGAACGCCCTCGAGCAGAGCGTCGTCGGCGAGAGCGTACGACAGGCGCAGATATCCCGACGGACCGAAGGCCTCTCCGGGCACGACTGCGACCTCGGCCTGCTCGAGGATGAGATCTGCCAGCTCGAGCGAGGTCGTCGGCGTCACACCGCCCCAGCTGCGGCCCAGCAGGCCCTGCACATCGGGGTACACGTAGAACGCGCCGAGCGGGTTGGGCACGCGAACGCCATCGATCTTCGACAGCTCGGACACGATCAGCTGGCGACGCCGGTCGAAGGCCTCGCGGAACTGCTCGGCTTCGGTCTGCGGGCCGGCCAGAGCCGCGATGGCACCACGCTGTGCGACGTTGTTGACGTTGCTCGACAGGTGCGACTGCAGGTTGCCCGCGACCTTGATCGCATCGGCGGGTCCGACCATCCACCCCACGCGCCATCCTGTCATGGCGTAGGTCTTGGCCACACCGTTGACGAGGATGGTCTGGGCTGCGGCCTCGGGCACGGCCTCGACGATCGACGTCGCTGTGACTCCCTCGTACGTGAGGTTCTGATAGATCTCGTCAGAGATGATCCAGATCCCGTGCTCAACAGCCCATTCGCCGATGGCGCGAGTCTCTTCGGCGGTGTACACCGAACCGGTCGGGTTCGACGGAGAGACGAAGACGAGAGCGGTGGTTCGTTCGGTACGTGCGGCCTCGAGCTGTTCGACGGTGACTTTGTAATCCTGGTCGGCGCCAGCGAAGACGGTAACGGGCGTGCCATCGGCCAGGGCGATCGCCTCGGGGTACGTGGTCCAGTACGGTGCAGGCAGCAGCACCTCGTCGCCGGGGTTCACGACCGTCTGGAACGCCTGGTACACAGCCTGCTTGCCGCCATTGGTGACGATGACCTGGCTGGGGGAGACCTCCAGCCCGGAATCGCGCAGCGTCTTGGCCGCGACAGCCTCGCGCAGCTCGGGCAATCCGGCGGCGGGCGTGTAGCGGTAGTTCGCCGGATCGGCGAGAGCCTCAGCCGCGGCATTCACCACGAATTGCGGAGTCGCGAAATCGGGTTCACCGGCGGCGTAGGAAATCACCGGCTTACCTGCGGTCTTGAGCGCTTTGGCCTTGGCATCGACCTTGAGCGTTGCCGACTCGGCGATGTTGGACAGTTTGCGAGAGAGAGGAGCGCGTTCAGTCACGATTCGAGCCTACTCGTGCACGTATGCCCGTGTCAGGATGCGCTCTGCCCTCCATGGTGAGACTCAGTATCGCCTATACTGGCCCCGAGTCCCGTTTCTGTCAGAATTCAAGGAGTACGCCATGGTCGTCGATTCCACATACGAGCCGCCCGTTTCCGACTACGCCTTCCTCTACGGCGAGGCGTTCGGACTCGACCTCGTCGCCCGCGCCACCGGCGGCGAGCTGACCGCACAGGACGCCGCCGAGATCATCGCGGGAGCCGGCGAGTTCGCGGCATCCGTCCTTGCTCCGCTGGAGACCGTCGGCGACCGGCAGGGCGCCCAGCTCGTCGACGGCGAGGTGCGCATGCCCGAGGGATTCGCCGACGCGTATCGGGCGTTCGTCGAAGCTGGCTGGATCACCGCCGAGGCGCCGCTCTCCGCCGGCGGAGACGGACTGCCGGGCGTCGTGCGTGCTGGCCTCGGCGAGCTGTGGAACGCATCCAACGCCGCCTTCGCGCTGTGCTGGCTGCTGACGGCAGGGCAGATCCACGCGCTCGATGCCGCCGCATCCGACGAACTGCGCGAGAAGTTTCTGACCAAGCTCGTCAGCGGTGAATGGACGGGCACCATGAACCTCACCGAACCCGAGGCCGGCACCGACCTCGGCGCCATTCGCACCATGGCGACGCAGCGCGACGACGGAACCTGGGGCGTCAGCGGGCAGAAGATCTTCATCACCTGGGGTGACCACGACATCGCCGAGAACATCGTGCACCTCGTGCTCGCACGCACACCGGGCGCACCAGACGGAGCGAAGGGGCTGTCGCTGTTCGTCGTACCGCGCATCCTCGTCGGCGATGACGGCTCGCTGGGCGAGCGCAACGCGGTCAGCACGGTCGCGATCGAGCACAAGCTCGGCATCCACGCCAGCCCGACCTGTGTGCTGGCCTATGAAGATGCCACGGGATACCTCGTCGGCGACCTGCACGGCGGACTCGCCGGAATGTTCGTCATGATGAACTCCGCCCGCACCGGCATGGGATACCAGGCCACCGGCATCTCAGACCGCGCCTATCAGCAAGCCGCGGCCTACGCCGCCGAGCGCAAGCAGGGGGCGGTGATCGATCGCCCGGGCAGCGCGCCCATCGCCGAGCACCCTGATGTGAAGCGCCTGCTGCTGTCGATGTCGAGTCGCATCTTCGCGATGCGCGCGCTCGGCGTGCTCGTTGGCGATCTGTTCGACCGCGCCGAGAGCGATGGCACGCATGCGCTCGCCGAGTTCTTCGTGCCCGTGTTGAAGGGGTGGGCCACCGAAGACGCGCTGCTGGTGACGTCGGACGCGATTCAGGTGCACGGCGGGATGGGCTTCATCGAAGAGACCGGTGTCGCCCAGCACTACCGCGATGCGCGCATCATGCCGATCTACGAGGGAACGACCGCGATCCAGGCCAACGACCTCATTGGTCGCAAGGTGCTGCGCGACAACGGGGCCACGGCCCAGGCGCTGTTCAACCAAATCGACGAGACCGTCGCCGCGCTGCGTGCGGGGGGCACACCGGTGGCAGAGCGCACCGCGGAGCGTCTGGCGCGCGCCGTGGACGCCGCTCGCGGAGCCACCGATGCTCTGCTCGGTTTCGGGCCGTCGCGGCACGCCTACGCCGCAGGAGTTCCTTACCTCATGCTGCTGGGCACTCTCGCCGGCGGCTGGATGCACGCGCTCGCCGTCGTCGCGGTCGGAACAGGAGACGACGCCGCTGGTCGCCTCGCGAACGCCGACTTCTACGGCGCGCATCACCTTCCGCGCGTTCACTCGCTCGCGGAGACAGTCGCCGCGGGCGAGATCGGCTGACGGGGCGGGGCAGCGCGGCGGCAGCGCGAGACGAGAAACGTCCTGCCGCATGAGACAGGTGCAGGCAGGACGTTTCTCGTGCAGGAAGCTGTTTCTCGCGGTCAGGCCGTCTCGGTCAGGTGCTTCGCGTAGGCGCCGAGCGTGAGGAACGAGGGGAACTCGTCGCGCAGCGCGACTTCGCGGAACACCTCGGCGGCGTCATCGAAGCGGTCACCGGCGCTGCGGGTCGCCTGGTCGAGCACCTGCGCGATCAGTTCCTCGATGTACTCGGGGGTGATGCGGGTGCCGTCTTCGGTCGTGCGGTCCTGGTGAATCCACTGCCACACCTGCGAGCGGCTGATCTCGGCGGTCGCGGCATCCTCCATCAGATTGTCGATCGCGACGGCCCCGAGCCCGCGCAGCCATGCCTCGATGTAGCGGATGCCGACCGAGACGTTGTCGCGCACGCCCTGAGCGGTGATGGGGCGGCCAATCTGCAGGTTCAGCAGGTCTTCCGCGCTCACCTGCACGTCATCGCGCTGCCGGTCGATCTGATTCGGTCGGTCGCCGAGCACGGCGTCGAACTCCGCCTGCGCGGTGGGGATGAGGTCGGGGTGGGCCACCCAGGTGCCGTCGAAACCGTCTGTGGCCTCGCGCTTCTTGTCGGCGGTGACCTTCTCGATCGCCATCGCAGTCACTTCGGGGTTGCGGCGGTTCGGGATGAACGCGCTCATGCCTCCGATCGCGAATGCTCCACGCTTGTGGCATGTCTTCACGAGCAGTTCGGTGTATGCCCGCATGAAGGGCACGGTCATGGTGACTTCGCTGCGGTCGGGCAGAACGAAGCGGGCGCCGCGGCCACGGTAGTTCTTGATGATCGAGAAGATGTAGTCCCAGCGACCGGCGTTCAGCCCTGCGCAGTGGTCGCGCAGTTCGTAGAGGATCTCGTCCATCTCGAATGCGGCTGGCAGCGTCTCGATCAGCACGGTCGCGCGGATGGTGCCGTGATCGATGCCGATGTAGTCCTCGGCGAACGTGAATACGTCGTCCCAGAGCCCTGCTTCTTCGCTCGACTCCAGCTTCGCGATGTAGAAGTACGGGCCGCGGCCTGTCTCGATCAGCTTCTGGGCATTGTGGAAGAAGTAGAGACCGAAGTCGACGAGTGAGCCGGATGCCGCCATGGCGCGGCCCGACCGGTCGGTGAAGGTCATGTGCTTCTCGGTGAGGTGCCAGCCGCGCGGACGCATCACGATCGTCGGCGTGCGCTCGGCGGTGACCTCATAGGTCTTGCCGTTCTCGTTCGTGTAGCTCAGCTCGCCACGGATCGCGTCGCGCAGCGAGAGCTGGCCGCCGATGACGTTGTTCCAGGTGGGGCTGGTGGCGTCTTCCTGGTCGGCCAGCCATACCCGCGCACCGGAGTTCAGCGCGTTGATGGTCATCTTCGGGTCGGTCGGCCCGGTGATCTCCACGCGGCGATCTTCGAGGCCGGGGCCGGCGCCGGCGACACGCCAGTCGGCATCTTCGCGGATGTGGCGGGTGTCATCGCGGAAGCGAGGGTCGTGACCGTTGCCGATCTCGAAACGACGACGCATGCGATCGGCGAGCCGGTCGTGCCGCCGCGCGGCGAAGCGGTGGTGCAGCTCGGCGAGGAACGCGATCGCCTCAGGGGTGAGGATCTCATCGAAGCGCTCGCGGATGGGGCCGGTGACTTCGAGCACCGGGCCCTGCGCGATGGTCTGCGTCGGAGCCGTCGTTGGGGTTGCGGTGGGAGTGGTCATCATCGTCATCCTTTTTCTGGGGTCGAGTGCCTTGACATCTACTCTGTGTGAAGTTCGAGCACGTAACCGACCAAATTCGTAGAGAAGAATGTTTAATTTTCTGCTTTCGTGACAGAATCAAGCGCATGACAACCGTTGATGACGCAGAAGACACCGATGCCCTCACCATCGGCCGCCGCATCCGGCAACTGCGCACTGCGCAGGCGATGACGCTCGAAGACCTGGCGGTGGCGGTGGGGCGCGCGCCGAGTCAGTTGTCGATGATCGAGACGGGCAAGCGCGAGCCGAAGCTCACACTGCTGCAGGCCATCGCTCGCGCTCTCGGCACGGGCATCGACGCCCTCCTCGAAGGTGAACCGCTCGATGAGCGCAGTGCGGTCGAGATCGCACTCGAGCGAGCTATGAAGGGCCAGACCTTCCGATCGCTGGGCATCGACCCCTTCCGCATCGCCAAGAGTGTTCCCACTGACGCACTCAAGGCGATGCTCGCACTGCACGGTGAGATCGACCGCCTCCGCGACGAGCGTGCGGCGACGCCCGAAGAGGCGCGCCGAGCGAACGTCGAGCTTCGTCATCTAATGCGCAGTCAAGACAATCATTTCGCCGATCTGGAGGCGAAGGCATCCGAGATCCTCAACGCCGTCGGCCACCCCGGCGGCCCGCTGACCCAGCGCACGGCATCCGAGATCGCCGCGTATCTCGGCTTCACGCTGCACTACGCCCCGGATCTTCCGCAGTCCACGCGCAGCGTGGCCGATCTCGCGCACGGCCGGCTCTACCTCTCCAGCAGCGTTCCGGCCAAGGGCGACGCGCGCACGGCTGTGCTGCAAGCTCTATCGTCTCGGATGCTGGGCCACGCCGAGCCGCGCAGCTACGCTGAGTTCCTCCGGCAGCGGGTCGAGACGAACTATCTCACTGGTGCGCTGCTGATCCCCGAAGCGCATGTGGTGCCCGCGCTGAAAGACGCCAAGGCGCGCCGGGCGATCTCGATCGAAGATCTGCGTGACGCGTACTCGGTGTCCTACGAGACGGCGGCGCACCGCTTCACGAATCTGGCGACGCGGCACCTCGACATCCCGGTGCACTTCCTCAAGGTGCACGAGTCGGGCACGATCACCAAGGCATACGAGAACGACGACGTGAATTTTCCAACCGATCGGCTCGGCGCGATCGAGGGGCAGATGTGCTGTCGCAAGTGGACCAGCCGCGTCGTGTTCGATGAGGACGACCGCTTCAACCCGTACTACCAGTACACCGACACCGGAAACGGCACCTACTGGTGCACGGCACGGGTCGAGGCATCCAGCGAGGGGCTGCACTCGGTCAGCGTCGGCGTGCGCTTCGACGACACGCGTTGGTTCGTCGGACGCGACACCGCCAACCGCGGCACCTCCAAGCACTCGGTCGAGGTGTGCTGTCGCCGCGCGCCGACCGAACTGGAAGAGCGCTGGCGCGAGCACTCCTGGCCGAACGTGAAGACGCCGCGGACGCTCCTGGCGACCCTGCCGACCGGGTCGTTCCCGGGGGTCGACTCGACCGACGTCTACGAGTTCCTCGACGCCCACGCGCCGCGCTGAGGGTATCGGTCGAGCATCAGCGTTCGCGAAGCGCGTCGATCGCGATGCGTGCCGCACTGCCGATCGCGCGGTCGACCTCAGGGAGATGGGGCTCGAGCGTGCGCGACCGAGTGAACACGGCGACAGCGTACGCGCGCTCGTCGGGGTACGTGATCACCCCGATCTCATTGCGCACGCCGGGCAGCGTGCCGGTCTTGCCGGCCACTCGGGCACCCGCAGGAAAGCCCGCTGCCAGTCGATGCGGCCATACCTGCTGCGACATCGTGTCGCGAATGCGCGCGCACGCATCAGCGGGTGCTGCGCGATCGGTCCAGATCGCATCGAGCAGGCGGGTCATGTCCCGGGGCGTCGACGATGAGGTTCGCGCGGGATCGAGGACAGCGAGATTCCGCAGGTCCTCAGGTTCCGCTCGGCCCAATGCGGTGTCGAAGTCGGGTGAGCGCCAATCGATCTGGAGATCGGCGCCGATGCTGGCGAGGATGTCTTCGCAGCATCCGACAACCTGCGTATGCGACAGAGCGAGGTCGTCCAGCACCGCGGCGATCGGTGCGTGGCCGATACGGTGGTAGATCACATCTGTGGCCGCATTGTCGCTGAGGGTGAGCATGAGGTGTGCGAGGTCGCGCCAACTCGCTCGAACGTCGTCGCAGAAACCGGCGGTGCCCACCCCGCCGATGCGATAGCGGCTGCCGACGACAGTGTGTTCAGCCGCGGACAGCCGTCCTTCTGAGACCTCGCGTTCGAACGCTACGGCGATCGGAACCTTGAACACCGAGGCGAGGACGACGCGTTCGTCCGCCGCGACGTCGATCTCGTGTGCGTTGACTCCTATCTCGGTGGCGTGGAGGTAGCCGGTCGCCCCGGCTTCGTCGAAGAGGTCGATGATTCGTCGCGCCGTGTGCGTCATGGAATCTCACCGACCTCGATGTCGTTGCTCATGATGCCTCCCAAATTGAATACAGCATGTATCGAGATGTGCTGTCTCAGAGGCTACACCTCGACGGGTTCGTGATGTCAAAGGGCCAAGCATCCGTTGACGTCAACTCAAGCACAGGATACAGTCCGTATCGAAGGAGCTGTCATGACTCGAATTCCTCGCGAGATCACTCGCACTCGCATACTCGATGCGGCGCATCGCCTGTTCGTCGCGCGGGGCTTCAACCGCGTCACCGTCGAGGACATCGCCACGAAGGCGGGGTTCACGAGGGGAGCGGTGTACTCGAACTTCGCCAATAAAGCAGAGATCTTCGTCGCGCTCATCGACAGACGATTCGATGACCAGCTCGACCGAGCTCTGGAAGACCTCTCTGCGGATCTCGACAGCTCCGAGCGCGTGGCCGCGCTGGCGCGGTGGATCGCCGCTGAAGCGTCTCGTTCTCGTGAATGGAGCACGGCCGAACTCGAGTTCTACGCCTTCGCGTCCAGCGACCCGGAGCTGAGCGTTCGGATGATGGACGTGCAGCGGGCAGGGCGAGCGGACTTCGCCGATTTCCTCGTCTCCCAGTGTCAGCGGATCGATGTCGAGATAGATATTCCGCCCGAGCATCTCGCGGCCATCGTCAACAGCCTCGTCCGCGGATTGATGCTCGAGTGGATGGTCGATCTCTCGACTGATGTCGCCGGTCTCTTCGTGGCGGCCTTCACACGCCTGCTGGGTGTGCCGCCGGTGGCACCTCGCAGTGACGACCGAACGCCGGCGCATTCTGAAGGTGACGAACATGCCCATTGACGTCGAAGCATGGGGCGCGCGCCTCGACGAGTTCACGGCGGCAGGCGACATACCTGCACTGTCGCTGGCGGTTCTCGATAAGCAAGAAGTGCAGACGCTCGCCTCGGGCGTCCTCAACCTGAACACCGAGGTGGGGGCGACGACGGATTCCGTCTTCCAAATCGGTTCGGTGACCAAGGCATACACGGCGACGCTTCTGCTGATGCTCGTCGACGAGGGCCGACTCGATCTGGACGAGCCGTTGATCCGCTATCTGCCTGAGCTCGCGTGGGCAGACGAGCACGCTCGAGCACAGGTGACCGCCCGACACCTGCTGACCCACACGAGCGGGATCGACGGCGACCATTTTCTCGATCTCGGCCGCGGTGAAGACGTGCTCGAGCGTTATGTCGCGACGTGCGACGGCTTGACCCAGGTGCTGCCGGTCGGTGCCGCGTGGTCATACTGCAACACCGGATTCGCCATTGCCGGCCGGCTCATCGAGAAGCTTGCCGGCACGAACTTCGACCAGACTCTGAGAGAGCGGCTTCTCGCCCCGCTGGGGTTGAGCCACTCCTGCTCGCTCCCGGAGGAGGCGCTTCGTCATCGCGCAGCATTCGGGCACGTTCCCAGTGACACGGGGCTGGTTCCGGCACCCGCCGTCGCCACCCCCCGAACGATGGGCCCAGCGGGCGGCATCATCGCCTCGGCATCCGATCTGCTCTCCTTCGCTCGCCTGTATCTGGATGGCGGGGTCGCTCCGTCCGGGCAGCGACTGCTCAGCGAGCAACTCGTGCAGCAGGCCTGGTCGCCACAGGTCTCGGTGCCGGATCGTTCGATGGCCGAGCATTGGGGCCTCGGGTGGATGATCACGCACTGGAGCGGAAAGCGCGTGGTCGGCCATGACGGAGGAACGGTGGGCCAGGGCTCATTCATGCGGATTCTGCCCGACGACGATGTCGCTGTCGTGCTGGTCGGCAACGGACCGGGTGTGGGCAGACTGATGCCCGAGATCGTCGGCGGTGTCATCGACGAGCTGTGCGCCGTCGGCCCGCAGCCGGAGCTGACACCAGGACCTCACCCGGCGCCGAGCGAGGCAGATTGGTACGGCGTCTACGAACGGGTCAACATGCGCATCGCCATCACGGCGACCGATTCCGCACCCGAGGTCGCCGTGACCGTCGGCGGGCTCGCAGCAGAGAACTTCGGGCAGAGCAGTTTCTCCGGAGCTCTTGCGCTGTCCGATGACGGCACGTTCATCACCGATGCGCTCGGGGTATGGATGCCGCTCGTTCCCTTCACCCTCGAAGACGGCACCGCGAGTGTCCACTTCGCCGGTCGTGCTCAGCCGCGAGTCGCCTGACGGACTCTCAGCCGTCGACGGCCTGCAGTGCCGCCCAGAGTTCGGCGCGCGCGGGAAACGTCGATAGGTCGGCGTCGAGCAACAGCGACGCCTGCGCGATGCGCGAGCGCAATGTATGCCGATGGATGCCGAGGGTCGCCGCGGCGGGCTCGAGGCGGGTGTCGTGTTCCAGCCAGACGCGCAGCGTGTGCTCCATGCCGTCGTGGGTGCGCAGCGGCGCGAGGTGCGACGCGGCGACCAGTCGTGCCTCGTCGGTCGCGAGGGCGCCGAGGAAGCTCGACGCCACCGTGTCGGCATAACGCACCGCCGCGGCCCGGCCAGGGTTCTTTCCGCCGTGCTGCAGCGCGGCGACAGCCTGCTCGTGAGCGCGCGAGAACGCCCGGTACTCCTCGGGCTCGGAAACACCGAGACGGATGCCGAAGCGCTCGGCGACCTCGTCGAAGAGGTGCTGATCGGCTGCTGTGACCACCATCGCCAGCCCGGCATCCGACGATCCGGTGAAGGCGGACGTGCCGTGGTCGATACGGCGCCGCTCCCACCAGTCGACGATGGCCTCCGCTGCGGCATCCGCTGGCGCGACCGCGATCGTCACGGGCTCGGCGGGGAGCGTGTCGAGCACCTGGCGTGCCAGGGACGGATCGTCAAGCAGCAGCGAGGCGAGAACCTGCGAATGCAGTCGGCGCCTGGCTGCCTCCCATCGCTCGCTCTGCGCGAGGGCGAGGCCGGCCATCGCGATCACAGAGGTGACGACGGCGCGCGCTTCGGCGTCGAGGTGGGCAGTGGCGATCGCGATCACGCCGCGCAGATGCCTGGCGCCGCCCACGGTGAAGAGGGTGAACGGCTCAGCATCCACCGTCAGCACCTGGCTGGCGTGTCCTCCGCGCGCGATGAGCTCGGCCGCGTGCTCGGCGAGTGCCGCGGTGGCGTCACTGACGAGGCGCCGGGGCGGATGCGCGTGCACCAGTGTGCCGCTGGCATCGAACATGCCCACCCACCGGTCGAGCCGCTGGCCGAGCTCGGAGAGTGTGGATTCGAGTCCTCGTGGGCGCAGAGCCGCGATGGCCACGGCGCGCTGCGCATCGAGCGCCCACGTTCGTCGGGCGTAGGTCTGCGCTGCGATCGCCTCGGAGTGTGCGCGCGCGACGGCGATGAACGGGGTGCCGTACGGCACCTCGAACAGCGGCATGTCAGCGGCCGTGCACGCTGTGACGAGACGCTCGGGTATCGCTGGCCGCTGCACCTCAGTGCCGAAGCCGAGCCCGACGATCCCGCGTTCGGCGAGACGGTGCACGTAGGAGTCGATGCCGGTGGCGTCTTCATCTGTGAACTGGGTGCCGGTCGTCAGCAGCGCGAGGTCATCCGCGAGGAAGGGCGTGGGATCGGAAAGGTCGGAGGAGTGCACCCAGCGCAGGGGGCGATCGAGGGTGTCGGCGGGAAGGTCGGTGGAGACCAGGCGCATCCGCAGGTCACGACGCGCGAGCAGTGCGCGCAGGGTCGGTTGGTCCACGGTGACTCCTCGGTTGTACGGTCTGGTGAAAATTCTCCCTGTATTGTACGGTTCGGTGAGTGCGTAGGCAGAGTCAGACGCCTACGCTCACACACATGACTCTCCTCGATTCGACAGCCGAGGCGCTTCCGCTCGGCGGCCCCGACCTTCCGCAGCGACGACGCCTGGTCACCGACCTTCCGGGGCCGCGCTCGGCCGCGCTCCTCGCGCGCAAGGCAGATGCCGTTCCTGCTGGCGTCGGGCACACCGTCCCTGTCGCCGCCGTCGCAGCTGGCGGCGGTGTGGTCGTGGATGCGGACGGGAACTCGCTCATCGATCTCGGAAGCGGCATTGCGGTGACCACGGTGGGCAATGCGCATCCGACGGTCGCCGCAGCTGTCGCAACTCAAGCCGCGCAGTTCACGCACACCTGTTTCATGATCTCGCCCTATGAGTCGTACATCGCCGTGGCCGAGGCGCTTAACCGCCTCACCCCGGGCGACTTCGCCAAGAAGAGCGCGCTGTTCAACTCGGGTGCCGAGGCCGTCGAGAACGCCATCAAGATCGCCCGCAAGCACACCGGTCGCCAGGCTGTGGTCGCGTTCGATCACGGCTACCACGGCCGCACCAACCTCACCATGGCGCTGACGGCGAAGTCGATGCCATACAAGAGCGGGTTCGGGCCGTTCGCGCCGGAGGTGTATCGGGCACCGATGTCGTATCCCTTCCGCGATGGGCTCTGCGGACCCGACGCGGCCGCTCGCGCGATCTCGCAGCTGGAGAAGCAGATCGGCGCCGACAGCCTCGCCGCCGTCATCATCGAGCCCATCCAGGGTGAGGGCGGCTTCGTCGTGCCGGCCGATGGATTCCTCCCCGCAATCGCCCAATGGTGTCGTGCCAACGGCGTGGTCTTCATCGCTGACGAGGTGCAGACCGGTTTCGCTCGCACCGGCCACATGTTCGCCAGCGAGATCTTCGGCATCGAACCCGACCTCATCGCGACGGCCAAGGGAATCGCCGGCGGGTTGCCGCTCGCAGCCGTCACGGGACGCTCCGACATCATGGACGCATCGCACGCCGGCGGTCTCGGCGGCACCTACGGCGGCAACCCGATCGCCTGTGCCGCCGCGCTGGCGGCGATCGACGTGTTCGAGAACGACGGTGTGATCGAGCGCGCGCAGCAGATCGGGGCGCTGCTGACCAGGCGCCTGACCGCGCTGCAGGCATCCGATCCTCGCATCGGCGACGTGCGCGGCCACGGCGCGATGATCGCCGCCGAGTTCGTCGACCCTGAGACGAAAGAACCGGATGCCGCGCTCACCGCCGCTGTCGCCCGGGAGGCGATCGCGCAGGGCGTGATCGTGCTCACCTGCGGCACCTACGGCAATGTGATCCGGTTCCTCCCGCCGCTGTCGATCAGCGACGAGCTGCTCGACGAGGGACTCGATATCGTCCAGGCAGCGCTTGCGGTTGCCTGAGCACGAAAGGGCACTGCCGAGAATCCGCCGCCACGATCGTCGACACCATCAGAGCCTGAAGGAGACACCTATGACAACCGCACTGGCAGCAAATGAGACCGCGCTCATCGACTCCGTGCCGCGGGGCCTGTTCATCGGCGGGGAATGGACGGATGCCGCAGGCGACCGCACCTTCGACGTGCACGATCCGGCGACGGGCGCCGTGCTCGCCTCGATCGCCGATGCGACACCGGAGGACGGTATCCGTGCCCTCGACGCAGCCGTCGCCGCGCAGGAGGCGTGGGCACAGACCGCACCGCGTGAGCGCAGCGAGATCCTCCGCCGCGCCTTCGACCTCGTGCAGGAGCACAAAGAAGACCTCGCCCTGCTCATGACGCTCGAGATGGGAAAGCCCCTCGCCGAGGCGCGCGGTGAGGTCGTCTACGGCGGCGAGTTCCTGCGGTGGTTCAGTGAAGAGGCCGTGCGCATCTCCGGCCGCTACGGCATCAACCCCGAGGGCACCGGCCGCATGGTCGTGTCGCAGCGGCCCGTCGGCCCGTCGTTCTTCATCACGCCGTGGAACTTCCCCTTCGCGATGGCGACCCGCAAGATCGCGCCCGCGCTCGCCGCGGGGTGCACGGTGGTCATCAAGCCCCCGGCATTGACCCCGTTGACGACGATCTTCTTCGTTTCGCTGCTGGAGCGAGCGGGGCTGCCTGCGGGCGTCGTGAACGTCGTTCAGACATCGACGTCGTCGAAGGTCTCGGCTCCGATCATCGCCGACCCGCGCCTGCGCAAGCTCTCGTTCACGGGCTCGACCGAGGTCGGCCGCAAGCTCATCGCGCAGGCAGCCGAGGGCGTGTTGCGTGTCTCGATGGAGCTGGGTGGCAACGCTCCCTTCGTCGTATTCGAAGACGCCGACCTCGACAAAGCGGTCGAGGGCGCGATGGCGGCGAAGTTCCGCAACATCGGTCAGGCGTGCACCGCGGCGAATCGCTTCATCGTGCACGCATCCGTCGCCGAGGCGTTCGCCGACCGGGTCTCTGCGCGCGTGAAGGAGATGAGGGTCGGACGCGGAACCGAAGACGGCGTCACGATCGGACCCCTGATCGACGCGGATGCCGTGGCGAAAGCATCCGAGCTCGTCGGCGACGCGACCCAGCGCGGTGCCACCGTGCTCACCGGTGGCAATGCGCTCGACGGTGTCGGCACGTTCTTCGAGCCGACGGTGATCACCGAGGTCGCAGCCGGAAGCGACATCCTGCACGAGGAGATCTTCGGACCGGTGCTCGCCATCTCCACCTTCGAGACAGAAGAGGAGGGGGTACGCCTGGCCAACGACACCGAGTACGGGCTCGTCTCGTACGTCTTCACCGAAGACCTCGCCCGCGGACATCGCATGATCGATGCGCTCGAAACCGGCATGATGGGCCTGAACGTCGGAGTCGTCTCGAACGCCGCCGCGCCCTTCGGCGGCGTCAAGCAGTCGGGCGTGGGCCGCGAGGGCGGTTTCGAGGGCATTCACGAGTACCTGTCCACCAAGTACACTCTGATCCCCAGCTGACACCCATAGGCGCCACCGCGAGAGGACGATGATGACCGCTTACGCCGTGACCAATCCCGCCACCGGCGAGACGATTGCCACCTACGACACATTCACCGATTCCGAGATCGACGATGCGATCGCCCGGGCGGATGCCGCGGCATCCGCCTGGGCATCGACGCCGGTCACACGCCGGGCCGAGGTGATCCATCGGATCGCGGAGCTTCACCGCGAACGCCTCGACGAGTTCGCGACGATCATCGTGAAGGAGATGGGAAAGCCCATCGCCGCCGCGGTCGGCGAGGTCGAGTTCGCCGCCGACATCATCGACTACTACGCCGACAACATCGAGCGCATCACCGGCGACCAACCGATCGAGGTGATCGGCGAGGGCACGGGAGTGATCCGGCGCGCGCCGCTGGGCGCGCTGCTGGGGATCATGCCGTGGAACTTCCCCGCCTACCAGGTGGCGCGGTTCGCGGCACCGAATCTCGCGGTCGGCAACACGATCATCCTGAAACACGCTCCGCAGTGCCCCGAGTCGGCGGCTTTGCTGCAAGCGATCTACCGCGATGCTGGTGTCCCCGACGGCGCCTATGTCAATGTCTACGCCACGAATGACCAGGCGGCGACGATCATCGCCGACCCGCGCGTGCGCGGCGTCTCGGTCACCGGATCCGAGCGTGCCGGGGCGGCCGTGGCCGAGCTCGCCGGACGCCACCTGAAGAAGGTCGCGCTGGAGCTCGGTGGGTCCGACCCGTTCATTCTGCTGTCCACCGACGACATGGGCGCCACGGTACAGGCGGCTGTCGACGCGCGCCTTGACAACAACGGCCAGTCGTGCAACGGCGCCAAGCGCTTCATCGTCGTCGATGAGCTCTACGAGCAGTTCACGGACGCGTTCACGGATGCGCTCGCGGCGGTCACGGCATCCGACCCGACGCAGGAGGAGACCGTGCTCGGCCCGCTGTCGTCGGAAGCCGCCGCCGAGCGTCTGCAGCAGCAGATCGACACCGCCGTCGCCCAGGGCGCCACGCTGCGCACGGGCGGAACCCGCAAGGGGACGTTCTTCGCCCCGACGGTGCTGACCGATGTGACGGGCGAGATGGACGTCTACCGTGAAGAACTGTTCGGTCCGGCCGCGGTCGTCTACCGGGTGAGCTCAGAGGCTGAGGCGGTCACGCTGGCGAATGACACACAATTCGGACTCGGATCGTACGTGTTCACGACGGATGCCGCGCAGGCAGAACGCGTCGCCGACGCTATCGAGGCAGGCATGGTCTACGTCAATATCGTCGGCGCCGACAGCCCCGAGCTGCCCTTCGGCGGCGTCAAGCGCAGCGGCACCTCGCGTGAGCTGGGGCTGCTCGCCGCTGACGAGTTCGTGAACAAGAAGCTCATCCGCACTGCCTGACGCTGAACCGAAAGGGCAGTTCGGCACGGTCGCATTCGCGATTACCGTGCGCAACTGCCCTTTCGTCGCGCCAGAGGGGTAGCGTCGGAGCCATGGTCACCGTCGCAGAGAACATCGTCCGCACCCTCCGCGCCAATGAGATCGATCGGGTCTACGGGATCCCGGGCGACTCGCTCAACGGCTTCACCGATGCGCTGCGCAAAGACGGCACGATCCGCTGGCTGCATGTGCGCCACGAGGAGTCGGCCGCGTTCGCCGCCGCGGCGGATGCTGCGATCATCGGTGATCTCGCCGTCGTCGCGGGCTCGTGCGGCCCCGGAAACCTGCACCTGATCAACGGACTCTTCGACGCACAGCGTTCGCGCGTGCCGGTTCTCGCCATCGCCGCGCAGATTCCGACCAATGAGATCGGAACCGGCTACTTTCAGGAGACGCACCCCCAGGAGCTGTTTCGCGAGTGCAGCGTCTACGCGGAGTACGTTGCCGACCCGGTACAGATGCCGCGCGTCCTCGAGATCGCCATGCGCGCGGCGATCGAAGAGCGTGGGGTGGCGGTCGTGGTGATCCCTGGCGACGTGGCGCTTGCTGAGATCCCGGCTCATCGCACCACGGTCATCGAGCGGACCAGGCCGACGGTCGTACCGAACGCCGACGAGCTCGACAAGGCCGCGCAACTGCTGAATGAGTGCGATCGGGTGACGATTCTCGCCGGCGCAGGGGTCGAGGGCGCGCATGACGAGGTCGTGGCGCTTGCCGACAAGCTCGGCGCGCCGATCGTGCATGCTCTGCGCGGCAAGGAGTTCATCGAGCACGACAACCCCTTCGACGTCGGAATGACGGGGCTGCTCGGCTTCGCCTCCGGCTACCGTGCGATGGAGGCTGCCGAGACTCTGCTCGTGCTCGGCTCGGACTTCCCGTACGAGCAGTTCTACCCCGAGGACGCCACGACCATCCAGGTCGACATCCGCGGGAAGCAGCTCGGCAAACGGCATCCGCTCGATCTGGGTCTCGTCGGTGACGTCAAGGCGACCACTGACGCGCTGCTTCCGCTCATCGACGCCAAACGGGATCGCTCGCACGTCGATGACGCTGTCGCTCACTACAAGAAGACCCGCGCCAAACTCGACGAGCTGGCGGTTCCGACGAAGGGCGATAACCCGATTCATCCGCAGTATCTCGCCCGGCTCTTGGATGAGGCGGCGACCGATGAAGCGATCTTCACCGCCGATGTCGGCTCCCCCACGGTATGGGCGGCGCGCTACCTCACGATGAATGGCCGACGCCGATTGATCGGTTCGTTCACGCACGGGTCGATGGCGAATGCGCTCATGCACGGCATCGGCGCGCAGACCGCGCAGCCTGATCGGCAAGTCGTCGCGCTCGCCGGTGACGGGGGCTTGGCGATGATGCTGGGCGAGCTCATCACCCTCACCCAGAACAAACTGCCGGTCAAGACGATCGTGGTGAATAACTCCTCGCTCAACTTCGTCGAGCTCGAGATGAAGGCGGCCGGTTTCGTGACGTATGCGACCGATCTCGACAACCCGAACTTCGCGGCCGTCGCCGAGGCGCTCGGGATCTTCGCGCGGCGCGTCGAGCGCAGCGAGGACCTGCCGGATGCCGTCGCCGAGGTGCTCGCGCATGACGGGCCAGCGCTGCTCGATGTCGTGACCGAGCGGCAGGAGCTGTCGATGCCTCCGGCGGTCTCGGCCGAGCAGGTCAAGGGCTTCGCGCTCTACGCCATCCGCACCGTGATGTCGGGGCGCGGTGACGAGCTGCTCGATCTTGCCCGGGCGAACTGGCGTCAGCTGTTCTGAGGAGCGGGTTCTTCCCCCCGACCTCCGCCCGGCCTGGCCGACCGCCCGTGGTTCGCCGGTCCCCGCGGCATGCCGTACACTGGACAGGCAGTTGTCTGCATCATTTCTCGTGCCTTCGGGCGCGGCCCTGATACAGACCCAGAGCCCGCCAGGGTTCTAGGGCGGTAGCTCAATTGGCAGAGCAGCGGTCTCCAAAACCGCAGGTTGCAGGTTCGATTCCTGTCCGCCCTGCGCGTCAGCGCCACGCTGACACACGAAAGGTACATTCAGGATGGATCAGGACGAACCGCGCGGCGAGATCGTCGCGGCAGGCGGCGCCGCCAGTGTGAAGAAGCTCGGCTTCTTCGGCCGGATCGCGCTGTTTTTCCGTCAGGTCATCGGCGAACTGCGCAAGGTCGTCACGCCGACGCGCAAGGAGCTGCTCAAGTTCACCGGCGTCGTGCTGGTGTTCGTGGGAATCATGATGGGCATGGTCTACGGACTGGATACCCTCTTTTCGTGGGTTACGGCTCAGGTCTTCGGGGTGCCGCAGTAAGCATCCCTGCGGCTTCGGCCGCATCGATTGGAAAGAAATAACGTGTCTGAACGAAATTCCGGCGACGCCGACTGGGCGACCGCTGCGGAGCAGTCCAGCGAGGACGACGAAGCGCAAGAGGGAAACACTCTTGCCGCTGAAGAGCAGTCGGTCACGTCGGCCGAGCGCATCGCGGTGCACATCGAAGGCGACGCAGAAGAAGCTGACACAGAAGGCGCGGAAGACATCGAGATCAACGACCCGGAGGCTGACGCGATCGTGAATGACGCTCTCAACCTGGACGAAACGGCAGAGACAGAAGCCGCCGCTGAAGTGCTGACGGACGCAGCGGCCGAGGAGACGGCTGAGGTCGAGGCAGCCGCTGCTGACGAGGTGCCGGCATACGACGGTCCTGAGGTCGGCGGCGACGCTGACGACGCGGCGGATGCACCTGCTGAGGAAGACCCGTACGAGGCGTTCCGCATGGATCTTCGGATGCTCCCGGGCAAGTGGTACGTCATCCACTCGTACGCCGGTTTCGAGCGCAAGGTGAAGGCCAACATCGAGCAGCGCAAGTCGACGCTCGAGGTCGAGGACGACATCTACCAGATCGAGGTCCCGATGGAGGACGTCGTCGAGATCAAGAACGGTCAGCGCAAGATGGTCACGCGCGTCCGTATCCCCGGCTACGTTCTCGTGCGCATGGAACTCAACGAAGACACCTGGTCGGTTGTGCGTCACACGCCGGGTGTCACCGGCTTCGTCGGCAATGCTCACAACCCCACGCCGCTGCGTTTCGAAGAGGCCTTCAACATGCTGAAGGCTCTAGTCGAGGTCAAGGACGTTCCGACCGCGAAGAACGTGCAGTCCAAGGGCGGTGTGGCAGTGCCGCGCTCGATTCCCGCCGAGGTCGACTTCGAGATCGGCGAGACGATCACCATCAAGGAGGGGTCGTTCGCCGGCCTTCCCGGTTCGATCAGCGAGATCAAGCCGGAGAGCGGCAAGCTCACGGTGCTGGTCTCTCTCTTCGAGCGCGAGACTCCGGTCGAGCTGTCGTTCGATCAGGTCACCAAGATGTCGTGACATTCGGTTTCCTGAAACGCCCCGTCGACGTCGGTCGGCGGGGCGTTTCAGTTTCACGCACTGTGCTGCGCGGCCCAGTGCGGGCTCTGGATCAGTCCGATCAGGTTGCCGAACGGATCACTGACGGAGGTTGACCACCAACCCTCGCCGCGCTGGGTGACGGGATCGAAGGTGACCGCTCCGAGTGCGAGCAGGCGATCCACCTCGGCCTGAATGTCATCGACATGCATGCTCACCAGCGCGCCGCCGGGTTCAGCGAGCGCAGGACGGAATCGCGCATCCATCAGCGCGAACTCGTCGTCATCGTCGCCGAAGCGCCATTCGGCATACTGCGGTGTGCCCTGTTCGGGGCGGGCGAAGTACGGCGGTGCGTCGAAGACGCGGCTGTACCACTCGACGGCGGCTGCCATGTCGTCGGCGACGATATTGAGATTTGCAAGACCACGGAACATTTCTTCCTCCTGTCGGCGTGCTGTTTCTTTTATAGTCGTCGTTGAAGTGATCATCCTCTGATCACTTCAGAAAAGAGGTGCAGAATTCGTGCCGATCGCCTAATTCGAGCTCTGTTGCTGCTCTAGGGGCGCCCGCCGACCACTGCGTCCCAGCTCGCAGCCGAGCTGGAGGTGTCGGTGCCGACGGCGCGGCGTGATCTCGAGGCGTTGGTGATGTCCGGCGTGCCGATCTACCCCCACTCGTGGGCGCGGTGGCGGCTGGCGTCTGATCGGAGGTGCGCGCACCGACCTGACCGGTCTCACCGAGTCCGAGGTCACCTCGGTTCTCGTCGCGTTGAGCCAGAGGCGCCCGAGCGCCCACAGGTGACGACCGTGCAGCGCATGATCGCCGACGTCGAGGGACTCGGCGGGCGGGTACGCGCCGTGATCAGGGCAGAACCCTGGGCGGTACGTGCCGTGTGCGACCGATTCGGTCGGCAGGCGCGGGTGATCGATGGTGACGGACGACTGATCGAGGTGCGGGCGCACCGGACGGATGCCCTCGCCGAGCAGCTCGCGGCATGGACGAGTGCGATCGAGGTCATCAAGCCGCCCGAGATCCGGACCGCGCTTCGCGAACTCGGGGAGCGGCTCGTCGAGCGCTATCGCACGCCAGAGTCGCAGATCAGGTAGACTTACGTGGTTTGTGCGTTCGCGCACAGACTCACCACAGTCCGGAGATGCCGGGTTCGTGGGAGATCGGATGCTTCGGCATCCGCTCGATGAAAGGAAAAGGAAATGGCACCTAAGAAGAAGGTGACCGGCCTGATCAAGCTCCAGATCAACGCCGGTGCCGCCAACCCGGCGCCGCCGATCGGCCCCGCGCTGGGTCAGCACGGCGTGAACATCATGGAGTTCTGCAAGGCCTACAACGCCGCGACCGAGTCGCAGCGGGGCAATGTCATCCCGGTTGAGATCACCGTCTACGAGGACCGCAGCTTCACGTTCGTCCTGAAGACGCCGCCGGCTGCTGAACTGATCAAGAAGGCCGCGGGCGTGCAGAAGGCTTCGGCCACACCGCACACCGTCAAGGTCGGCAAGATCAGCAAGGACCAGGTCCGTCAGATCGCTGAGACCAAGCAGGCTGACCTGAACGCGAACGATGTCGAGGCCGCGATCTCGATCATCTCCGGCACCGCCCGTTCCATGGGCATCACGGTCGAGGGCTGAGGGGAATAAT
>NZ_JAJUFV010000009.1 GCF_029263575.1 Microbacterium sp. | reverse complement strand
GAGATCCTCATCCGCGGCGTCGGCGCACAGGTGAAGCGCGGGATCCACCGCGACTATCGTTCCCGTCGCGACGAACTGGCGACGGTGCGCGGTCGCATCGATGTCCCGCGCACGGTCGCGGCGCGCTCGCTGACCAGGGCGCGTCTGGTGTGCGAGTTCGATGAGTACGAACCGGACACACCGCATAATCGGGCGCTGAAAGCTGTGCTCGTTTTGCTGATCCGCCAGGGCGATCTCACCGCCGCGCGGAGGGTCGCGCTGCGCCGCCTCCTTCCCTACCTGGACTCCGTGACGACCGTGTCACCGACGTCGGTTCAATGGAGCAAGCTCAGCTACCATCGCGCGAACGCCGACTATCGGCTGCTGCTGGGCGTGTGCGAGCTGATCGTCAAGGGAATGCTGCAGACGGAGGACTCGGGCGACGCCAAGCTCTCTTCCTGGGTCGCTGATGAGCAAATGAGCTACCTGTATGAGCGATTTCTGCTCGAGTACTTTCGGCTGCATCACGCGCCGCTCGCTCCGGCCGCGCCGACGGTGCCATGGGATTACGACCTGCCGAGCGCGCTCGGCGCGCATCAGTTACCGGCGATGCGCTCCGACGTGACGCTCCGTCATGGTGGTCGCATGCTCATCATCGACGCGAAGTACTACAGTCAGTCGATGCAGACAGGAGCCTGGGGGAAGCCGACCGTGCACTCGCCGCATCTCTATCAGGTGCTGTCATATGTGAAGAACGCCGACGTGGCACGCAACGGCTCGGTCAGCGGGTTGCTGCTGTATGCCCGAACGGATGCCGCCCTGCAGCCCGACCTCGATGTCGTCATTCAGGGCAATCGGATCGGCGCACGAACGCTCGATCTGAATCAGCCGTGGGAATGCCTGCGCGCACAGCTCGACGATGTCACCACGTGGCTCGGAGGCGAGTAGCTGACGAACCTGTCGGGCTATGAGTCGCGAGCTCCGAACACGTCTGCAGTCGTCAGATCGTCGTAGCGTGCGATCTGCTGGTCGCCGTCATAGACCTCCGTGCGATCGGCGAACGATCGAGCAGTTCGAACGATGCCCGTGCCGTGCAGAAACGGCTCACGCCCGGGGATCGGGGCACCGGCGATGTGAATCGTCAGTTCCATGCCCGGGCCGCCCTTGTCTGGCACCAGCGGCGCGACGGCGTCGAAACCGCCGTACTCCGCGCCGATGCGGCGCAGTATCTCAGCAACAAACGGTGTCGGCTCGGGTGCGGAAGGTTCAGTCGACTTGCGGCGGAAGATGCCCATGAGCTGAGTATCGCAGAGCAGCGGCAATCCTGCGCGAGCTGTGCTTGGTGAGACACGGTTCTCAGCCCTCCGGCACCAGATAGGCCGCGAGAAACATGTCGATCAGGCCATCGATGATCTGCTCGTCGACTGGCCGCGGCGTGAGCAGCCACCGGTAGTAGAGCGTGCCGGAAAGCACCTCGGCTGCGATGGTCAGGTCGATGTCGGCAACCAACTCGCCGTGGTCTTGGGCGAGTAGCAGGCGATCCAGAGTTCTCTGTTCCACGGTCGCAAGGAAACGCTCGTGCAGGAGTTTCCGCAGCGAGGCATCGGCCTGCGCCTCGGCGATGACAGCCCGATAGATGGGACCGATGGGCGGGCTCGACAGCGCCCGACTCGACCGGATGAACTGCTCGCGAAGATCACTCCGAATGTTTCCCGCCGAGTGATAGTCAAGATCGCTGACCCACACGTGATTCAGCGCATCGAGGAGCAGTTGGGCAATCGACGGCCATCGCCGATAGATCGTGTGCTTGCCGACCTGCGCTCTCCGAGCCACCGCCTCGATGGTCAGCCCGCGATAGCCCGCCTCGGCGGCGAGCTGCAGCGTCACCTCGAGCAACTCCCGCGTGCGTTCTTCGCCACGACGTCGTGGCTCGGGTGAGGACTCCGACGGGGTCTTCTTGGAGCTGGCCATGACCTCATGCTACCGGCACAGACCGTGCCGTTGACAACGGCAGTCTGGATGTGCACACTGGAGCTAACGGCACGAACCGTGCCGGTACTTCCTAGCATCATCTCAGCGAGAGGATCACAGCATGGGCACCAACGCAGACGCCTTCACCGCCGAAGAGCGCGCAGCGATGAAGGACCGGGCGAGCGAAGCTCGCGCCGCACGCAAGAACCAGTCGGCAGCAGAGAAGGCAGCCGAAGCAGAGCAGGCAGTACTCGCCAAGATCGACGACCTCAAGGGCAGCGAGCGGGACATCGCCGAGAAGGTGCACGCGCTCGTCGCGAAGCACGCACCGCAACTGACGCCGAAGCTCTGGTACGGAATGCCCGCTTATGCACTCGACGGCACCATCGTCTGCTTCTTCCAGCCGGCCGCGAAGTTCAAGGCGCGCTACGCGACACTCGGCTTCAGCGATCAGGCGAAGCTTGACGAGGGCTCCATGTGGCCGGCGAGCTATGCCATCACCGAGATCACCGGAGACGTCGAACGGCAGATCGAGGCGCTTCTGCGTCGCGCGATCGGTTGACTGACAGCATCCGACTCTCAAGCCACCACCGAAGGGACACCACCATGAAGACGATGACCTGCCGACAGCTCGGCGGAGCCTGCGACACCGAGATCGGCGGCGAAACGGCCGATGAGATGATCAAGGCGCAAGATCGACACCTGCGCGAGGCCGTGCGCGGCGGCGACGCCACACACGCGGATGCTCATGAGCAGATGAAGAATCGCTGGAAGCATCCGAAGAAGGCCATGGGCTGGTACCGCGACACGAAGAAGTCTTTCGCCGCGCTTCCGTGACTGTAGGTGTTATCCGCGCCGATGGCACGCATCCTCAGGGAAGCGCGCAAGTCGGTGCTGATGCTCCTCGGCACTTCGCACATAATTCGTCAACGGCTGCACCTCGACAGCGATTTGGTCAGCGTCGTTTCTCGCAGCGATGAATGAGCGCGCCTGTTCGAGATGCAGCGGGTTGGTGGAGTACACACCGGTGCGATATTTCTCACCGACATCCGACCCTTGCCTGTTCACGCTGTACGGGTCGATGATCTCGAACAGGTGCGACATCAGTTGCGAGATGCTCACCACGCTCGGATCGAATCGCGTTCGCACGCATTCGGCGTAACCGTCGTAGTCGCCGTCCAGCCGATCGGTGGCGCCGTTGGCGCGCCCCGCCTCGGTGAAAGTCACCCCGGCGACAGTGTCGATGAACGCCTGCACGCCCCACAGGCAGCCGCCGGCGAGATACAACTCAACGCGGCCGTGTCCCGGCTTGAGCGTGATCTCGCGGACTGCCACTCCCTGCGCCGCAAACAGGTTCATCGCCTTCTTATCCTGGACCGACCAGCCTGCCTCGGTGAGTTGCCGATCGATCAGTACGCGAGCACGCGCCTCAGCGGCAAGGCGGGTGGCGTCGTCGGCGGAAGTCATGGCGCTGCAAGGCTAGTAGGCGCTCGACGGGAAGGGGCAGGAGTTTCTCGAGTTGATCACTTCTTGCTCCCAGAGGTGATTCCGCTACGGAACTCCACGATGTGGCCGCCGTTGAAGGCATTGTCAGATGATCGCATTCCAACATCCCTTCTTCGACAGATTCATCGGGGTCTTGAACTCTTTCTTAAACCAGTCAACGAACGGCTCGCTGCGGTCTTGCTCATCCAGATACTCGTTGAGCGCGGCTGTAGCAGCGAGAGCGATCCCTACCTCTTCGAACTCCGGGTCCGCGGAAACCTCATTTGTTTCCTCGTCTAGGTTCAACCGACCATCCTTCACCTCACGAAGGATCTCGTCGTGTAACCGCTCGTCGTCCATACGATTCGGTAGATACATTTCGACGCCAGAGATCTCGTGCCAAATACACTCCATGACGGGATTGCTTACATTGTCGAGTGCCTTCACCGCCTGGCTTCGGAGCGCGGCGAATCGTTCCCGCTCATCTGAAGGCAGGTCGGCGTCGAGGACTTCTGCGGCCGACTTCGCGCGACTTAGCTTGTCATTGCGTAGGCGCTGTTCTTCGAGCTCCTGACGAGTCTGATCAAGCGCTAACCGGGTGCTGTCAAGCTCAGCCTCTACCCGCTTCAGTTGGTCGAGACTTGGACTAGGAGCCAACTTGGCGACACCTGGGTCGCCCCGCATCGCCGACTTCCAATCCGCCTTACCAACCCCGAAAGAGCTTGCGCTGAACCCATAGCCCAGGCCGCTGAGACGGTCGGAGATCTCGTCAAGAACATCGTCGTCATCAACAGCCTTTATCAACAGGCCAGGAAGCACACCTTCCAACTCCGACCGTTTCATTCCCGGGGCCATCACCGGAAAGAGGACGCCGCGAGCCCATGCCGCCCCCAACTCCGCCACGCACACAGGTCGCGTCTGGTAAACGGGTGTCACCATAGCGATCACGAGCTGGGAGCTACCAGCCTCGTTGCGAACCGTCTCCATCAGATTCTTACCTGAACCCACACCGGTATCTGCGGCCGAGGTGTAGAAAATGTCAGCTGACCGCAGTTCGGCGCCGCGAATCAAGATGCTGTTCACAAACTTGTCTACGTAAGAACGATCCGCATTGGCGTGAGACACGAAGACTCGTGGCCCACCAGCCGATGTAGTCACTTCTTGCCGCCAGAGGTTAATCCGCTACGGAACTCAACCACGTCGCCGTCCTGCATCACATAGTCCTTGCCTTCGAGGCGGGCTTTGCCCTTGGCGCGCGCTTCGGCCACAGAACCGGTCTCGACGAGGTCGTTGAATGAGATGACTTCAGCCTTGATGAAGCCCTTTTCGAAGTCGGTGTGGATGACGCCCGCGGCCTGCGGCGCCTTCCAGCCCTTGCCGATCGTCCAGGCGCGCGCTTCTTTGGGACCCGCGGTCAGGTAGGTCTGAAGCCCCAGGGTGTCGAAGCCGATGCGGGCGAGCTGGTCGAGGCCTGATTCGTCTTGCCCTGTCGCCTCGAGCAGTTCCGCGGCGTCCTCGGGGTCGAGGTCGATGAGCTCTGATTCGATCTTCGCATCGAGGAAGATCGCCTTCGCTGGCGCGACCAGCGCTTCGAGTTCGGCTTTGCGCGCAGCATCCGTCAACACCGACTCGTCGACGTTGAAGACGAAGATGACCGGCTTCGCGGTGAGCAGCCCGAGCTCTTTGATCGGCGCGAGGTCGATGCCGCTCACCGACAGCAGCACGCCGCGTTCCAGAGCATCTTTCGCGGCGTTCGCCGCTTCGAGCACCGAGGGGTCGAGCTTCTTGCCCCGCACCTCTTTCTCGAACCGCGGGATCGCCTTCTCGATGGTCTGCAGATCGGCGAGCATCAGTTCAGCGTTGATGGTCTCGAGGTCGCCCTGCGGATTGATCGCTCCGTCGACGTGCACGACGTCATCGTCATTGAATCCGCGCACGACCTGGACGATGGCATCCGCTTCACGAATGTTCGCGAGGAACTGGTTACCCAGACCCTCCCCCTCGCTCGCACCACGTACGATGCCGGCGATGTCGACGAACGAGACGGTCGCAGGCAGAATGCGCTCGCTCTTGAAGATGTCGGCGAGCACATTCAGCCGAGAGTCGGGCAGGTTCACGACGCCCACGTTCGGCTCGATAGTCGCGAACGGGTAGTTCGCCGCGAGCACGTCATTCTTGGTGAGTGCGTTGAAGAGGGTCGACTTGCCGACGTTGGGCAGACCCACGATTCCGATTGTTAGAGCCACGGGGTAAGAGTCTACCGGGGCGGATGCCGTGAGCCGGCGGCGAGTCTGCGCCAGAGCTCGCCCGCCTCGGGAGAGGGTGAGAAGGTGCCACTGGATTTCACCGCAATCGACTTTGAAACGGCGAACTCCTCCCCTGCCTCCGCGTGTTCTGTCGGACTCGTTCGCGTGCGCGACGGCCGCGTGGTCGCGACGGCCGGGTGGCTGATCCGCCCGCCGGCCGGGCACGACGAGTTCCAGGAATGGAATATCAAGATCCACGGCATTCAGGCATCGGATGTCGCGAACGCCGCCACCTGGAGTGAACAGTTCGACCGGCTTTGTGGCTTCGCCGGTGCAGATGTGCTCGTCGCCCACAACGCCGGCTTCGACATGAAAGTTCTGCGCACCGCGGCCGAAGTCACCGGCGATGTCTGTCCGCCATACCGGTCGCTGTGCAGCCTCCAGGTCGCACGCAAGACGTACGAGCTCGACTCCTATCGCCTGCCGGTCGCCGCGGCCGCCGCCGGGTTCGCCGAGTTCTCGCACCACGATGCGTTGGCGGATGCTCGCGCCTGCGCCCAGATCGTCATCGACGCAGCCCACCGCGCTGATGCTGCGGACGTCGACGCCCTCGCCGCGAACCTCAGCCTGCGCGTGACGGGGCCGCGCCCCGCAGAACCGCAGCCTGCCGAGCAAGCTGCCTGACCGCCGTGCATTCCCAGCGCTCGCGCGCGACAATGAGAGCATGACGAACACCGGCGATTCACCCGTCAGCCTCGAAGTCATCGAGGGCACCTTCGATCTGGCTCGCCAGGGACGCACCGGCCCCCTGGGCGAGATGATCGACGCGGGTGTACCGATCGACGTGCGAAACCCTCGCGGCGACACAGTGCTGATCGTGTCGACGTATGCCGAGCAAGAGCACACGGTCGCCGATCTAGTGCGCCGCGGCGCCGATCTGAACGCCGTCAACGGCAACGGTCAGACCGCGATCTCGTGCGCGGTGTTCCGCAAGAACGAGACGCTGCTGCGCATGCTTCTGGACGCCGGCGCGGATGCGGATGCCGGTGGCCTCTCTGCCACAGCCATCGCCGATCAGTTCGCGTTGCCGGAGATGCGCGCCATTCTCGACGAGTACGCACAGCGCTGATCCGCCAGCGGCATCCCGCCAATGTCTGACCCCCGCGGCATCATGGCGGTATGGATGCTTGGCTGATCGTTCTCCTCCTCGCCGCGGCCGCCGCGGGCGGTTTCTTCGTGGGCTGGTACATGAAGACGTCGCGCACAGCGCACGAGCGCACCCAGCAGGCGACCGACCTCGCCCGCGCACAGGCTGAACTCGCCGCGGTGCGCGATGATCGCGATCGACAGTACGACCTGTATCGCGACGCCGTCGAGCACGCGCGCCATGAGAGAAACGCTGAGGCCGAGCGGACACAGCAGCAGAACGCCGTGTTGACGGCTCTCGCCCCGGTGCGCGAGACGCTGCAGCAGATGCAGCACAAGGTGACCACGCTCGAACAAGATCGCCACACGCAGTTCGGGTCGCTCGCTGAACAGCTGCGCCGCGCGCAAGAGTCCGATGAAGCGCTCCGAGCGACGACCGAGTCGCTGGCCGGAGCACTGCGGTCGACCGCGACACGGGGCGTCTGGGGTGAGACGCAGCTGCGACGCGTCGTCGAGGCCGCCGGACTGACCCGACATGTCGACTTCGACGTGCAGGCGACCATCTCATCCGATCACGGCCAGGGGCGCCCCGACATGGTGATCCATCTGGCGGGCGGCACATCGATCGCAGTCGACGCAAAGGTTCCGCTCGATGCCTATCTCGAAGCCAGTGCTCTCGAAGGCAGTGACGCCAACGCCGCGATGCGACAGCAGCACATGCAAAAACACGTCAAAGCCGTGCGCGCGCACATCGACGCGCTCGCGAAGAAGGCGTACTGGTCAGGGCTTGACGCGAGCCCTGAGTTCGTCATCTGCTTCTTGCCGAGCGAGTCGCTGTTGGCCGCGGCGATCGATGAAGACCCGACACTGCTTGATTACGCCTTCGGCAAGCGTGTGGCTCTGGCTTCTCCGGTGAACCTGTGGGCGGTGCTCAAGACCGTCGCCTTCACCTGGACGCAACAAGAGGTATCGACCGAGGCACGCAATCTGCTCAAGCTCGGAACGCAACTGTTCGAGCGTGTCGGAACCCTCGCCGGGCACGCCGACGACCTGCGCCGAGCACTGGAGCGCACCGTCGACAGCTACAACAAGTTCGCCGGTTCGCTCGAGAGTCGGGTGTTGGTGACGGCACGACAGTTCCCCGGGATCGATCCGGCGTCCATTGCTGACGCGCCAGCCGCGATCAAGACCTCGGGCCGTCGCTTCACCGCGCCCGAGCTACTCGCGAGCGCACAGGAATCGAGCGCGCAGGAAACGGGAGCCGACGACGACAGCGCCCACGGCGGAATCACCCGAGACGAGAGTGAGCGGCACGACGCCGCACAGGCTGATCTCGGCCCGGTACGCGATCGAATCGCCGAGAGTTAGGCGTTTCCGGGCACCCAGCTGAGCAGAGCGATCACGAGACCGGAGCTCACGAGAAACGCGCCGATCATCCACCAGGCGCTGAGTTCATGCCCCTCGTCGCGGCGCACGCGAAACAACACGTCTGTGCGGCGCGCCGGGTCGGCGTTCGGTGGCGCCACGGTGGCCGCGGCGGCAGCGGCCGCGCGTGCAGCCTCGTCGTCCGGCGAGATGCGAAGAATGCGCCCCGTGTTCGTGGTGACGGTGTTCGACGGTGTCGACGTACTGCCTCTGCGCGTCTGCTGCGTGGACATCTCTCACCCTCCCGGAGGTTCCAGCCACCATTGTGCCAGCAATGGCTGAGAAAGAGTGTAAGAGCGCGCTCAGGCCACCGATCGACCCGCCACGGTCATCAGAGCCACTTTGAGACGAGGTGCTCCGAGTTGATGCGGCGCAGCGTGCCCGACGCCCCGCGCAACACCACCGATTCGGTGTAGACGTAGTTGCCCTCGCGACGCACGCCGGCCACCAGCTGGCCGTCGGTCACCCCCGTGGCGACGAACAGTGTGTTATCGCCCTTGACCAGGTCGTCGGCCTCGTAGACGTGGTCGATCTTGAGTCCGGCGTCGGTACCGCGCTGGCGCTCATCGTCATCGCGCGGCCACATGCGTCCCTGAATGTGTCCGCCGAGAGCCTTGATCGCACACGCCGTGACGATGCCCTCGGGGCTGCCGCCCACACCGACACACATGTCGGTGCGGGCACCGTGTCGTGCGGCGTTGATGCCACCGGCGACGTCACCGTCGCTCATGAGCCTGGTGCCAGCCCCCGCTTCGCGGATCTCTGCGATGAGCTTGTCGTGCCGCGGACGATTCAGCACCGAGACGACGATCTCCTCGACGGGCTTGCCGAGTGCCTTGGCCAGCCGACGAATGTTCTCGCCGACAGGCAGGCGGATGTCGACGACGCCGACACCGGCGGGCCCGGTGACGAGCTTGTCCATGTAGAAGACGCTGGAGGCATCGAGCATGGTGCCGCGGTCAGAGACAGCGATCACCGAAAGCGCGTTCTGCCGACCCGCCGCGGTCAGACTCGTGCCGTCGATCGGGTCAACGGCGATGTCACATTCCGGGCCACGGCCAGAACCCACGATCTCGCCGTTGAACAGCATGGGGGCGTTGTCCTTCTCGCCCTCGCCGATGACGACCTCGCCTTGGAAGTTCACGGTGCCGAGGAACGCGCGCATCGCGTCGACCGCCGCGCCATCAGCGGCCTCCTTGTCGCCGCGACCGATGAACGGCACCGCTCGGATCGAGGCAGCCTCGGTCGCACGCACCAGTTCCAGTGCGAGGTTTCGATCAGGACGCAGCGGGCTCATGTCGGCCGTAAGACTCACCATGCGGCCAGCTTATCGACCGCACGGCATGAAACTGCCGGTGTTTCCCCTGAATTCAAGCGAAGGAATCGCACTTCTTAACAGCACGTCAGAGTGTGACGCCGCACGCGGCAGTGGCCACGGCATCCGATCGTCGCCACCGATAGAGTGGCACTGTCCCGGCTTCATCTATCGCAGGAGTTCATTCATGCCCGTCGCCACTCCGGATCAGTACGCAGAAATGCTCGACCGCGCGAAGGCTGGTGGCTTCGCGTACCCCGCTTTCAACGTCTCCAGCTCGCAGACCATCAACTCCGTCCTTCAGGGCCTGACCGAGGCTGGCTCCGACGGCATCATCCAGGTCACCACCGGTGGCGCCGACTACTTCGCCGGCCACACCGTCAAGGCCCGCGCCACGGGGGCCCTCGCCTTCGCTCGCTACGCCACCGAGGTCGCGAAGAACTACCCCATCACGGTTGCGCTGCACACCGACCACTGCCCGAAAGACGCTCTCGCGGGATTCGTCGAGCCGCTGATCGCCGCCTCCGAAGAAGAGGTCAAGGCCGGTCGGGGCCCCATCTTCCAGTCGCACATGTGGGACGGCTCGGCGGTGCCGCTGGGTGAGAACATCGAGATCGCGAAAGACCTGCTCCCCCGCATGAAGGCGATCAATGCCATCCTCGAGGTCGAGATCGGCGTCGTCGGCGGCGAAGAAGACGGCGTCGCACACGAGGGCTCGAACGAGGCCCTGTACACGACGTTCGCTGACGTCGACCAGGCCGTTCAGGCCCTCGGCCTCGGCGAGCAGGGCCGCTACATCGCCGCCCTCACCTTCGGCAACGTGCACGGCGTGTACAAGCCGGGCGGCGTGAAGCTGCGCCCCGAGCTGCTCGGCGAGATCCAGGAGCAGGTCGCGGCCAAGTACAACACCGGCGCGAAGCCGCTGGACCTCGTCTTCCACGGCGGCAGCGGCTCAACCGATGAAGAGATCGCCACGGCTGTCGCGAACGGCGTCATCAAGATGAACATCGACACCGACACGCAGTACGCGTACACGCGTGCGATCGCCGACTACATGTTCAAGAACTACGACGGCGTGCTGAAGGTCGACGGCGAGGTCGGCAACAAGAAGCAGTACGACCCCCGCGCCTGGGGCAAGATCGCCGAGTCGGCGATGGCTGCCCGCGTCGTCGAGTCGACCCGTCAGCTCGGCTCGCACGGCCAGTCCAAGAGCTGACCTGCCTCGACTTCCGCGAGAATACAAAACCACGCCGAAACCACGCGATCTCGCGTGTGTTTCGGCGTGGTTTTGTCGTTTCGGTACAGACGGCAGCGCATCTCGATCGATGCGAAGCATCCGCGCGCCACCGGCGTCGAAGCGGAATACCTCGCGCTCCTCGACCACTGCCTGCTCGACCGGGTGATCTCGGTCAGCGAAGCGCAACAGCTCGCATCTGCGGCTGAAGAGTTCGGGCTCAGTCGGTTCGAAGTCGAAGGTCTTCACACGGAGTACTGCCGGGCGCTCGTGCAGGTCGCCTGGGCGGACGGGGTGCTCACAGAGGATGAGAGGAACGACCTGGCTGCGGTGGCGGAACTGCTGCAGGTGGCGGACGCTTCGACGGGCTCAGCGACCGAAAGCGGAGGCGCTTCGACAGGCTCAGTGGCCGCGCGCGCGACCGGGGGCTCACCGACCACCACATTCACGCTCTCGGCCGGGGATCTGATCGTGCTCACCGGCGACTACGGCATCCCGATCGTCACCGAAGACGGGCTCACCGACTCATCAGCACCGCAGGAACCTTATAACTTCGCGGTGAAGATATAGACATCTACCCCGTTAGCTTATGAGTTTTCATCAAAGATATAAGGAGAATGGGTGAAACGAGAAGACTTCGTCAACACACGGTTCGGCACGATCGTGCACGACCCGATCGGCCCATGGCCACACCCATTCTTCCTGCCAGCGAATCTCCCCCGAACGCTGCCCCTCGCACCCGAAACGGCATCGATCGTATCGCGAGCTGACATCGCACTCGGCAGACTTTCTGGCCTTGCCATGTTGCTCGGCGATCCCGCATTGCTACTGGGGCCTTCAATGACCGCAGAAGCCCTCTCGAGCTCCCGCATCGAAGGAACCCAAGCGTCACTCAGCGACGTGCTCAGCGCACGAAGCGCCGGAGAGCCGATCGAGAACGAGAACCTGCGAGAAGTCGCCAACTACCTCACCTCTATGGATCAGGGTCAGCAACTGTTAGCGAAGTGGCCGATCACACAACGTCTGTTCTGCGCGTTGCACAAGACCCTACTGACCAACGTTCGCAGCGAAGAAAAATCCCCCGGCGAGATCAGGCGCTCGCCTGTGTGGATCGGATCGCCCGATGCGACTCCGCAATCTGCGAAGTTCATCCCGCCGCACCAAGATCGCCTCGGCGACGCCATCGCCGATTGGGAACGGTTCGTCAATGAACCATCGGAGATGCCGCCCGTCATCCGGGCCGCTCTCGCGCACTATCAGTTCGAAACCATCCACCCGTTTCTTGATGGCAATGGGCGGATCGGCCGCGTACTCATCGGCCTTCAGCTCATGATCGACGACGTTCTCGACGCACCGATTCTGCCGATGTCTCGCTACTTCGAGCGTCATCGCGAGACGTATTATCAGCGCCTCCAAGCGGTTCGTGAGCGCGCCGAGATAGAAGAATGGGTGCAGTTCTTCTGCCTGGGCATCGAGCAACAAGCAGACGAGACAGCCACACGCATCCGATCGCTCGTCGAGCTACGCGAACGCTATCGACGCCAATCGATCAATGACCGCAGCGCGCTGGCATCCGTCATCGATCTCGTCTTCCGCAATCCCATCGTGACCGTCGCGGCAGTGCAACGCTTTGCAGACGTGAGCCAGCCCACGGCTTCTGCGGCGCTGCGCAAAGCCGAGGCACGCGGGTGGCTGCGCTCGGCCGGCCGCTGGGGCCGCGGTGGGCGCGAACGCTGGATCGCAACCGAGATCTGGGCAGCCGTCACCGATGAATCGGCCTTCGATTCACAGAGCGCAGGAGGAAGCACCACATGACCGCCATCTCTGAAGCCGTCTGGGAGCAGAACGCCCAGAACACCCTCGCCGAACCGCTCGGGTGGCGCCCGCTGCGGGGCGACGAGATCGCCCCCGGTTCCGGCGAGCGCCACAGCTGGGACGAACTGCTCATCCGTCCGCCTCTGCTCTACGCACTGCGCCGTCTCAACCCGGGCGTGCCGGCCACCTACCTGCAGCAGGCGCTCGTCGGGGTCGCCTCACCGACCTCGCAGGATACGATCACCGAGAACCAGCGCATCCACCACTACCTCACCAGCGGTCAAGCGACTGTTGGTGAAGTACAAGTACCCGCCAGACCGTCAGCCCGAAGTGATCGGACTTGTGATGGACCAGATGGGGGCCATGGCGCCGCGCTACGCGACAGAGCGCGCCTGACCCCAGGACGCCGTCCCGTTCAGCGCCGACGCCGCGCACGCACGGCACTCACGATCAGATCGCCCACGGCGTCGATGATGAGCAGGATTCCGATGCTCTTCCACCCGCCGCGCAGCTTGCTGGTGCTGAATACGCCGAGCGCCAATTCACCCACGGCAAGGGCTGCCGCGAGAGGTGGGTTCGCGCGCAGGCGACGCGACAGCCGAGCATCCCACCGGTCCCGGCGAGTGAGCGGCAGCATCTCCCCGTAGCCTCCGACGATCGCCTCGCCGATCCCGCGTGCCCAGCCCTGGGGCTCGATGCGCTGATGGCCCTGTGCATTGTCTGCAGGCGAAGCATCCGGCTCGGCGAGCGCCAGCTCGATCAACGCGGCAGGCACCCGGAACGCTTCGAGGAACGCGCGAACGCGCGCGTCAGCACCGGCCAGCCCACCCAGGCTTTCTGGGATCAGCGCGCGGTGCGCGGCCTCGACGTCGAGCGTGACCCGGGCGGCGATCTCGGCCAACTCGTCGCGCGTGCCATCGCCTTCGACGATCAGCCGACGATAGACCTCGCGGGTCTCGGGAACCGTGATCGTGTCGAGGTCGATCACCGTCTGCGTGTCGCGCTCGGCCTGTGGCCAGAAAGGCACAGCGAAACCGCCGAGACCCGACACGTGCACGTCGATCCAATCGGCAACCCCGTCGACGAAGTTGAGCTCGATGACGGGCTCTTCTGCCTTCTCCGATGCCAACGAATCGGTAGATTCAGCCGTGGCATAGCGCCACAGCGACCAGGTGCCCGATTCAACGTAGTCGACGGCACCCCCGGTGGCCTCGGCAAGAAAGCGAGCACCGAGCGTTCCGCGGTGCGAAAACGCGGCAACGCGTACCGGCTGCGTCTCGAACCGCTCCTCGAGCCCCGCAGCCTCCAGCTCCTCCACATCAAAGTCAGCTTCATCCGGATCGGCGGGCTCGTCAACCCCGACAGGATCGCCATCGGCATCCGCGCCCCACGATTCGACGTCATCGACGTCGTCGTCGACGCTCAGCCACAGCGTCATGCCCTCGGCTTCGAAGGCAGCGCGCAGATCGGCCGCGGCCAGAGTCGTCTCGATCGTGTCCTGCTCCGAAAGCGTCAGCACATTCGCCTCGTCGGTCACAGCGATCTCGACCACGGCCTCCTGCCCGTCTACCCACGGCGCGGTGACGTCGCGCATGGCAGCGACGACGCGCCGTTCACGAAGCAGTTCGAGAGCCGCGGGGCGAGCATCAGCGCCGTCGGCTCGATCGACGGACGCATACGAAACAGAGACAGAGAAGCTGTTGTCAGACACGCTCCGACCCTACTGCCGCGCGCTGAACATCAGCACCGAATGCTACGGGCTCGACAGCCCGCTGACATACTCGACGAACGCCGGGTCCGCCATCATCGGCACCGTCACGCAGATGCCGACGACGATCATGGTCACGGCGGCACCGACCACCGGAATCCACCAGGTGAGCTTTCCCGTGCGAAGCCGCCGCAGCGACAGCCACGCGGTGACGACCCAGCCGACAGCGAGCACGACGGCGGCGATCGTGCCCCACAGGCGCCCCTGAGCGAAGTTCGTGAACTCGCCGGGGATACCCATGATCTTCATGGTCTCGTTCATCACGGTCGGCAGATCGAGATACGAGATTCCCGTCGTGATGACGCTGATGAGTCCGTATGCCAGCAGCGCGATCGTGATGATGCGATCCCACCGGCGCGGCTGCGCGGTCTTCTCGGCCGGGGCAGCGGCGACCGGCTCGACAGGAGCCGAAACCACAGCGTCCATCGGCGGAAGTCCCGCAAGACGCCGCTGCTCCTCTGGCGTCGCGAACTCACCGTACTGCGGACGTTGATCGGTCATCCCGCCATGCTAGCTGTCAGATCTTTGAGCCAGCGCACAGCACAGTAAACAGCGGCGGCCCCGGAGAAGTCGAACTCCTCAGGGGCCGCGGGTTCGAGAACTGGGAATCCCGAACCCGAGATGAAGAGCGCTGGGGACGCCACCTTCACCTATAGCTCCGTTCAACGGAACACTACGCCCTCATGCTAGACGAGTGTCCAGTGTTTTGCGAGGGGTTCAGAACGGCGCGTTCAGTTTGCGGCGGCCTTGCTACGACCACCCAGCGCGCGGCTGTCACGGTTGCCAGCGGCATCCTGTCGCAGTTCCTTAGGCAGAGAGAAGATGAGGTCTTCTTCGGCGGTGCGCACCTCTTCGACATCGCCGTAGCCGGCGACGCTCAGCGTCTCGACGACCTCGCGCACGAGCACCTCGGGCACCGACGCACCGCTGGTGACGCCCACGGTCGCCACGCCATCGAGCCACTCCTGCTTGATCTCCTCGGCGTAGTCGACCCGGTACGCGGCCTTGGCGCCGTACTCGAGCGCAACCTCGACCAGGCGCACGCTGTTCGACGAGTTCGACGAACCGACGACGATCACCAGGTCAGCATCTTTCGCGACCTTCTTGATCGCCACCTGGCGGTTCTGCGTCGCGTAGCAGATGTCATCTGACGGCGGATTCTGCAGCTCAGGAAAACGCGTGCGCAGCCGGTTGACCGTCTCCATCGTCTCATCGACCGACAGGGTGGTCTGCGACAGCCACACGACCTTCGACGGATCTTTCACCTCGACCGTGTCGGCCTCTTCGGGCGAGTTCACGATCGTCACACGCTCCGGCGCGTGCCCGGCCGTTCCCTCGACCTCTTCGTGGCCATCGTGGCCGATGAGCAAGATCTCGAAATCGTCGCGTGCGAATCGCACCGCCTCACGGTGCACCTTCGTCACGAGCGGGCAGGTCGCGTCAATCGCGTGCAGGCCTCGATCGGATGCCGCGCCCACGACCGCAGGCGAGACACCGTGCGCGCTGAAGACGACGTTGGCCCCCTCGGGCACCTCATCGACCTCTTCAACGAAGATCGCGCCCTTCTGCTCGAGCTCGGTCACGACGTGGATGTTGTGCACGATCTGCTTGCGCACATACACCGGAGCCCCATACCGCTCGAGCGCCTTCTCCACGGCGACGACAGCGCGGTCGACGCCCGCGCAGTACCCGCGCGGAGCGGCGAGCAGAATGCGCTTGTGTCCGTCGACCGGGATATCCTGAAGCCGCTTCGCCCGAGAACGGGGGATGCGAGGAACGGGAAGGTGTACGGTGGCCTGGCTCACCCCTCCAGACTACCGTTGAACCGCGATAGAGGGCCTGAATGCCCTCTCAGGCGCACAGCACGAAAAGGATCAGATGACGGTATTCGAAGCATCCTCCGCGAATGGCGAGACTCCGCCGGCGGATGCCGTCGCTCCGCGTGACTCGACAGCGGATGCCCCGACCTCTGTCGCCCGCCTCAACGGCACGATCCGAGACTTCATCGCGCGATGGAACACCGTCTGGGTCGAAGGCGAGATCACGTCATGGAACGTGCGCGGCGGAAACATCTTCGGCCGGTTGAAAGACACCGCCTCCGATGCGCAGATCTCGATTCGCATCTGGTCGAGCGTGCGCGGACGCATCCCCACCGACCTCGCCATCGGCGACCATGTCGTCGCCGCGGTGAAGGCCGACTACTTCATCAAGGCGGGCGACTTCAGCTTCACCGTCTCATCCATGAAGCACGTCGGACTCGGCGGACAGCTCGAACGGCTCGAGAGGCTGCGCGCCCAGCTGCGGCAGGAGGGCCTATTCAACGACGAACGCAAGAAGCCCGTACCCTTCCTCCCGCATGTCATCGGCCTCATCACCGGCGAACGATCGGATGCCGAGAAAGACGTGCACCGCAACGCCGAGCTGCGCTGGCCGCAGGTGCGCTTCCGCACCGAGTACGCCGCGGTGCAGGGCGATCGCTGTGTGCCCGAAACTCTCGCTGCGCTGGCGAAATTGGATGCCGACCCCGAGGTCGACGTCATCATCATCGCCCGCGGCGGCGGCGACCCGCAGACGCTATTGGGTTTCAGCGACGAACGTCTCATCCGTGCCGTGGCCGCAGCATCCACCCCTGTCGTCTCGGCAATCGGACATGAGAACGATCATCCGCTGCTCGATGACGTCGCCGACCTGCGCGCGTCGACCCCGACGGACGCCGCAAAACGCGTCGTTCCCGACGTCGGCGAGCAACGCGCCCTGATCGGCCAGCTGCGCGCGCGGGCCACCTCGCGCCTCACGCAGCGCATCACACACGACATCGCCCAGCTCGAACAGCTGCGCAGCCGCCCCGTGCTCCGCTCGCCCGATCCGATCATCGACGACCGTGCACAGGAACTGTGGCTGCTCGTCTCGCGCGGACGCGAGCACGTCATGCGCCAGCTCGACGTCGCCAGCCGCAACACCGGCGAACTGCGCGCGTCACTGCGCGCCCTGTCGCCGGCCGCCACACTCGCACGTGGCTATGCCATCGCGCACCGCGACGGCATCATCCTGCGCGACGCGGCAGATGCCCCCACCGGTACCGCGATCACCATCACGGTCGACCGCGGGTCCATCGCCGCCCGCTCCGAGGGTGAGATCGCCGAAGCGCCCGCGGCCGCTACTACGGACCCCTGAGCCGCTGCCACACCCTGAACCGCCGCCCCTGAGCCCGTCGTAGAGTCTCCCCGTACGTCGTAGGATGGAAGGCGTGACTGCGCAGAACGACTCCTCCATTGAGACCCTGTCGTTCGAGGCCGCTCGCGACGAGCTGGTGAAGGTCGTCGCCGAGCTCGAACAGGGCTCGCCCACCCTTGAGCACTCGCTGGCGCTGTGGGAGCGAGGCGAAGCGCTGGCCGCACGCTGCGAAGAGTGGTTGCTCGGTGCGAAGCGTCGCCTCGACGCGGCTCGTGCCGCGGCATCCGATGAGGACGATTCGTGAGCAAAAAGGCTCCCATCGTCGCCGAGCTCGGCCGCCCGGAGACGCCGGAGGAGACGGCCGCACGCAAGGCCGAGTTCAGCAAGACCTACCGGTCGAGTCAGACCTTTCGCAATCTCATCGCCGCGCTCATCATCACTGTCGCCGTCGTCGCGATCGTGATCTTCGGCGTGCCCCGCGGCGAGCGCGTCGATGCCCCGCCGATCGACGTGGCACGCATCGCAGCAGATGTCGAATCAAGCATGGAGCGCCCCGTACTCGTCCCCGACACGGCTGACTTCTGGCGGGTGAACGCGGCCGCCCTCGAACCCGGCGCGACGCCGGTCTGGAAGGTTACGCTCGCCCCCGCCGGCGAAGACGAGCGCGGGTTCATCACGGTCGCTCAGGCGTTCGACGCCGACGCCGACTGGGCGCCGCAGCTGCTCAACGGGTTCGCCGCCACCGACACCATGCAGATCGACGGGTTCGAGTGGAACGTCTACGACCTTCCCAACAACACCGACAACAACGTCACCTACGCGTTGGGCACCCAGGCGGGCGACGACTACGTCCTGCTGTACGGTGCACGATCGCCCGATTCGACGGCGGAGCTCGCCGAATCTCTCATTCCCCAGTTAGAAGAGATTGACGAGGCACGATGAGCACACTCACCCCGACTGCCGCCTGGCAGGACATGCTGGCCGGAAACCAACGATTCGTTACGGGTGAGCCGCGGCATCCGAATCAAGACGTCGAACGACGCCATGACCTGGCCCACGAGCAGAACCCGGTGGCGACTCTGTTCGGATGCTCCGACTCGCGCCTGGCCGCCGAGATCATCTTCGACCTGGGCCTGGGTGACCTTTTCGTGGTGCGCAATGCCGGGCAGGTCATCGGCGAGTCGATCGTGGCGAGTCTGGAGTATGCCGTCGGCATCCTCAACGTTCCACTGATCGTCGTGCTCGCGCACGACGAGTGCGGCGCGGTCGCCGCGGCGATCGACGGCACCGCGATCGATGCCGACCCCCTGCCGCCGGCGATCTGGAAGCTGATCGCGCCGATCATCCCCGCAGCCCGAAAGGTGCTGAGCGAAAGCGGTGGCACCTCCCCCGCCGACATCGATGCCGAACTCGTCGGTCGCGAGCACCTGCGCAACACCGTCGCCAACCTGCTGCAGTCGTCTGAGATGATCAGCACCGCCGTCGCCGAGGGACGGCTGGGAATCGTCGGCGCGAACTACCGTCTTGCCGAGGGCACGGCCGTGCCCGTCATCACCGTCGGAATCGACGACACGGGGGTCGAAGCCGACCCCACAACCCAGGAGGGATCGCAGTGACCGATAACGAGTACCGCATCGAGCACGACACCATGGGCGAGGTTCGCGTGCCCGTCAACGCGCTGTACGGGGCGCAGACCCAGCGTGCCGTCGAGAACTTCCCGATCTCTGGCAAGGGGCTGGAGCCGACGCAGATCGCCGCCCTTGCACGCATCAAGAAGGCTGCGGCGCTCGCGAACAAAGAGCTCGGCACCCTCGACGGTGCCATTGCCGATGCGATCGCGGCCGCGGCCGACCAGGTCGCTTCGGGCGCGCACGACGGTGAGTTCCCCGTCGACACCTACCAAACCGGCTCAGGCACCTCGTCGAACATGAACATGAACGAGGTGCTCGCGACGCTGGCATCCGGCATCCTCGGCTCTGCCGTGCATCCGAACGACCACGTCAACGCCTCGCAGTCGTCGAACGACGTGTTTCCCACCTCGGTGCACATCGCCGTCACGCAGGCGCTGATCGACACGCTCATCCCCTCGCTTGACCATCTCGCCGTCGCCCTCGAGGCGAAGGCCGAGCTGTGGAAAGAAGCCGTCAAGTCGGGTCGCACCCACCTGATGGATGCCACGCCCGTCACGCTCGGCCAGGAGTTCGGCGGCTACGCCCGTCAGATTCGCCTCGGCATCGAGCGCGTCCAGTCGGCTCTGCCGCGCGTCGCTGAAGTGCCGCTCGGCGGCACGGCGACCGGCACGGGAATCAACACCCCGCTCGGCTTCCCCCAGAAGGTCATCGCTCTGCTCGCAGAAGAGACCGAGCTGCCGATCACCGAGGCCAAAGACCACTTCGAGGCTCAGGCCAACCGCGACGGTCTGGTCGAGGCATCCGGCGCCCTGCGCACCATCGCCGTCTCGCTGACGAAGATCAACAATGACCTGCGCTGGATGGGCTCCGGGCCCAACACCGGCCTCGGCGAACTGCACATCCCCGACCTGCAGCCGGGATCCTCGATCATGCCCGGCAAGGTCAATCCGGTCGTCCCCGAGGCCGTGCTCATGGTGTGCGCCCGGGTCATCGGCAACGATGCGACCGTGGCCAGGGCCGGAGCATCCGGCTCGTTCGAGCTCAACGTCGCCATCCCCGTCATGGGCACCTCCGTGCTCGAATCGATCCGTCTGCTCTCGAACGCCTCGCGCGTGCTGGCCGACAAGACCGTCGACGGGCTGCAGGCCAACACCGAGCGCGCCGCGGCGTTCGCGGGCATGAGCCCGTCGATCGTCACCCCGCTAAACAAGCTCATCGGCTACGAGGCCGCCGCGAAGATCGCCAAGCACGCCGTCGCGGAGGGCATCACCGTGCGCGACGCTGTCATCGCGCTGGGCTACGTCGAGCGCGGCGAGCTCACCGAGGCGCAGTTGGACGAGAAGCTCGATCTGTTGAGTATGACCCACGCCGGCTGACGTGGGCGGGTGTCCCGATCTGCTGAGCCCGTCCCGATCTGCCGATGTTCTGAGAGGATTCCTCGGCAGATCGGGACACAGTCGGCAGATTGGGCACCTATGCGGAGCGGATGCCGCTCAGCGGCTCGGTCCGAAACCGCACGAGCACGGCCAAAGAGTCGTCGTCGACGGTGAAGTCTGTCCCCATCTCGGAGCGGAATTCGGCACTGTGCCAGAATTCCTCGTGGCCTGTGCGCCACTCGGCGACCGTCGTGAAGCCCTCGCCTTCGGCGATGGCGTGATCGAGGTCGACCTCGGCCAGACGCGCCACCCGGACCTCAGTGATCTCTTCGATGCACACGGGCTCCCCGGCTGAGTCGATCACGACCGCACGGTCTCCGACGGCGGGCAGCGGGTCGCCGTCGACGTCGTACTGCGCGACCAGTGAGGTCGTCGACGTCTTCGCTCCGCTCAGAATCGCCGCAACCAGCTGGTCGCGCAGCGGCCCGGGGAACGCGTACTCGGAAACGGACAGATCGGCTTCAGGCATCCGATCATCCTATGTGCCATGACGCCCCGCATCCGTCCCGATCTGCTGAGCACGTCCCGATCTGCTGACGTTCTGAGAGAATTCCTCGGCAGATCGGGACACAGTCGGCAGAGCGGGACGCGCACGTGCGGCAAATCCGGACGCGCACGTTCTGCACAGCCCGCTCGCAACGCCCGCTTGTCCCCATTCCTGCGTCCACCGACGAAGGGATGCTTCGCCATCCGCCATGGTGTGAAGCATGTCGGCTACGGAAACCATCAAGCGCCTGGGCGGAATAGCACGTGGCACGCAGTTGCAGGATCTCGGCTTCGCCCGCCGGACCTTGTCGAGACTGGTCGGCCGCGGTGAGATTCTTCGGATCCGCGACGGGGTCTTCGCCGTCGCCCCGATCAACAGCGACGTGCATGCGGCGACCGCCCACGGCGGCGCCCTGACCTGTGCGAGCGTGCTCCGGATGCTCAACATCTGGGTACTCGACGTGCCCGAGGTACCGCATGTCTGGCTCGGTGCCGACAACCACAGGCATCCGCACGACGGCTGCGTCTGCGTGTCTCATTTCTACCGCGGGCGGCCGCCGCTCGGCCGTGTCGATCTCGAAACTGCCTTGCTGCATTTCCGCCGGTGCGCGGGCGATGAGGCGTTCTTCGCCGCTTTCGAGTCGGCGTGGAAGCTCAGGCTTCTGTCGAAAGCGGCTCGCTCCCGCATCAGGGCAGCTCTGCCGGCATCCGTTCGTTGGCTCATCGACATCGCCCGTGCCGACGCCGACAGCGGACTTGAATCGTTGCTTCGACTGCGGTTGCACATTCTAGGCATCACATTGCGGTGTCAGGTTGTCATCCGAGATGTCGGCAAGGTCGACTTCGTCGTCGGCGGCCGGCTCATCCTTGAGGCAGATGGCAAGGAGAACCACGCCTCGGAGACGAAACGCCACAAAGATCGAGTTCGGGATGCCGCGGCATCCGCCCTCGGGTATGAGACGCTGCGCTTCGACTACGCCCAGATCGTGCACGACTGGACGACGGTTCAGAAAGCGATCGTTGCGGCTTTGCGGCGGGTGCGAGAGTACGCCTGATGTGTCCCGATCTGCTGAACCGGTCCCGATCCGCTGACGTTCTGAACGAATCAGTCAGCAGAGCGGGACGCCCTCCGCAGAGCGGGACGCCCTCCGAGGCGACCAGAGTAGCCAGCGTCAGCTGAGCTCGCCGCCCTCCAGCAGTTCGGTGACCATGGCCGCGATGGCCGAGCGCTCCGAGCGCATCAGGGTCACGTGAGCGAACAGGTCGTGCCCCTTGAGCGTCTCGATGACTGAGGCGATGCCGTCGTGTCGGCCGACGCGCAGGTTGTCGCGCTGTCCGACGTCGTGGGTGAGCACGACGCGCGAATTCTGGCCCATGCGGCTGAGCACGGTCAGCAGCACGTTGCGCTCCAACGACTGCGCCTCGTCGACGATCACGAACGCGTCATGCAGCGAGCGCCCCCGGATGTGGGTGAGCGGAAGCACTTCGAGGATGCCGCGTTCGACGACCTCGTCCATGACGTTTCCCGAGACGACCGAACCGAGCGTGTCGAAGACCGCCTGCCCCCACGGTCCCATCTTCTCGTTCTGGTCGCCGGGCAGGTATCCGAGCTCCTGACCGCCGACGGCGAACAGCGGGCGGAAGACGATGATCTTCTTCTGCTGCTGCCTCTCGAGCACGGCTTCGAGCCCGGCGCATAGCGCGAGCGCTGATTTTCCAGTTCCGGCGCGGCCGCCGAGAGAGACGATTCCGACGTCCGGGTCGGTGAGCAGATCGATCGCGATGCGCTGCTCTGCCGAGCGCCCGTGCATACCGAACAGGTCACGATCGCCGCGGACGAGCTTGTACTCGCCGTCGCCGGAGATGCGCGCGAGCGCCGACCCGCGTTCGGAGTGGATGATCAGTCCGGTGTTGACGGGCAGGCCGCGAGCCTCTTCGCTGAGTCCGACCTCGCTCTCGTACAGGTCGCTGATGTCGTCGCCCGACAGGTTGAGCGTGGCGATGCCCGTCCAGCCCGAGTCGACGGCCTGCTCTGCAAGGTATTCCTCGGCGAGCAGACCGAGGGATGCGGCCTTGACGCGCATGGGGAGGTCTTTCGAGACGATCGTGACGTCTTGTCCGTCCTGCGCGAGATTCATGGCGACGGCGAGAATGCGGCTGTCGTTGTCGCCGAGGCGGATGCCGCTGGGCAGCGCCGAGGCATCCGTGTTGTTCAATTCGACACGCAGCGTGCCGCCCTCACCGATCGGCACCGGGAAGTCGAGGCGGCCGTGCTCGACGCGCAACTCGTCGAGGTGGCGCAGCGCCTGCCGTGCGAAGTATCCGATCTCTGGATCGTGGCGTTTGCCCTCGAGCTCTGTGATCACCACGACCGGAAGGACGATCGAGTGCTCAGCGAAGCGAAAGAATGCCTGGGGATCACTCAGCAGCACCGAGGTGTCAAGCACGTAGGTGCGAAGATCCTGCTCCGGCTTCCCAGCGGATGCCTTGCGCGAGACCTGACGGGTGGACTGCTGTGCTGTACGTGTGGTCACGACCCACTCCCGACCCGGGATGCTTCCCGGCTATGCCTCGAGTCGACCAGGGCCACGAGTCGCGATCCAGAAGGCCGACTCGACCGGGCACGGTGCCCGATGACTTGAACGTACGACTTCGGATGCGTCATCAAGCGAAGACACGCCCGACGCGCGGATGAACTTCCGATTAACGCGATCAGCCGATTAACGCGATCAGCCCAGTGTGCCGATGGCGTCGTCGAGCATCTGCAGGGTCTCGACACTGGTTCCCGCATGCGCGGCCACGCGGACGGTCGCCCCGCGTGTGGTCGCGACGACGCCCGCGTTCGTGAGCGCGGCGGAGAGCACGGCGGGCTCGTCGGGCGCCAGGGCCACAATGCCCGCGCGTTCACTGCGCTCGCGCGGCGTCACGGTCGGGATACCGTGGCGATCGGCGATCTCGAATATGCGGTCGACGTGCTCCGCGATGGCCCCTTCGATGGCCGCGACACCGGCATCGCGCACGTCGCGCAGGCCCACCGCGAGGCGGGCGACGGCAAGTTGATCGGGGTGGTTGACTGAGTAAGCACGAGCGGATGCCGTTGGCGCCGGCAGTTCGTCGACCGGGAGTCCGCCGTCGACGCCGGCGAACCCGGACAGTACCGGCGCGATACGCTCGCGGGCCCGCGCTGAGAACGAGGTGAAGCCTGTGCCGCGTGCGGCGCGCAACCACTTGTACCCGTGCCCGGCCACGACGTCGGCGGCCGAGAAATCCGTGTCGACCACGCCGAACGACTGCACGGCGTCGACGATCAGCAGTCGATCGGGTCCGATGACCTCACGCAGCGCGGCCAGATCCGCCCGGTAACCGGTACGGAAATCGACATGGCTCACGGCGAGCGCCGCCACGTCGTCGTCGAGGGCGTCGGCGACGGCATCCGGCGTCACGAAGGTGTGCTCGGGCGTGATCCACCGCGGCGACAGCTCACCCGACGACGCCTGCGAGGCGCGCTCCAACGTCATACTGATGCTCGGGAACTCCGCCGTCGATGCGATCACCGCTCCGGTGAGTCCGTAGAAGGCGTGCATGAGCCCGTACGTCGCCGACGGCTGCATCGTGACCTCGTCACCCGACGCACCGAGCATCTCGGCCGCGATCTCGCGTGCTTCCGAGAAACGCTCGTCGACGAGCGTGAGAGATGACGGACGCCCGCTGCCCAGCAGGTCGGCATCCGCGAAAACCTCAGCACGGATGCTCGGCGAGATCGGCCCGAACGCCGCCCAGTTCAGATAACCGGGGTCGCCTTCGAACGTTTCAAGATAGTCGTCGAAAGTGGTCACCCTACGATTCTCCCATGCATCCGCATGAGATGCATGGTGAGGTGGCGGGCGCTTCGACAGGCTCAGCGGCCGGTCTCGGGCCGACCAGCTCGCGAGATCGGCGTGACTCAGCGGCCGAAGCGGCGGTCTCGGTCGGCGAAGTCGCGGATCGCACGCAGGAAGTCGACCTCACGCAGATCGGGCCCCAGAGCCTCGACGAAGTAGAACTCGCTGTGCGCGCTCTGCCAGAGCAGAAAGTCGCTGAGGCGCTGCTCGCCGCTCGTGCGAATCACGAGGTCGGGGTCGGGCTGGCCGCCCGTGTACAGGTGCTCGCCGATCATCTCGGGGGTGAGGTGCGCGGCGAGGTCTTCCATCGTGCCGCCCGAGGCGTCGTGCTCGGCGATGATCGAGCGCACGGCGTCGACGATCTCGTGGCGTCCGCCATAGCCGACGGCGAGGTTCACGTGCAGGCCCGCGTTCTGTTTCGTGCGCTCTTCGGAATCACTCAGCACCCGGGCGAGCTCGACGGGAAGGATGTCGGAGCGCCCGACGTGCTTGACGCGCCAGTCGGGTTGCATCGACAGGGCTTCGGCGAGCTCGGCGATGATCTCGATCAGGTCGGCGATCTCTTTCGAATCGCGTTTTCGCAGGTTGTCGCTCGAGAGCAGATACAGCGAGACGACCTCGACGCCGATGTCGTCGCACCAGCCGAGGAACTCCCGCATCTTCGCGGCACCGGCGCGGTGTCCGTCAGCGGGCGATTCCAGCCCGAGCTGACGAGCCCACCGCCGGTTTCCGTCGATCATCATCGCGACGTGGTGCGGCACGGATGCCACGTCGAGCTGTCGCCGAAGACGGTTGCCGTACAACCGGTACAGCAGCCCGCGACCTTCACCCGCACGCGTATCCACGTGCCTACGCTACCGCGCAGCAGACGATTTCCCGGTGTGCTGCACCTGTGCATCCGCAATGTGTACGTCCGGCGGCATAGGTGGCCGCATAGAGTGAACGGGTGAGCACACCCGAGACAAACGCCACACCCGTACCGAAGCTTCCGCTGCTGAAGGCCGCGAGGGACGATGGTGCTGCCGAGATAAAACCGTCATGGCGCGGGTGGCTGCATGCGGGGACGTTCCCCGTGGCGATCGCGGCCGGAATCGTGCTGATCGTACTCGCGGAGGGCGCTCCGGCGAAGTGGGCGGCCGCGGTATTCATGGCCAGCTCTCTGCTGCTCTTCGGCAACTCCGCGCTGTATCACCGCATCGACTGGGGCCCGAAGACCAAGCTCGTACTCAAACGCATCGATCATGCGAACATCCTGCTGCTGATCGCCGGCACGTACACGCCACTGGCCGTAGGCGCCCTGCCTCCTGACAAGGGCACGCTCCTGCTGATCCTGGTGTGGAGCGGTGCGCTACTGGGGATCCTCTTCCGAGTGTTCTGGATCAATGCGCCGCGCTGGCTCTATGTCGCCCTCTACCTCCTGCTCGGCTGGGCCGCCGTGATGTACATGGTCGACCTGGTGAATGCGAATGTCGCGATGATGGTGCTCGTGTGCGTGGGCGGCGTGCTCTACACCGGCGGCGCTGTCATCTACGCGTTGAAGAAGCCGAACCCGTGGCCCGGTCACTTCGGCTTCCACGAGATCTTCCACCTCTGCACGGTGCTGGCGTTCCTGTGTCACTGGACCGCGTGCCTGCTCATCTCGCTGGCGCCGTTCACGCCGTCGCTGGGCCTGAGCGGCTGACACGGATACTGATACTGAGGCCGACCCTGACGAACGGAGATTCCCATGGCTGATGTCGAGAGCTTCACGCTGGATCACACCGCTGTCCGCGCCCCTTATGTTCGTCTGATCGCGGTCGAGCGCGGCCCGCGCGGCGATGCGATCTCGAACTTCGACGTGCGTTTCGTGCAGCCCAACGAGGGCGAGATCCCGACGGCGGGCCTGCACACGATCGAACATCTGCTGGCGAGCCTGCTGCGCGATCATCTCGACGGCGTCATCGATATCTCTCCCTTCGGTTGCCGAACCGGCTTCCACCTGATCACCTGGGGTGAGCCGGGCGTCGCAGATGTCGTCGCGGGCGTTCGCGCCAGCCTGGCCGCGATCGCCGAGGATGTCACGTGGGACGATGTGCCCGGCGTCGACGCCGTCAGTTGCGGCAACTACCGCGACCACAGCTTGCACAGCGCACGCGAGTGGTCGAAGCACATCCTGGCACAGGGCATCAGCCTCGATGCGTTCACGCGCGTAGGCGTGTGATGTTCGACGAGCTCCGTGGCACGGTCGTCTTCGTCACGGGCGGTGCCAGCGGTATCGGCGCCGGCATCGTCCGCGCTTTCCTCGCCGAAGGTGCGATGGTCGTGAGCGCCGATGTGAGCTTTGACACGCCCCTGCAGTCGACGGGCAAGAACGCGTGGACGGTCGGCCTCGACGTCAGCGACGAGAAGACGGTGGAGCGCGTGTTGGATGCCATCGCCGACACCGTCGGAATCGTCGACACCGTCGTGACCGCGGCAGGAACCTCGACCATGGCTCACGCGGTAGCGACCACCGGCGACGAGTGGGATCGCAATCTCGACGTCAACGCGAAGGGTTCGTTTATCGTCGCCCGCGAGGTGGCACGCCGTCTCGTGGACGCCGGGCGCCGTGGCCGCGTCATCTTCGTCTCATCGCAGGCAGGAAAGAACGGATACCGCGGCATGACAGCATACGTCGCCTCGAAGCACGCCGTGCTCGGGGTGACCAAGACGATGGCGGTCGAGCTGGCGGCGAACGGCATCACCGTGAACGCGATCTGCCCCGGCATCATCGAGACGCCCATGAAGCATCGCGAACGCATCGAGGGCGGCGCGATTCGCGGCATGACCGCCGAGCAGGTGGCAGAAGAAGACCGCTCACAGGTGCCGCTGGGGCGCACGGGAACAGTCGAAGACGTCGCCGGGGTCGCTCTGTTCCTCGCCAGCGATCTGGCGGGCTACATGACCGGTCAAGGCCTCAACGTCACCGGCGGAATGACGATGCACTAACGCCGGGCGCGTGACACTCCGTGGGATCAGCGGCTGGCGGGCGGGTTCTGCCCGGCATCGCCATCCGCGCCCGCATCGCTTTCGGCGCCGTCGTCGTCGGCCGCGCCGTCTGCGGTGGAACCCGCGTCCACCGCTGCGTCAGCCGATGCCGCGGCATCCGTCGTCTCCTCGCTCTTGAGCGCGGCTTCTTCAGCGTCGAGCTCTTCACGCACCTCTTCGCGGTAACGCACACGTCGAATCCGCCGATTCATGTCCCAGATCAGCAGCACGACCACGGCGACGATCAGGACGATCGCCGCGAAACCGAGGGGCCCGGGGGTGACGGAGTCTGGGTCGACGGTCATCGACGGCGTCGGAATCGGGGTTTCTGTTCCGAACAGCACGAGCATGAGTCTGCCTTTCCTGCGCAGGTCGCATAACCTGGAGATACCAGCCTAACGACCGAAAGCACTCCCCCGTGACGACAGCAGCACAGCTCGACGAGCGATATGGTCGCACCCGCACGAAACGAAGCACGTGGATCATCGTCGGCACACTCGCGATCATCGTGATCGTCATCGCCGGCTGGTTCACCATCTCGCAGTCGATGGGCGCTGTCAACGCCGACGATCTGGGCTACGAAGTGGTCGACGAGCACAGCGTCACGGTGAACTTCCAGGTCAGCGGCCGCGCCGATAGCGCCGTCGTCTGCGCGATCGAGGCGCTGGATGAGGAGTTCGGCGTGGTCGGGTGGAAGATCGTCGAGGTTGAGCCCGACGGCACCCATCTGCAGCGTCTGAGTGCCACTGTTCCCACGGTCTCCGCCGCCACGACAGGTTTGGTGAACACCTGCTGGGTCGCATAGAATCATCCGAGACAAGCGACGCCCCGGCCAGGTTGCCGGGGCGTCTTGGCATATCCCCATCGCCCTGAAGGGCGTTCGACGAAGGAGCACGCTGTGTCCACAGACGCTCAGGTACCTTTCCTCACGCAGGACGCCTACGATCGGCTCGTCGCCGAGCTCGAGCACCTCTCCACAATCGGTCGCGACGAGATCGCCAAACGCATCGAAGCGGCTCGCGAAGAGGGCGACCTCAAGGAGAACGGCGGCTACCACGCGGCCAAGGACGAGCAGGGCAAACAAGAGGCGCGCATCCGCACCCTCGAGCAGCTCCTGAAGACCGCGAAGGTCGGCGAGGCACCGGCGAGCCGCGGCATCGTCGAGCCCGGAACCGTCGTCACGGCTCTGGTCGCCGGGGGCGAAGAAGTCTTCCTGCTGGGCAGCCGCGAGATCGCAGGCGACACGGATCTCGACGTCTACAGCGAGGCCAGCCCCCTCGGGCAGGCGATTCTCGGCTTGAAGGTCGGCGAGAAGACCACGTACGAGGCCCCGAACGGCAAGGCGATCTCAGTCGAGATCACCAAGGTCGACACCTACGCCGGCTGAGCCTCGCCCGCATCAGTCGGGGACGACGCTCGGGTTGAAGCCGGCACGGCGGAGCGTATCGATCGTCAGCTCGGTGTGCTCGGTGCCGCGCGTCTCGATGCTCAGCTGCAAGATCACTTCGCTGATCTGCAGCCCCTGACCGTGACGGGTGTGCAGCACCTCGACGACATTCGCTCCAACCTGCGAGAGAAGCTCTGACACGCGGGCGAGCTGTCCGGGGCGGTCGGGCAGCGGGATGCGCACCGAGAGATAGCGACCGGATGCCGCGAGCCCATGCGAGACCACGCGCTGCAGCAGCAACGGATCGATGTTGCCTCCGGAAAGCACCGAGAGGGTCTTGCCTGTTCCAGAGACCTTTCCGGCGAGGATCGCGGCGACACCGACGGCACCGGCGGGTTCGACGACGACCTTCGAGTGCTCGAGCAATACCACGATCGCCCGCGCGATATCGTCGTCTGTGACGGTGACGACTTCGTCAACGAGCCCGTGGATGATGTCGAACGGAACATCTCCGGGCTTGGCCACCAGGATGCCGTCGGCGATCGTGGGCTGGGTCTGGATCTCGACCGGATGCCCGGCCGTGAGGGAAGGCTCCATCGCCGCCGCGTTCTCCGCCTGCACGCCGATCACGCGCACGGTGCGTCCGGCTTTCGCGGCCTTCGCCTTGGCCGCCGCCGCCACACCGGCGATGAGACCGCCGCCGCCGATTCCGACGAGGATCGTGTCGACATCCGGTGCATCCTCGATCAGCTCCAGGCCAAGCGTCCCCTGCCCGATCACGACATCCCGGTGATCGAAGGGGTGGATCATCACGGCACCGGTGCGCTCGGCGAACTCGTCAGCCAGCTGCAGGGACGTCGCGACGGTCTCGCCCTCGAGGACGACTTCGGCGCCGTATCCGCGGGTCGCGAGGAGCTTGGGAACCGGAACGCCCAGCGGCATGAAGATCGTCGCGGGAATGCCGAAGGCCTGCGCCGCGAGCGCGACGCCCTGGGCATGGTTTCCGGCGGATGCTGCGACCACTCCGCGTGCGCGCTCTTCTGCGGTGAGCTGCGAGAGGCGGTAGGTGGCACCGCGGATCTTGAAGGATCCCGTGCGCTGCAGATTCTCCATCTTCAGCACGACGGGTGAGCCAAGAGCATCGGAGAGCACGCGTGAGGGCATCGTCGGGGTGTGTGCGATGACGCTCGCCAGCCCCTTCGCGGCTTCTTCGAACTCGGCCAGGCTGGGAACTGCGCTCATGTATTCCTCCGTTGCCGCGTGCGCGGCACTGTACTCCAGATGAGATCACCGGCGGGTTGTCGGCCGGTCTTCCATGACCCCGTGCTCAAGGTCACAGCGACGACGTTCACGAAGGCCGCGAGCGGCACGGCGAACAGGGCGCCGGGAATGCCGGCGATCATCGATCCACCGGCGACGACGAGCACGACGGCGAGCGGATGCACTTTCACGGCCGATCCCATCAGAATCGGCTGCAGAATGTGTCCCTCGATCTGCTGCACGCCGATGACGACCACCAGCATCCAGAATGCGTTCCACGGGTCGTTGTAGACGAGGGCGAGGAACACGGCGACCGCGCCGGTGGTGACAGCACCCACGATCGGGATGAACGCACCGAGGAACACCAGCACAGCCACGGGAATGGCCAGCGGTACGCCCAGCAGGTAGGCGCCGATGCCGATGCCGATCGAGTCGATCGTGGCCACCAGCAGCTGCGTCTTGGCATAGTTGACGACGGTGCGCCAGCCGATGCGGGCGGATGCGTCGATCGCAGGGCGCGCGTCGCGGGGAAAGAGCTTCGTCGTCCAGCGCCAGATGCCGCTTCCGTCGGCGAGCAGACAGATGAGGATGAAGATCGTCAGCAGCGCGCCTACGGCCACATGGCCGAACGTCGTACCGATCGCCAGGGCGCCGGTCCACAGTAGTTGCGCCTGCTCGGCGATCAGGGTGAACGCCTGATCGAGATACTGCTGAATGTCGGTGTCGGACAGGTGCAGCGGCCCATTGATGAGGTATTGGCGCAGCTCTTCGACGGCTGCCACCGTGCTGGCCTGCACGTCTGACCACTGGCGCGCGATCTGCCAGCCGACGAGCCACAGCAACCCGGCGACGATCGCGAGGGTTCCCAGGAGCGAGATGATGATCGCCAGCCAGCGCGGGACGTGTCTGCGGAGCATCCATTCGAATGCCGGCCACAACAGCGCCGTGACGAGAATGCCGACGAGCATCGGAATGACCAGGAGCTTGAGCTGAATGACGACCCAGATGATCACGCCGGCTGCGGCTGCGATGAGCAGCAGTCGCCACGCGTAGGCCGCGGCGACGCGGAGCGAGAAGGGCACGGCCTGATCGGTCGTCGTGGACACGGTGCGGTCTGTCGGCATGGCGCCCCACAGAAAGTCGCGCTTGCGTGGACGCTTCTCTTCCGTCATCTGGCCAGTCTAGTTTGTGGTGGCGATGCTGAATGTGTGAAGTCGTCGAGAGCGGCCGGATGCGATGTCGGAGCGTGGCGATACGCTGACCACATGGCAGAGACTCTGAGCGCGGCGCAGGCGCGTCGCGTCGCTTTGGGCGCCCAGGGGTTCAGCAGGCGCCGCCCGAGCAGTGAGGTCTCCGTGCGGCATCTGCACCGGGCGATGCAGCGCCTGGGCGTGCTGCAGATCGACTCGGTGAATGTGTTCGCCCGCAGTCATTACCTGCCGCTGTTCTCGCGGCTGGGCGCCTACGACTCTGCTCTGCTCGATCGGGTGTTCCTGTCGCGGACCACCCATTACGTCGAGTACCTCGCACACGAGGCGACGTTCATGCCGATCGACGACTGGGCCCTGTGGCGCTTTCGCATGGAGGCATTCCGCAGACGATGGGAGTCTGACCCGCAATCGTGGCTGAGCCAGAACGCACGCACGATCGCGTGGGTCACCGACGAGCTGCGCGACCGAGGACCGCTGCGGCCTGCCCAGCTTCGCGCCGATGCCCCACGCGAACGAGGGACCTGGTGGGATTGGGACGACGTCAAGCTCGCCCTCGAACATCTATGGCGCACGGGCGATGTCGCCATCAGCGGCCGTCGCGGGTTCGAGCGCACTTACGCTTTAGAAGAGCAGGTGATCCCCGCCCATGTGCGCGAGCGTGTGATTCCGCGCGACGAGGCGATTCGTGAGCTGGTGCGGCGCGCCGCTCGATCGTCCGGGGTGGCCGCCGAGAGCGACCTGGCCGATTACTACCGCATCCGTGATCGCGTGGCGATCCGGCAGGCGATCGGTGAACTGGTCGAACTGGGTGAACTGCAGCCCGTCGAGGTGCGCGGCTGGCAGCGAAACGATCAGCCCATACCGTCCTGGTTGCATCGCGATGCAGTGCTGCCCCGCCGCATCGACGCCGCGTCGATTCTCACGCCGTTCGATCCGGTCGTGTGGTTCCGCGAACGTGCGCTGCGCGCATTCGAGCTCGACTACCGCATCGAGATCTATGTGCCCGCGCACAAGCGCCGGTATGGCTACTACTCGCTGCCGGTGCTCGTCGGCGACCGCATCGTCTCCCGGGTCGATCTGAAGGCCGAGCGAGCGACATCGACGCTGCAGGTGCAGTCTGCGTGGTGGGAACCGCAGTCGCAGGCCGGCGATGCGGTACCTCTCGCTCGCGAACTCGCCTTGGCCGCGCAGTGGCAGGGCCTGGAGAACATCTCGGTGTCGGGGTGGGGTGACGCGACCGAGGCTGTGGCCGATGCCCTTCGTGCCGTGCGCAACGACGTGCAGCGCCACACGCACGCTCGCGAGGAAGTATGAAACGGCGCACCGTCTGGATCATCGTCGGCGTAGCCATGGCTGCTGCGGTGGTCGCCACGGCGGTATGGCTGCTGATTCCACGCGGCGGAAGCGCGGAAGATCAGGCGCGGGCGTATCTGCAGGCACTCGAGCGCGGCGACGTCGCGGCCGTGCAGGCAACCGGCCTTGATGTGCCGCCCGAGGCCGCGGCGGCCTTCGCCGCGGCGAGCGAATACATCAGTGATGTGCGCGTCGGCGAGATGACCGAGAGCGGCTCCTCTGCATCGGTGAGTGCGTCGTTCTCGATAGCAGGCGAACGCGTCGATACCGAGATTCCGATGGTCCGAAGCGGCGGACGATGGGTGCCCGATCAGGCAGCCGCTTTCGGCTCGGCTCAGGCTGACATCGCTGTGGCTGTCGGCGACGCTGTGTTCGCAGCGGGTGCTGCTGCACAGCTGCTGCCCGCGCAGTATGAGATGGTCGCCTCGCCGGCCGAGTTCTTGGCGGGCAACGCGACGGTGCAGATCACGCCCGGTTCATCAGAGACGGTTGCCGTCGAAGGCGCGCTCACCCCCGCAGCCGCCGAACACGCGCAAGACCAGCTCACGACGTACCTCGAGATGTGCACAGAACCGGCAACAGCAGTCGCAGCATCCTGTGGCATCAGCATCCCGTGGGCGGCCGACCTCTCGGCGGTGAGCAGCATCACCTACCGCATCGAGCAGCTTCCGACGGTCACGCTGACGCTGACCTCGTTTCAGGCCGGCGGCGGCGTGCTCGTCGCCACCGTCAACGGCACGAGTGTCGACGACGGTTCAGAGACGACGGTGACGTATCGCACCTCGAACTGGGCGTTACGTGGCGATGTGGCGTTCACTGACGATGACATCGTGTTGTCGGTGTGGTGACGCGACGCGGACCCTTCGACAACCTCAGGGACCCGCGGTCAGCTCAGAGACCGACGGTCAACTCAGGCAGCGGGTGGTCGGCTCAGTGCCGAGTCGTTCGTCAGAACTGGACGCGCGGTGGCTCGGCGATCGTCGCACCGTCGGCGACCTCGAAGAACTCGCGTTCGGTGAAGCCGAGCCCCTTGGCGAACAGGTTGTTCGGGAAGACCTTGATCTTGGTGTTGAGCTCGCGCACGCCGCCGTTGTAGAAGCGGCGAGCCGCCTGAATCTTGTCTTCGGTGTCGACCAGCGCGTGCTGCACCTGCAGGAAATTCTGGCTCGCCTGCAGCTGCGGGTAGGCCTCGGCCACGGCGAACAGGCTCTTCAGCGCCTGCTGCAGGTGTCCTTCGGCGATACCGGCTTCGCCGGGGCTCGTCGCTGAAAGTGTTTCCGCGCGGGCGCGCGTGACGTTCTCGAAGACAGCCTTCTCGTGTGACGCGTAGCCCTTCACCGTCTCGATGAGGTTCGGAATGAGATCGGCTCGACGCTTGAGCTGAACGGTGATTCCGCTCCATGCCTCGTCAACGCGGACGTTCAGCTGCACGAGGGAGTTGTAGGTCGCCCAGAAGTAGATGCCGATGAGCACGAGTACCGCGACGACGATCAGAACCGGAATGAGCCACTCCATGGCACACAACCCCCCTTTAACGAGTTTTTCTTATCCTAACGGCGTAATCTGCACGGCGACTGGGCGAATCTCATTCGCCGAGTACGCGTTCGAGGTAGCGGTTCGTGAATCGACGCTGTGGGTCGAGACTGTCGCGAAGCGACACGAAATCATCGAAGCGCGGGTAGCGTTCGCGCAGCTGCGCGGCGTGAAGTGTGTGGAGCTTCCCCCAGTGCGGGCGCCCGCCGTGTTCGAGGCAGATCTGTTCGACGGCTTCGAAGTACTCGGTCGGGTCCGCACGCCAGTACCGGTGCACGGCGATGTATCCGCTGGTGCGGCCGTGCGCTGTCGAGAGCCAACGGTCGTCAGCGGCCGCGAAGCGCACTTCGACCGGGAACTCGATCCGCCACCGGCGCTCGCTGACCTTCTCCTGGATGGCGCGAAAAGCAGCTGCGACGTTCTCGATCGGAAGGGCGTACTCCATCTCACGAAATCGCACAGTGCGGCTCTGGGTAAACACGCGGTGCGAGCGGTCAGTGTATTCCCGGTCGCCGGTGAGCTGCACGGCGAGCCGATTCAGCGGTGGCGTGACAGCAGGGATCACCTTGCCTGTGGCGCACACCATCCGGTACACCCCGTTCGAGAGCAGGCTCTCGTCGACCCAGCGGCCAAAGCGCGGCAGCGGGTGGCGCGGAGCGGATTCGGGCAGTCGCGTCTGTCGCTTCGTGAGTGCGACCTCGGTGTGCGGGAACCAGTAGAACTCGAAATGATCGGATGCCGTCGCCCGCTCATCCAGCGTCTGGATGACCTCGTCGAGCGGCATCGGCTCGTCGATCGCGTGCATGACGAACGCAGGGACGCACTGGACGGTCACCTCGACGATCAGGCCGAGGGCGCCGAGTCCGAGGGCGACGGCGGGAAGCATCTCGGCGTTCTCGGTGTCGCTGATGGTGAGAAACTCGCCCTCCCCGGTGATGAGCGTCACCGCGACGACCTGGGTGGCGAGTCCGCCGAACTCGACGCCTGTCCCGTGGGTTCCGGTCGAGATCGCACCGGCGATCGACTGCCGGTCGATGTCGCCGAGGTTCTGCATCGCCAGGCCGTAGGGGGCGAGGAGCCGCGGGATGCGGTGCAGTCGGGTGCCGGCGAGGAACGTCACGCGACTTCGCGCCAGATCGACGGATGCCACGCCCTGCATGTCGTCGAGCTCAAGAAGAACGCCGGGCGCAACGGCGATGCCGGTGAAGCTGTGCCCGGCTCCGACGGCTTTAATGGGCAGGTTGTGCGCGATCGCCGCTTGCACGGCCCGCTGTACGCCTTCGGGTGTGCGGGGACGTTCGACGCGGGCTGGTCTCGTGTGCGCTGATCGGGCCCAGTTCTGCCAGGTTCCGCCGGGACGTGTCACAGAAACGCCTTTCCCTGGCCGCGGTAGGTGGGAAGCTCGCCAAGCACCTCGGAGCCGGAGACCAGGTGGTACGCGTTGATGCGTTCGGCGGGCTCGCCGCTTTTCGCGTGTCGGAACCACACACGGTCGCCGAGGGCCAGCTCGCGCGCGGCGGTACCTTGGAGCGGCGTCTGCACCTCTCCGGCGGCTTCGCGGGGCATCGTGCGCAGCCCCTCGGGCCACACGGCCCTGGGCTGCCGCGACGCGACGGCGGGGCCGGAGGCAATCCATCCTCCGCCGAGCACGGTGGCGATGTCGGCGGCCGGGCGCCGCACGACGTCGAAGGCGAATGCGGCGGCAGGTGCGGGGCGGAACGAACGGTACCCATCGAAGAGGTGCCCGCCGAGCAGGCCGCTGCCGGCTGATGCCTCGGTGACGGCCTGGTCGCTGCCGGTGAATTCCAGCGAGCCCGTTCCGCCGCCGTTGATGAACTCCAGCGGGGCGATCGAGATCAGCGCCTCCGCGATCTCGGCTCGTCGAACGCGCAGATCTTCGCGCGATCGTGCCTGCACCATGCGGATCACCGGTGCGTCGGGTCCGTTGTCGCCCTGACCGGCGATCTGCGCTTCGTACATCTGCAGACCGACGAGTCGGAACCCGCGCCGTCGGGTGATGGTACGGGCGAAAGCGGCGACGTCGGCGGCGGTGAACAACGGCGATCGACGCACGCCGATGTGGCCGAGTAGCGGCGAGCGCCATGACGCGTCAGCGTCAATGGCCACACGGATCGTCTCGCGGTGGTCGGGCCCGGCGATGCTGTCGATGAGGTCGAGATGCGCGACGTCGTCGACCATGAGCGTGATGCGTGCGGCCGCTGATTCGTCGTGCACGAGAGTCTCGAGCCCGGCGCGGTCTGCGGTCGGGTAGCCGAGGACGATGTCGTCGTGCGTCTCGGCGAGCCAGAGCGCCTCGGCGATCGAGAACGACAGGATGCCCTGATACCCCGGGATCCGCAGCACGGCGTCGAGCACTTCGCGCACACGGACTGATTTGGATGCGACGCGAATGGGGACGCCGCCCGAGCGCACCAGCAGGTCCATCGCGTTGTATCGCAGGGCGTCGAGGTCGATGACGGAGACCGGCGCGGGCAGGTGGCGCGTGGCATCCGTCAACCTCGGCCACCAGTGGGATGGCGTCTCCCACGCGCGTGGGGGTGACCCGTCGAGACTCAGGTCGGCAGTGAGGTCGAGCACTCCCCTACCCTACGACGCAACGCCGATCGCGCGCGAGGATAAGCTTGTCGTCACGCCCCCATATCCCAATGGCAGAGGAAGGCGACTTAAAATCGCTTCAGTCTGGGTTCGAGTCCCAGTGGGGGCACGGCGATTGCCGAGGATCTTCGCGTCCACCGCTCCACCGAGCCGCACCCGTCGGGCGCGGGCGTCGCTACTTCGCTGCGACCTTTGCCTGCTCAGTCGGTGCTCCGTCAGCGGACGCCTTCTTCGCGGCGGGCTTCGCCGCAGCAGGCTTCTCGGCAGCGGGCTTCGCGTCGGCGGCGGGCGCAGCATCCGTCTGGGGACGCGGGCGCGACGCGAACGCCTCGAAGAACGCACGAGGCTCTTGAACCTTCTCGAGGTTCACGATATCGCGGTCGAGCCACAGGTTGTGCCACCAGCCCCAGAGCACGCGCCACTTGCGCTCCCAGGTCGGCATCGCCAGACCGTGGTACCCGCGGTGCGCGACCCAGGCGAGGAAGCCCTTCAGCGCGATCTTGCCCGACTGGAACACGCCGGTACCGAGGCCGAGACCGGCAACCGCACCGAGGTTCTTGTGGATGTAATCAACCGGCTCTTCACCGCGAAGCGTCGCCGTGAGGTTCTTCGCCAGGCGCTTCGCCTGGCGTACCGCGTGCTGAGCGTTCGGCACGCAGAAGCCGCCGACGCCGCCGCCGGTCAGGTCGGGGACAGCCGAGACGTCGCCGGCAGTCCAGGCGCCCTCGACGACCGCACCCTCGGCGTCGACGACGCGAAGCGTCGCCTCGGCACGGATGCGACCGCGCTCTTCGGTCGGCAGGTCGCCCGCGCGCACCACCTGCGGGTTCGCCATCACACCGGCCGTCCATACGATGATGTCGCTGGGGATGACCTCACCGGTCGACAGCTCGACGTTACCGCCGACAGCGCCCGTGACCTGCGTGTCGAGGTGCACGTTCGCGCCGCGCTTCGCGAGATCTTTGAGCACCCACTCACTCGTCTTCAGCGAGACCTCGGGCATGATGCGCCCCATCGCCTCGACGAGGTGGAAGTGCGTCTCGTCGAACGTGAGCTCGGGGTAGCGCTTGAGTAGCGCCGACGCGAATGAACGCAGCTCGGCGAACGTCTCGATACCGGCGAATCCACCGCCGACGACGACGACTGTCAGCAGGCGCTCGCGTTCCGGTCCGGCCGGAAGCGCCGCCGCCTTGTCGAAGTTGGACAGCAGCTTGTCACGCACCCAGACGGCCTCTTCGATCGACTTCATGCCGATCGCGTTGTCAGCGATACCGGGAATCGGGAACGTACGCGAAACCGAGCCGGCCGTCACGACGATCTGGTCGTAGGCGAACTCGTACGCCTCGCCCTCGCTCGGGGTGATGGTGGCGACCTTGTTCGCGTGGTCGATGTTCGTGACCTTCGCGGCGATCACGTTGGTGCGCTTGAGGTGACGACGCGTCGAGACCACCGCGTGACGCGGCTCGATCGACCCCGCGGCAACCTCGGGAAGGAACGGCAGGTACGTCATGTACGGCAGCGGGTCAACGACCGTGACCTCGGCCTCGCCCTTGCGGAGGTGCTTCTCGAGCTTCCAAGCTGTGTAAAAACCCGCGTAACCGCCGCCGACAATCAGGATCTTGGGCACAGTGCTGTTCTCAGGCACAGGTGGGTAACTCCTCGTCAGGGTGCTGGCGTGCGTTGCGCGCGCGCCGTTCGGATGCGCCGGGCAGCAGCAGTGACGCCTAGCCCAATTAGAATACCAGGCACTGTGAGTGCCATGAGCGGCAGTGTGCCATAGCGTAGCGATTCTGCGCTCGGCAGCAAAGGCGAACCGGCTTCTGTGGGCGGCTCCGGAGCGGGCAACGGCTCGATCTCGACGGGCGTCAGCTCGGGCGCCGGCAGCGGATCCGCCTCGGCACGACGGTACAGACGCACCCACTCGGCGAGGTCACCCATCGGGTTCTCATCGACGAGCGGGACGGATGCCGAAACCGCCTTCTTCGCATCCAACAGCCCGTACCCATACAGCGGATCAGGCACCTGCTCCACCCCGGGAACTGGGATAGCGGTCTTGATGATGCGGTTGATGACGTTCGCGGCATCCAGCTCGGGATGCGCCGAGCGAATCAGCGCCGCAACTCCCGCGACGATCGGCGCCGCCCCGCTCGTTCCCTTCCAGTGCGTCAGCGTGCCATCGGCCGCGATCCCCAGCAGCCCCTCGCTGGGTGCTGAGATGCCAATCGTGATGCCCTGCGTGGACGCCTCCTGGCTGGCGATGCCGGTCTGGTCGACGCCGGCGACCGGCAGCACACCGGGAATCGTGGCCGGAGCGCCGATCACCGACGTTCCGCTCCCCCGGTTTCCCGCCGCGACCACGACCACGACGTCGTGCTCGAAAGCATAGAGAAACGCGTCGTCCCAGCTCTCGTCCCAGTCGAGCGTGTTGGTGGTGAGCGACATGTTGATGATGTCAGCCCCGTTGTCGACCGCCCAGCGGATGCCTTTCTCCAGCTGTTCAACAAACGGCACCACGGCCGCGGCACCGAACCCGATCGACACCGACAGCAGGTTCGCCTCCGGCGCGACACCGATCATTCCCGTGCCGTCCTTCTTGCCTCGACCAGCCGCGATCGATGCGACCAGGGTGCCGTGGTCGCTGTCGATGGTTCCCACCGGGGTGCGACCGTCGGGCGAACCGCTGCCTGACACATCAGTG
>NZ_JAJUFV010000008.1 GCF_029263575.1 Microbacterium sp. | reverse complement strand
TCCCCCTATCGAGCGCCGAGCAACCTGCCGCGCAGCGAAGGCCGACTGCGCTCGGGTGTCAGCACGGCCAGCACCCGCACGAGCGTCGTCAACCAGAGCAGTCCGAGGGCGATCACGACCGCCTCGAGCACGGTGAGCGAGAACAGTTCGAACGCGTCAGCGAGCACGAACGCGACCACGAGCAGAAGGGAGATCACGACCGTCGTGGCCGTCAACGCGGGTGGCGGGCCCGGGATGGTCGCCGTGGTGAGCACGCCCGATGCCGCGAACAGCACGAGCGTTGAGACAGCCACGACGTTGTGAACGACGACAGCGCCCTCCTGCGGGAAGATCCCGACCATCGCCAGGGCCACACCGGTCGCCGCCCACAGCACGACGACCCAGCCGATGCGCCCCAGCCTGGCGTCGCCGAGGATGCGGTGCAGGTCGCGCCCGATGTACATGCCGACGGTGGCGGTGAGGATGCCGGCGACAACGAGCGTTCCGTTGAACGCCCACGATCCGGTGCCGATGCCCAGCTGCGAGAAGTTCATCTCCCACCACCGCGGGTCGGCGGCGGTGAGCATCGCGAACAGGGTTCCGATGACGAGGTAGCTGAACAGCAGCGTGGCCAGATCAGAGGTGGTCAGTCCTATCCCCGCGTCGAACGCGAGTCGTCCGCCGACCGCACTGGCGACGCCGATGACGATGCCACCGCCGAGCGCCGGGAGCTCGAGTCCCTGCAGGCCGACCCCGAGCACCTCGCTCGCCAGCAGCACACCCAGCGCGGTGACGCCGGCGAAGGCGATCGTCAGCGCGATGGCGGATGCGGACGAGATGACGATCTGCCAGCGCGGCATGCCCGAGTGCTCGCCTCGACGATGCACGACGGTGCTGACGACGAAAGATGCCGCAGCGATCGCCGCTGCGGTGAACGCCGCGGGCAGGCCCACCGAGCCGTCTCCGGCGATCGGGCGGGGATTGCCCCAGAGCACGAGTGTTCCCACGCCGGTCCCGAGGAGAAAGCACACGACGGTGGCCCAGATCGCTCGGGTCTCGCGTAGCATCCGCAGCTCCTGGTTCATGCATCCATCGAACCACGCCCCGGCGACATCTTCCCGACGCTGCGGGCTGTCCCGATTCGCCGACCATGTCCCGATCTGCGGACGAATTTCGCAATAACCTCAGCAGATCGGGACAACGTCAGCAGATCGGGCGCGAACCTCAGCCGCGCATCGCGACGCCGCGGCGCCAGTACCCCATGAACGCCACCTGCGAGCGGTCGACGCCCAGGTCTTTCACCAGGTGGCGGCGCAGCGTGGTGACGACGCCGCTCTCGCCCGCGATCCAGAAGTAGCGATCGTCATTCGCCCCGGAAGATGCGGTGACCTCTTCGCCTAAGCCCGAGTACACCGGCGTCTCCCAGACGAGGTCTTCACCATCGGCATCCTGCACCGTGATCTCGTCGTGGCCGGTGTCACCCAGATAGTCGAGCACCGTCGGGATGACGCGCAGGCCGTGCAGGGCATCCCCTCGGGGCAGCCAGTGCACTTCGACGTTCTCGGGCGCATCGATCGCCAGCTGATCGGATGCCTCGGGCACCTCGATGAAAGCGATGCCGCGCGTCTCGCGCGGGGCGTCTTCGAGGATGCGCGCGATCGCCGGCGCTGCCGTCTCATCGCCGACGAGCACGACCGACGATGCCTCGGCCGGCGCGTACTCGATGCCGCTGCGCCCTTCACGCCCGCGCCGCGGACCGACCAGGAGCAGCTCATCGCCGATCGCGGCACGGCTGGCCCACAGCGACGCCGGGCCGGTCAGTCCCGGAGCCAGATGCAGCACGAAGTCGATGACGACCTCGGTTCCGGCATCCGATACGAACAGCTCGCGAATCGAGTACGTGCGCATCGAACCGCGCTCGTCTTCGGGAATCGCAAGGTACGCGGCCCACCAGTCATCGGTGTCGCGATCGATCGAGGGGAGCACGCCGGATGCCGGCGGGAAGACGAGCTTGATACGAGCGTCGAAAACGTCACCCGGGGTGCCGAAGTCGTCGAGCTCAGCACCACCGAGCGTGATGCGCACGAAACTCGGCGAGACGCGCTCGACGGCGCGCACCTCTGCGCGGGCGAGAACGTACGGCGGACGCGTGCGTGTGGTGGTGTCAGCGGACATGATGCCTCCCGATTGGCATGACCATAGGCTTTCCGGAAACCGGGTCTGCGGTGATCTCATTCGCCATGCCGAAGACCTCTTCGACAAGCGTATGGGTGAGAATGTCGCCCGGGGCACCCGTCGCATGCACGGCGCCCCGACACATGGCGACGAGTTCGTCGGAGTAACGAGCAGCGAGATTGAGGTCGTGCAGCACCATGACGATCGTGGTGCCGCGCGAGACCGCGAGGTCGGTGAGCAGGTCGAGCACCTCGACCTGGTGTGCGACATCGAGGAAGGTCGTCGGCTCGTCCAGCAGCAGGATGTCGGTCTCTTGAGCGAGAGCCATCGCGATCCACACGCGCTGGCGCTGGCCGCCGGAGAGCTCGTCGACGCTGCGTTCGGCGAGCTCGATCGCACCGGTCGCCTCGAGCGCATCTGTCACGACCGCGTAGTCGTGCGCGCTCCAGCGGGCGAGCATCTTCTGGTGCGGATGCCGTCCCCGACCGACCAGATCAGCCACCGTGATGCCTTCCGGCGCGATAGGCGATTGCGGCAGCAGACCGAGCACGCGGGCGACCTCTTTCGTCGACCGTGCCTGCAGCGACTTTCCATCGAGGATGACCTGACCGGATGACGGAGCCAGCAGCCGTGCCAAGGCACGAAGCAGGGTTGATTTACCGCATCCGTTCGCGCCGACGATCGAGGTGATCTTTCCCGGGGCGAGGGCGAGGTCGAGCCCGTCGATCACGGTGCGGTCACCGTAGCCGAGGGTGATGCCCTCGGCCGACAGCGTGTGTTCCTCGGTCACAGTGAGCTCCCGGAGCGGTTGGTTCGAATGAGGAGATAGATCAAGTACGGCGCGCCGAGCACGCCGGTGATGACGCCCACAGGGTAACGCTCCCCGAAGGCGAACTGCCCGATGAGGTCGCCGCCGAGGACGAGCAGGGCCCCGACGAAAGCCGACGGCAACAGCAGATTCGCGCCGGGTCCGATAATGCGCGCCGCGATGGGCCCCGACATGAACGCGACGAACGCGATCGGGCCCGCCGCGGCCGTGGCGAATGCGAGCAGGGCTACGCCGCCGAGGATGATCAGCAAGCGTGTGGCCGACACCCGTACACCGAGTGCCGATGCGGTGTCGTCACCGAATCGCAGAAGCCCTGCCGAGCGCTCGGCCAGCACGAGGGCGGGCACGAGAATGAGGCTCGCGATACCGAGCGGGGCGATGCTCGACCAGGTCGCGCCGTTGAGGCTGCCGGTCATCCATTGCATCGCCTGCTGGATGTCCCAGCCGCCCGCTCGCGAGAGCACGTAAGACACCACGCTCTGCAGCATCGCCGCGACGCCGATGCCGATGAGGATCAGACGTGTGCCGGCGAAGCCGCCCTTGTTCGACAGCAGATAGATCGCCAGAGCCGTCACGAGCGCGCCGACCAATGCGACCAGAGACACGGCACTGTCATCGAGCGAGAACACGATGATGCCGGTCACGGCAGCGGCGCTCGCTCCGGAGGAGATCCCGATGATGTCGGGAGAGGCCAACGGGTTTCGCAACAGCGTCTGGAACGAGACGCCTGCGATGCCGAAGGCGAAGCCGGCGAGGATGCCGAGTACCGCCCGTGGCAGGCGGTACTCCCCGACTGTGAAGCTTGCGCCCGGCACGGTCTCGCCGAGAATCACACGCAGCACATCGCCCACGGGATAGAACGTGTTGCCGAGCATGAGCATCGCTGAGAAGCCCGCGAGCACGAGAGCGGCGAGCACGAGCGTGATGAGCGTGCGACGCCTGCGGCGCAGCATCCGCCCGCGGATGATCGTGTCGACGCTCATAGCTCACGCACCCGCTGTCTGCGCACGATCCAGATGAAGAAGGGGGCGCCGACCACCGCCGTGACGATACCGACTTGCAGCTCTTCGGCGTGCAGGACGAGACGCCCGATGACATCGGATGCCGTGAGCAGCAGCGCGCCGGCGACCGCTGAGAACGGCAGCAGCCACCGGTAATCGGTGCCGATCAGCAGGCGACAGATGTGCGGGATCACGAGGCCGACGAAACCGATCGGACCGGCGATCGCCGTGGCTGCACCGGCGAGCACTACGGCGCCGATGGCCGAGACGATGCGGGTGCGCATCACGTGCTCGCCCAATCCTGCGGCGAGGTCGTCTCCCAGTGCGAGCGAGTTCATGCCTCGGGCGCTGAGCAGGCAGAGAGCGGCGCCGACCCCGACCACGGGCACGAGGACCGCGATACGGCTCCATTCGGCACCGCCGACGCCGCCGATCTGCCACGACTGGATGCTGGTGAGCATGTTCACGCGCGGCAACATGATGGCGCTGATCAGCGAGCTGAACGCCGCCGAGGTCGCCGCGCCCGCCAGCGCGAGCTTCAGTGGGGTCGCACCGCCCCGGCCGAGCGAGCCGACCGTGTACACGAACACAGCCGCGACCATCGCGCCGACGATGGCGAAGGCCATGTACACCCAGGCGTCGTCGATGCCGAAGAACACGAGGCCCAAGACGACGGCGAGCGAGGCCCCCGTCGTCACCCCGAGGATGCCGGGGTCTGCGATCGGGTTGCGTGTGACCGCCTGCATGCTCGCCCCCGACATCGCCAGCGCCGCACCGACGAGGATCGCCAGCACCGTGCGAGGAACGCGCTTGGCGATCGCCGCCTCCCCGACGGTCTCGGTGGCACCGCCGAGAGCGGCGAGGATATCGTCGACCGAGACCGCCCGCACGCCGAAGCTCACCGAGAGCACGCAGGCGCCCAGCAGCGCCACGACCGCGACGAGCAGCCAGGCGGAGCGGACAGCAGCCGAGCGCCTCAGATGGGCGGCGCTCGGCTGAGTCGGGGCGGTCGTGACAGTCACTCTGCGTCAGCGAGCGCCTCATCGATGGCCGCGAAGTACTGCTCGACCGTACCGGGAATCGACAGCGGGGATGGGTTGGATGCCGTCGCCAGCACACCCGTCGCGCCGAGGAACACCACGCGACCCTCAGCGATGGCCGGGATCTTCGACAGCAGCGCGTCGGCCTGCAGCGTGGGAAGAAGGGACTCTTCGGCGTAGGTCACGATGACATCGACGTCTTGGAAGCTCTCGACCTGCTCGGCGCTGACCGTGCTGTAGAACTCATCGCCTTCGTCACCGGCGTCGGAGACGAGCTCCGGGTACGGCATGCCGTACCGCTCGAGGAAGGCGGGGCGGGTGTCATCGCTGGTGTAGAACCCGATCGAGCTGAGATCGCTGGGGTCGAAAGACGCGAACATGGCCGTCTTGCCCTCGATCGCCGGGTGCGCCTCGGCGGCAGCGATCGCCGCGTCATCAAGCGACGCGATAAGCTCATCGCCCTCGCTCTCGAGTCCCAGCGCCGTGGAGCTGAGTTCGATCATGTCTTCGTAGGAGGCGCCCCAGGCGACCTCGGGGTACGCCACGACAGGTGCGATCTTGGAGAGGGTGTCGTAGTCCTCTTGAGTGAGACCGGAGTACGGCGCGAGGATCACATCGGGCTGCGAGTCGCTGACCGCCTCGAAGTCGATGCCATCGGTCGGATCATAGAGGTTGGGGTCGGAGACGCCGAGCTCGTCGAGTTCGTCTGCCACCCAGGGCAGCAGGCCGTCGCCGTCGTCATCGCCCCAGGTCGCCTTCTCGAAGATCACCGGAACGATGCCGAGCGCGAGAGGAACCTCGTGGTTCGCCCACGCGACCGACGCGACGCGCTCGGGCTTGTCATCGATCGTGGTCTCACCGAAGGCGTGCTCGATCGTGACGGGGAAACCAGCATCAGATGCGGGGTTCGTGTCGTCACCGGAGTCGGCGCTGTTGGCGGGGGCGGCGCAAGCGGCGAGGCTGACGGCGAGAACCGCAGCTGCACCGAGGCCGAGTATGCGGGAAATACGCACAGGCTGTTCCTTCGGATCGGGAGATGGTGGGCGGCGTCAGCCGCGATGCTTTGGTAAGCCTCGCCTAATCTATCAGAGCTTAGGGTCGCCTCAGTTCACAAATGTCCGATCGGGAAAGCCAGCCCGAGACAGCTAACGTGGAGCCATGCGCATGACGTCGGCGGTGACAAGCCCGAAGCGCGCCCCTCTGCTGCAGGTCGTCAAGTCGGCCGTGGCGACGATCGGCGCCTGGCTGATCGCCGGGTGGCTGGTGCCCGGTCCGCTGCCGGTGTTCGCCGCGATCGCGGCGCTCCTGGTCGTGCTGCCGAGCGTGAACCAGTCGTTCACGAAGGCGCTCGAGCGCAGCGCCGGAGTGATCGTGGGCGTGCTGATCGCGACGGCGCTCAGCCTCCTTCTCGGGCAGCAGAGCTGGGTCATCCTGCTCGCGATCGTCGTCGCGATGCTCGTCGCCTGGGCGATGCGCGCGACGCCGGGGATGGGAAACCAGGTCGCGATCTCGGCGATGCTCGTGCTGGCGCTCGGATCGACGAGTCCGGAGTACGCGGTGCACCGAATCGTCGAGACCATCATCGGGGTCGTGATCGGCATCGTCGTCAATACCCTGATCGTGCCGCCGGTGCACACCGCGCCGGCCCGTCGTGACCTCGGCCTGCTCGGCGGAGAGCTCGCCGCGACGCTCGATCGGCTGGCGATGGCACTGCCGTCGACGCAGACACCGGCCCAATTGCAGGAGCTCATCCTCGAAGCGCGCCTGCTGCGTCCGATGCAGGCGGCAGCCGAAGCATCCGTCACCGATGCCGAAGAATCGATCACGTTCAACCCTCGCCGCTCGCACCGCGCAGATATTGCCGAGATGCGCGAGCTTCTCACGACGCTGTCGCCGATCGTCACGCAGGTGATCGGCATGACCCGCGCCTACCTCGACCACTACGACGACACCATCAGCGACGAACCCAGCGTCCACGCCATCGCCGAGCAGCTGCGCCGTGCCGGTCACGACGTACGCCTCGCCGTGCAGGTGGCCGAAGTCGCGTCGGCCACTGCGACCGAGACAGAGGCGATCCAGGCGCTGACCACTCCGCTCGAGGTGTTGCCACCGGCATCCGGGCATTGGATCCTCGTCGGATCGCTCATGGAGGATCTGCGGCGCATCCGCGGTGAGCTCGTCGGCGACGGCTGAGGACGTCCATCGCGCTCGGTAGGCTGAGTCGGATATGACTGGCATGGCTGCGACTCCGGGAAGTGTCATCCGCGTCCCCGGAATCGCCGCGCTGATGGCGATGTCGGCGCTCAGCTTCGCCGGCTTCAGCGCACTGGTGTCGACGGTTCCGCTGTGGGCGGTGCGCGGCGGTGCCGATGAGGTCGGGGCGGGTCTGATCAACGCCGTGATGATGGCCGCGACCGTCGCGGTGCAGACGACCGTGCCCGCGGCGCTGCGTCGCTTCGGCTGGCGCATCACGCTCTCGGCGGGCACCATGCTGCTGGGGGCACCGTCTCTCGTGCTGCTGACGACGGACTCCCTGCCCGCGATTCTCGCGCTGTCGGCGGTGCGCGGCGCCGGCTTCGCCGTGGTGACCGTGTGCGGGTCATCGGCCGTGGCGAGGCTCGTGGATGCTCCGCGCCGTGGCCGTGCGATCGGTCTCTACGGGCTGTCGCTGTCTGCCCCGCAGATCCTGCTGGTGCCGACCTCGGTGTGGATCGCGAACAACCTGGGCTTTTGGGCGGTGTTCGCGGTCGGAGCCGCGCCACTGGTCGCGGCGATCCCCGCGCTCCTGCTCGGGCGACGCCTCGACCATGCCGAACGCGCACCCGAGCCCGAGCTGCCGCACGGCAGCACGACGCGTCTGTGGCTGCCGCTGATCGCACCCAGCGCCGTGCTGCTGACGATCACCGCGCCCGGCGGTGCGCTGCTGACCTTCGTGCCGCAGTTCCCCGAGGTCGGCGGCTACGCAGTCGCCGGGCTTTTCGCGCTCACCGTGTGCTCGGCATCCGCTCGCTGGCTCATCGGCGGCCTCGCGGACCGGTTCGGCTATCTGCCGTTCCAACCGCCGTTGCTCGTGCTCGGTGCGACAGGGCTGGCTTCGTGCGTCTGGGCGATGGCCGGTGGTGGCGGCGCGGCGCTCATCGCCGGGATGGCTGTGACCGGCATCGCCTACGGCAGTCTGCAGAACGTCACGCTGGTGGAGTCGTTCGCGGCCGTGGGGCCACGCCATCGCGACACGGCGAGCGCTGTCTGGAACATCGGATTCGACACCGGCACCGGCGTCGGGTCACTGCTGGTGGGGTTCATCGCGGCACAGACGAGCTTCGGCGTCGGGATGTCGATCACCGCGGCGCTGTGCTTGTTCGTCGCGACCGTCGTCCTGGCGCGCATCCTGCTCGCGCGGCGTCGCCGTGGTGCACCGCAAACGATCATCGACTGAGATAGGGGATGATCGAAGGATCATGACTTCTATCCCACGGCTCGACCATGCAATCTTTCTCGGGCCGAGCAGCGGCGGGGACGTCGACCCGGATGCCGTCTATCTGGCGTTCGTCGAATGGGCAGAGGCCACCGGCATCCGCCTCTACCCGGCCCAGGACGAAGCGGTCATCGAGATCGTCTCGGGACAGAATCTGATCCTTTCCACCCCGACAGGAACCGGTAAGTCGCTGGTTGCCGTCGGCGCGCACTTCACCGCGCTTGCCTCAGGTCGCCGCAGTTTCTACACTGCCCCGATCAAAGCGCTCGTGAGCGAAAAGTTCTTCGCACTCGTCGACATCTTCGGCGCAGAGAACGTCGGCATGATTACGGGCGACTCGTCGGTGAACGCGGATGCACCGATCATCTGCTGCACGGCCGAGATCCTCGCCAACCTCGCGCTGCGCGAAGGGCCCTCAGCCGATGTCGGGCAGGTCGTGATGGACGAGTTCCACTTCTACGCCGATCCCGACCGTGGGTGGGCATGGCAGGTGCCGCTGCTGACACTGCCCCAAGCGCAGTTCGTGCTCATGTCGGCGACCCTCGGGGATGTCACAGATCTGGCCGCCGATCTCACCCGTCGGACAGTGCGCGAAACAGCCGTGGTCACCGGCGTCGAGCGCCCCGTGCCGCTGCATTTCTTCTATGAGCTCACGCCGGTCCACGAGACGATCGACGAGCTGCTGTCCACGAACCAGGCGCCGGTGTACGTCGTGCACTTCTCACAGGCGGCGGCCATGGAACGCGCACAGGCGCTGTCGAGCACGAAGATCGCCTCCCGGGAGCAGCGGGATGAAATCGCCGCTCTGATCGGCGAGTTCCGTTTCACGACGGCGTTCGGTAAGACGCTGTCGCGGTTCCTGCGGGCGGGCATCGGGGTGCATCACGCGGGGATGCTGCCGAAGTACCGGCGTCTGGTGGAACAGCTCGCCCAGCGCGGGATGCTGCGCGTCATCTGCGGCACCGACACCCTCGGCGTCGGCATCAACGTCCCGATCCGCACGGTGCTGCTGACGGCGCTGACGAAGTTCGACGGCACCCGGATGCGGCAGCTCAATGCGCGCGAGTTCCATCAGGTCGCCGGTCGCGCCGGGCGAGCCGGGTACGACACGGCCGGCACCGTCGTGTGCCAGGCGCCCGAGCATGAATCCGAAAACGCCGCCGCGATCAAGAAGGCGGGCGACGATCCGAAGAAGAAGCGCAAGCTGATTCGCAAGAAGGCTCCCGACGGGTTCGTTTCATGGGGCGAGCCGTCGTTCCGCAAGCTCGTGGACGCCGAGCCGGAGACGCTGACCTCGCACATGCAGATCACGAGCGCCATGATGCTGAACGTCATCGCCCGCGGCGGAGACGTGTTCGCGAATATGCGCGCGCTGGTATATGACAACCACGAGCCGCGGACCCGGCAGCGGATGCTGGCGCTGCGCGCGTTGGGGATCTACCGGACGCTTCTCGAATCAGGCGTGGTGGAGCAGTCGTCCGCCGGGGAGATCCGCCTCACGGTCGCTCTGCAGCCGAACTTCGCGCTGAATCAGCCGCTTTCACCGTTCGCGCTTGCCGCGTTCGAACTGCTCGACCCGGATGCCGCGACCTTCGCTCTCGACATGATCTCGATCGTCGAATCCACACTCGACGATCCCCGTGCGGTGCTCAGCCAGCAGGAGTTCCTCGCGCGGGGGGATGCGGTCGCCGAGATGAAGCGTGGGGGCATCGAATACGAGGAGCGCATGGAGCTGCTCGAGCAGATCACCTACCCGAAGCCGCTGGAGGAACTGCTCGACCAGGCGTTCGAGACCTACAGCACCGCGCAGCCGTGGATTCGCGACTTCGAGCTGCATCCGAAGTCCGTCGTGCGCGACATGTACGAACGAGCCATGTCGTTCGGGGAATATGTCGCCTTCTACAAGATCGCGCGCTCAGAGGGTGTCGTGCTGCGCTACCTGTCCGATGCGTATCGCGCCGCATCGCAGACGATCCCCGAGGAGCTGAAGAACGAAGACCTGCGCGATCTCATCGAGTGGCTGGGTGAGCTCGTACGGCAGGTCGACTCCTCGCTGCTGGACGAGTGGGAGGAGCTGCGAGCTGGCACCGACAACGCGCTCCTCGTCCTTCGACAGGCTCAGGCGTCGAAGGACGAGGCACCGATCGTCCCGCCCGCCCCGAAGCGCCTCACGTCGAATGTGCGAGCATTCCGGACCCTCGTGCGCAACGAGCTGTTCCGCCGTGTGCAGCTGGCAGCTCTCGAAGATGTCGACGCACTGGCCGAGCTTGATGTCGAGTTCGGCGGCGGGGCCTGGGATACCGCGCTCGACGGGTACTTCGCCGAGCACGACGAGATCCTCACCGGCCCGGATGCGCGCAGTTCCCAGCTGCTTCTACTGACTGAGGGACCGCGCGAGTGGACCGCACGTCAGATCCTGGACGACCCCGCCGGCGACCACGACTGGGGCATCTCGGCGACGATCGATCTCGCAGCATCCGACGAGGCGGGTGAGGCCGTCGTCACCGTCACCGCAGTGGATCGGCTGTGAGCCACGGCGTCACTCGGAGGCTGTCGCAGGGACGGGCGTCTGCTGGTAGATCGCGAGGCGCCAGCGTCCGTCCTCACGTACGTAGGTGCTCGACATCAGCGCGACGAACGGCGGTTCTCCAGAGCGGAAGCCACGGCCCGTGTAGACGACGGATGCCACGTCTTCGGCGATCGGGATGACACGCGCGTTGTCGATCTCGTATCGTTCCCAGGGCGGCGCATCCGCAAGCGATGCGACGACATCCGCGCGCGTCAAGGCGAATCCGTGCGCCAGGATCATGACGCCACCCGCAGTCATGATGTCGCCGTAGAAGTCGCCACCGGTGCCATCGCAAAGCGATCGCCAGCCGCTGTGCTCCCGCTCGATGAGTTCGACGCCGAACCCGCCGTCCGCTGTAAATACTGCCATGCACCCAGCATCCGCCGATGCCCTACGAATGTCGAGGCCCTCCGCATCGTCAGTATGTGAGGTCGAGCGCGGCGAATCGCTCCTGACCGCGATCGGTCACCCTGAGCGCACGGTCGTGGCGCCGCCGGGCGAGCCAGTCCTCTGAAAGCAGCGCCGAAAGGATGGCGGCGCCGAGGCGACCGGCAAGATGCGGCCGACGTGCCGTCCAGTCAGGGCAGCCCCGGACGAGAGGCCGCGATGATTCGGAGATCTGAAGCCGCAACCTGAGCGCCTGCGAGATATTCTCGATCGAGGCTCTGGCGGAGCCCACATCGGAATCGATCCAGCGACGCGCTACGAAGAGATCTGTCAGCGCGATCCCGAGATCGCCCGCGAGGTGGTCGTAGCACGACCGGGCCCTGCGCATCGCCAGTTGCCGGTCGCTCCCCGACCAGGACGAAACCGGATCCTCCGATGTCATGCGCAGCAGCGTCTCAACCGCGTCTGCGACATCCGGGCCGGCTAAACGTGCGTACCGTGTGCGGCCGCGCTGTTCGATGCGCACCAGTCCGGATTCCTGCAACCGCGCCAGGTGGCCGCTCACCGTCGACGGCGCAACGCCGATCCTGGCTGCGAGCGCCCCGGCGGGCAACGGCACGCCACCGAGCAACTCCTGCAGCATCCTCAGCCGCCGCGGTTCGGCGAGCACCTGTCCGAGTGCCTCCACAGACGGCAGCGGCTCGCTCATCTCAGTGCCTCCCGGGCGCGTTCGCGGTCATCGACCACGAAGACCTTGCGGTTCTCATGGTCGCTGTACTGGGCGGTGACGACGATTCCGGCATCCGCCAGCACGGTCATCATACGACCGAGCTCGCCCGAAACATCAGCCTGCAGCGGAACTAACAGCGCCGGCACGGCCCTGGCCCCTCGAATCCCCGCCGTGTCGAGAGCGGTGATCGCAGCATCCCCGTCGACCACCAGGTAGTGCGCCTGACCCGCCCATACCCCGCCGCCTTCCAGCCCGACGCCGGCCGCACCGAGCACGGCGCCGATTCGGGCGATGTCGACCGCGACATCCCTCACCGGAATCGACAGATCGTTCATGGCAGCACTTCCACGGTCGGCGTGACGACGACATCCGCCGATACGGAGTTCGCGATGTAGCAGCCATCATGCGCCTCCCGCACGAGGCGGAGCACGACATCCGGATCCGCGCGCCTGACACCGATTCGGGGAGCGAGGTCGATGCGTGTGATTCTCGTCGGCGTTGAGGCGGCCGGCATGACCGCGGTCGCATCATCCCGGTAGGAGACGACGTCGACTCCGGCCAGAGACGCGACGGCGAGGAAGGACAGAAGCTGGCACGAACTCGCTGCGGCGACGAGAAGCTGCTCGGGGTTGGGCAGCGAGGCATCACCTCGGAACGCCGCGTCCGCGCTGAGCGTGACGACTTCGTCTGACCATTGAACGTCGTGTTCACGGCTGTACGTCGTATAGCCCGATGCGGTCGATCCGGCCCAGGCGACGGTGGCGGCATACTCATGATCGTTCATGACGCCAGGCTAGGTGCACGACGTTTCGGTGACGGCCGAAGTATCGCTCAGGCGGCGGGCCGGTCGACGATCGCGGCGAGCTCTTCGAGGTCTATCACGCACCCACACGCGCGGGCACGTGAGATGTACGGGCTCGAACGGTTAGTCGACTCGCGGCATGATCCGCTGCCAGGCTGCAAGCAGCGGATCCAGATGCCGGGGAATCAGCGCGTACGCCTCGCGCACAGGCCGATAGGCGCTCGCCCGATCTGGATCCGGCTCGAACTCTTCGGCGGCACGCACAGTCGCTTCGACCGCGGTCGCCCACGACGGATGCACACCGGCTCCGACGAACGCGGCGATGGCTGCCCCCAAGCCCGCGGCATCCGTCAGCCGGTTTCGATGTACAGGTCGTTCCACGACAGCCGCGACGATCCGCATCATCAGGTCGGAGCGCGACCCTCCACCGGAGATGATCACGCTCTCGAATCGTCGTCCCAGCGCCGCTTCCATCGCGTCGATATGCGTGCGCATCGTCAGTGCAATGCCCTCAAGGATCGCGCGATGGACATGGAACCGTCCCTGACGACCATCGAAGCCCAACAGTGCCCCGCGACGATACGGCGCGTCGCTCGGGGCAAGCCAGTCGAGAACAGCGAACAAGCCGTCGCTTCCCGGCGCGATGGCCTCGGCTCCGGTATTGAGGCCATCGTCGGTGACCCCACCGTCGAGAAGGTCACGCCACCAACTCACGGTCCACATGCCGCGGCGAATCCCGCCGCTCTCGTAGAGGTATCGCCCAGGCTCCGCGGCAAAGTTCGTCCAATAGCCCTCGTTTGTGGATATCGGCTCATCGCCTACCGTCATTGCTGCGATGTAGGTGCCCAAAGACAGCAGAACCTGCCGCTCGTCGCGCAAGCCGGATCCCAGCGCTTCGACGGCCTTGTCATTCGCGGTGGCGTAGACAGCCAAGCCCGCCGGCAGTCCGGTCGCCTCCGCCGCCTGTACGGTGATCGCACCGAGCTGCGCGCCAGGCTGCACGAGTTCGAAGAGTTGCTCGCGTCGCATGCCGGTCTGCTCATATGCAGTGGGGTCATCCGACCAGCGCCATTTCTGCTGATCTACGGGCCAGACACCCTGCTGGTTGCCTACGCTGTCGCGCATGTGTCCGGTGAGCCGGTGCGTGATATACCCGGACGAGGTCGTGACGTACCGCACCTTCGGATCCTGCTCGTGCGCACGTGACACCCGCTCGTCCATCCAGCTCAGCACCGGTTCGACGAGACGTCCGTGTTCGTCGAGCAGCACCCGGCAGAAGCGGATCGTGCACAGCCCCACTCCGACGATCTGCCCGATGTCACCATCGAAGGCGGCGAGCGCTTCTCGGCAGGCGTCGGCGAGCGTGTCCCAGAGGTCATCGTCGGGATGTACGACTCGGCCCGGCAACGGCGACTCCGTCGGTCGCAGACGTCGCTGCGCTGAGGCGTGAACCACCCCCGTATCGTCCACGATGAGAACCTTCGTCGACTGAGAACCGCCGTCGATCGCGACGACGTATCGGCGTTCGGTCACGGCTCGAGCGGGATGATGGTGCCCGCGTTCATCACGCCGTTCGGGTCGAACGTTCGCTTGAGCCGTTCGAGGAGCGGGTAGGCCGATCCGTGCTCTTCGCGCGTCCAGGGTGTGCGGTACTTGCCGATGCCGTGGTGGTGGACCATGGAACCTCCCAATCGGAGTGCTTCTTCCACGATGATCGCATTGAGCGGCACGTGGTAGAGGTCGATCTCCTCCCGCGGGTCACAGTCGATGTTGTAGTCGTACACGAAATAGAGGTTCGTGCCCGTCTGGTAGCTGTGCGATGAGTGCGCCCCGAGCATGGTGAGGTGATCGGCGCGCGGATACTCGGTACGGATGCGATCGATGACGGCGTGATAGAGCGCTCCGACGCCGGACCAGTTGATCGAGACCTCGGTTGTGTAGCCGAGGTGCGCGTCCCGGAGCATCGCCTCTTTCTCGGCCTCGATCTTGTCCTGTCCCCAGTTAAGACCCTGGAACCAGCTCTCGATGTGCGCGGAGTCCACGCGCTGATGCGGTCGCGCGCCGAACGCCTCTTCGATGCCGGTCGCGATCGCCGCGGCGAGTGGCTCCGGTCCTTCAGCGGTAAGGATGACGACGTTCTTGCCCTCGTAGAAGTGGGCGAAATGCTGCTTCGCGTCCTCCGGCGAGTAGACACGGCACACCGAAGGGCGGTACCCGGCGGTGACGAGCTCACGCAGCGCTGCAACACCGTCTTCGAAGTCATCGACGAGGAATCCGAAGAAGCGCGTGTTCTCCGGGTGATAAGGGAAGATCTTCACTGTGACCTCGGTGATCACACACAGCGCACCCTCGTTGCCGATGACGATGTGGCGGATGTCAGGACCGGCCGCACGGCGCGGCACGTTCTTGATGCGGGTCACAGTGCCGTCGGGGAAGACCGCCTCCAGCCCAACAACCATGTCCTCGATCGCGCCGTACAAGGTGGAGAACTGTCCGATAGAGCGCGTCGCGACCAGCCCGCCGTATTGCGCGAGCGGCTTCGACTGCGGTGAGTGACCGGTCGTCAGGCCGCGTTCGCGCAGTTCATCCTCGAGCAGCTGCAACGGAACTCCGCACTGCACGGTGACGGTCATATCGGTTTCGTTGACGTCGAGGATGCTGTTCATCCGTGATCCATCGAGAACGATGGTGTCTTCGATGACCGTCTCCAGTCCGCCCTCCGTCGCGGTGCGTCCGGTGCGCGGCACGACGTTGACCAGGTTCTCGTTCGCAAACCGCAGGAGCGCGGCGACCTCGTCGGTGCTGCGCGGATAGGCGATGACTGCCGGGATCGGTCCGTCGAAGATGCCATGCACCGATTGATACTTCTTGAACCGATCGACGCTCGCGAGCTCAAGCTCACGCGGATCGGTGTCGACGGCGTCCGGGCCGAGGAGGGACGTGACGCCTGTGACGATCTCGTCGCGTGAGAGGGCGGATCGTGATGCCGACATGGGAAGGGCCTTCGCTTTCAGATTTGGTTGAGCAGGGATGTAGGGATGCGGTGCGGGGAGGTCAGCGGATCAGATAGCCGCCGTCGACGACGAGCACGTGGCCGTTGACGTAATCGGATGCGCGACTGGCGAGGAACACGGTCGCCCCCATCAGATCGGCAGGGTCGCCCCACCGCTCGGCGGGGATGTGCTCGAGGATCCGTCGGCTCGCCTCAGGATCCGAGCGAGTCGCAGCAGTGATGGCCGTCGCGAAATACCCGGGCGCGATGGCGTTGACCTGGATGCCGTCCGCGGCCAGTTCGTCGCAGTATGCCTTGGTGAAGCCGACGATTCCGGCCTTGGTGGCTGCATACGCCGGAGACTGCTGACCGCCGAGAAAGGCGAACAGGGACGCGATGTTGATGATCTTGCCGTGCCCCTGTTGCCGCATGATGCGACTCGCCTGGTGCGCGAGTTCGAAGGGTGCGGTGAGATTCACCGCGATCATCGGATCCCACTTGTCACGATCGAATGCCTCGACATCGTCGAGCAGGGCGATGCCGGCTGAATTGACGAGCACATCCAGCGAACCGAATCGCTGCACGCAGGCGTCGACCACGTCAGCGGGAACACCCCGTTGCGAGATATCGGCTTCGAGGAACGCGTACTCCCTCCCCTCCGACTCGATCAGGTGCCTGGTCGTTCCGTCATCGTCGGCCAGACCAGCGACGAACACGTTCGCACCGGCCTTCGCAAGCGCCAGACTGAAGGCTCTGCCGAGGCCGGTGTTACCGCCAGTGACCACGGCAGTTCGACCATCGATCGAGAACAGGTCCAGCGAGAAATCGGTGATGTCCATGTCGCTACTCTTCCGGTCCGAACGGATCGGCGATGTTCACATAGCGGGTCTCGAGATACTCCTCGATTCCCTCGAACCCGCCTTCACGGCCCAGTCCCGACTGTTTGACGCCGCCGAAGGGCGCTGCCGGGTTCGACACCACCCCGGCGTTCAGACCGAACATGCCGGTGTCCAGCCGTTCAGCCAGCCGGAGGCCCCGGTTGAGATCCGAGGTGAACGCGAACGAGACCAGCCCGAACGGTGTGCTGTTGGCGATCTCGATCGCCTCCTCCTCCGTGTCGAACACCACGATGGGTGCGACCGGGCCGAAGATCTCCTCGCCGAGAATGGTCGCGTCCGCAGGGACGTCGGCGAGCACCGTCGGCTCGTAGAAGTAGCCGGCGCCGTCCACGCGGCGACCGCCGAGCGCGAGCCGTGCACCGTCGGCCACCGCTCCATCCACGAGCTGTGCCACCTTGTCTCGTGTGGCGCCGTCCACGAGCGGGCCCATGGTGGTGCCGTCCTCGGTGCCACGACCGATGCGGAATCGGCCGATGCGCTCGGTGAACCGGCGGGTGAATTCTGCTGCGATGCCCCGCTGCACGAGGAAGCGGTTCGCGGCGACGCAGGCCTCCCCGCCATTGCGCATCTTCGCGAGCACCGCGCCGTCGACGGCCTTCGCCAGGTTCGCGTCGTCGAAGACGAGGAACGGCGCGTTGCCGCCGAGTTCCATCGAGACGCGCAGCACCTGTTCAGCCGAGTCCGCGATGAGGCGACGACCGACCTCGGTGGAGCCCGTGAACGAGAGTTTGCGCAGCCGCGGGTCGCGGATGAGCGGACCTGTCACCGCACCGGCCCTCGTCGTGGGGATGACCGTCAGCACGCCATCGGGCAACCCCGCCTCACGCAGCACGTCGGCGAACAGCAGAGCCGTGAGCGGTGTGAGAGCGGCGGGCTTGAGCACCATCGTGCAGCCGGCCGCGATCGCCGGTGCGACCTTTCGGGTGGCCATGGCCAGGGGGAAGTTCCACGGGGTGATGAACAGCGACGGCCCCACCGGGGCCTTCAGCACGACCAGACGGCTCTTGCCGTCCGGGGCAGTCGCGAACCGACCGGAGATGCGCGGCGCCTCCTCCGAGAACCAGCGCAGGAACTCGGCTCCGTAGGCGACCTCCCCACGGGATTCCGCCAGCGGCTTGCCCATCTCCAACGTCATCAGCAGCGCGAACTCTTCGGCGCGCGCGGTGACGAGCTCGAACGCACGACGCAGGATCTCACCGCGTTCCCGCGGCGGGGTGGCGGCCCAGCTTGCCTGCGCAGCATCCGCAGCGGCGAGAGCGCGCTCACCGTCCTCCGGCTGCGCATCGGCCACTTCGGCGAGCACGGCACCGGTCGCCGGGTCGGTCACGGCGAAGCGGGCTCCGCCCGCGGCATCCGTCCATCCGTCGCCCAGCAGCAGCTGGGTCGGAACCCGGTCCAGCAGTTCGCGTTCACCGGGGTCGGTGATCTCCGCTTCCACGGTCATTCCTGCCCCTCCGCTCCGGCGAGCGCGAGTTCCGGCGTGAGCCGGAGCTCCGAATGAATGAGGTCCTCGTAGAGTCGGAACGGCGTCATCTCCCCCGCCCGGTCGCCGTACGACGCCCGCGCCCGGCGATACACCTGCTCGACGAGGGACGAGAGCTCGACCGGCACACCGACCGAGCGCGCCAGGTCGATCGAGAGCCCGAGGTCCTTGCAGGCGAGCGCGATCGCGAAGCCCTCGTCGTAGTCGCTGTTCTCGAGAATGGAGAGCACATCGTGCTCGACGAAGGCGCTGTTCGCCGGGCTCGCGATGAGCGAGTCGCGCAGCACTCCCAGGTCGACCCCGGCGCGCACCCCGACCGCGAGCACCTCGGCTGTCGCGACGAGGTGCGAGAACCACAACTGGTTGATCATGAGCTTCACGGCGTACCCCGCACCGTGTCGGCCGACGTGCAGGATCCTCTCGGGATCCCCCATGGCCTCCAGCACAGGTCGCACGCGCTCGACGTCTTCGGTTTCCCCGCCGACGAAGATCTGCAGCTTGCCGGCCGCAGCGCCCTTGGCCATACCGCTGACCGGGGCATCCAGGATGCGCAGACCGCGCGACGCCTCCTCCGTGCGAACACGATCGGCCACCTCCGGTATGGACGTGGACATGTCGATCCATGTCCCGCCATCGGCGATCCCCTCGAGGATGCCGCCCGGGCCGGTGACGACGTCGGTCACATGGCGGGGGGTCGGCAGCATGGTGATGACGATGTCGCTGGCGGCGGCGACCTCGGCGGCTGTGGCCGCCCAGGTCGCGCCGCCGGCGAGGAGTGCGGTCGCCGCCTCCGGGCGAACATCCGTCACGACGAGTCGGTAGCCCGCCTTCTGCAGGTTCGAGGACATGCCCGAACCCATGCTGCCGAGGCCGATGAACCCGACCGTCGGGGTGGTGACCATGCTTATCAGTTCTCCAGTGCTCAGTCGGCCGGGGCCGCGTAGAAAGGGTTGTGCGGTGTGGAGCGTGCGGTGAGCACGTCGTCGGTGGACGGAAGCCCGTCGGCACCGTTGCGCAGCGCCGTACGGGTCGCCTCGCGGTTGTTGCGGTAGACAGCATCTGCGTCATCGGCCCCGGGATTGACCCAGACCGCGGTTATCACGACGTTGTCGTCGACGGCGTCGGCCGGGATCGTTCCTTCTGCGACTGCATCCGCGACACCGGCGGCGACACCGGCCTGCGCTGGGCCCCAGATGTGGTTGCCGTGCTCGTCTCCGGCGGGCGCGGCCTTGGTGACGAACAGCGTCAGCGGCTTGACCGGAAGCGAGGGGCGGAGCACCGCCACGAAGGGTACGTGACCCGGGCTGGGCGTGGCGAGAGCCGTCGCCCATGCCGTGCCGGCAGGGCCGGAGCGGGGGCCGTACACACTGTTGATGTGTGCGGCGTTCACCCCTTCGCCGATGAAGCTCTCACCGAGCTGAAGTGCATCCGTCATCAGATCAGCTCCTGCTCTTCGAGCCAGTCGATCGCGACGTCTTCGGGGTCTTCACCGTCGACGTCGACGAGGGCATTGAGCTTCTGCATCTCCTCGGTGGTCAGCAGCGGCGAGATCTCGGCGATGACGTCGGCGATCTCGGGATAATCGTCGAGGACGTCCTGACGGATCGTGAAGCCGCCCTGGTAGGAGGGGAAGAACTCCTCGTCGTCTTCCATCACGACCAGGTCGAGCGCGGGGATGCGACCATCGGTCTGGAAGACCTCGCCGAAATTGCAGTCGTCGCCCTTCTGCGTCGCCGTGTAGATGACGCCGGTGTCGAGCATCGTGACATGGGAGTCGGGGACGTCGATGCTGTACGCCTCCTTGAGACCGGGCCAGCCATCATCGCGTGTGGAGAATTCGCTCTCGATGCAGAAGGTCTGCTCTTCGGCCGGCAGCGCCGCGACATCACTCATCGTCTTCACACCGAGTTCTTCGGCCTTGTCGGCGCGAACGGCGAACGCATAGGTGTTGTTGAGGGGTGCCGGGTCCAGCCAGGCGATGCCCTTGGCGGCATCCGCTTCCCTGACGGCGTCGAACTGGGCTTCTGCACCCTTCACCGGCGTGGTGTTGCCGTTGTAGGTGATCCAGGAGGTGCCGGTGTACTCCCAGTACCCGATGAAGTCGTCGTTCTCCAGTGCCTGTCGCACGTTCGCGGAGCCGACCAGCTTCACGTTGGCTTCAAGGTCAGCCCCGTGCGCGTTGAGGAGCTCGGTGGTGATGTACGTGAGGATGTACTGCTCCGAGAAGTCCTTCGACCCGACCTGTCCGGTCAGTCCGTCGAGTTCATCGCTGACACTCGCGGAACCGCCGGAGCCGGAGCATCCGGTGAGAATGACGGCCCCGGTGGCGAGCACCGCGAGCCCAGTGGTGAGTTTCTTGTTCATGACTGCTCCTTGATGTGTGGAAGGGAGATGCCTGTGATTCGGGAGGGAAGTTCGAGTTCAGAGTCCGCGCGGGCGGACGGCTTCTTCGACGAGGCCGGCGACCCAGTCGATGAGCACGGCGATAGCGGCCACGAGGACGGCGCCGACCAGCAGTACGGGGAAGCGCTGCAGCTTCAGCCCGTTGACGATCATGTCGCCCAGGCCCCCGGCATTGATGAAGGTCGCGATGGTCGCGACGCCCACGCAGAAGACGAGAGCGGTACGCAGTCCAGCGAGGATCACCGGCGACGCCAGCGGAAGCTCGATGCGACGCAGCACCTGACCGGACGTCATGCCCATGCCGCGCGCGGCCTCCTTGACGCCAGCATCCACCTGCTCGAGTCCGACGAGCGTGTTGCGCAGCACAGGAAGGAACGAATAGGCGACGAGTGCCACCAGCGCGGTCGCGAATCCGGTCTGCCACACGATCGCGAGCAGGATGACCACGCCGACCGCGGGCGTCGCCTGCCCGATGTTCGCCAGGCCCAGGGCGATGGCGTGCACGATCTTCGAACGGCTGCGGTACACGCCGATGCCTGCCGGGATCGCGAGAACGGCCACCAGCGCTGAGGCCACGGCAGTCAGGAGCAGGTGCTCGCCGACGCGCGAGAGGATGTAGTCCGGATTGAGCGTGCGCTGCTCGATCGAGTCCAGCGGGATCGTCGCCACCCACACGAGGGTGAGCACGAGCACGGCACCGACGATGAGCGGCGCGGCGGACACTCGTGCGAACGAACCGCCGAACCGGCGTCGAGTGGCGACCGGCGTCGCCTGGGTCGCTGAGATGACGCTCATCTCAGCGACTTCCCTCGATGGCGGATACCTCCGGCGCGTCGGCGAGTACAGCCGAGATCGCGGCGTTGTCCAGTGCCCCCTTCACGCGCTCGTCTGAACCGACGACGTTGACCGCTGCTGCTCCGGTGAGCACGAGCAGATCGAGCGCGTCGCGCAGCGACTCATCGGCGCCGATCCGCGGGGCTCCGTCCGATGCTGGCCGAAGCCGTGCATCCGCGATAGGAATGAGAGCCAGTCGCTTCAGGGCCGCACCCTGGCCGATGAAAGACGAGACGTAGTCGTTCGCCGGGTTCGCAAGGATGCGTGCGGGTGTGTCGAACTGTTCGATGTGAGAGCGCTCGCTGAGCACGGCGATCCGATCGCCGAGCCTGATCGCCTCATCGAAGTCGTGGGTGACGAAGATGATCGTCTTTCCGATCTCAGCCTGAAGTCGCAGGAACTCGGCCTGCAGCTTCTCTCGAGTGATCGGGTCGGTCGCACCGAACGGTTCGTCCATGAGCATGACCGGCGGGTCGGCGGCGAGGGCACGCGCGACACCGGCACGCTGCTGCTGGCCGCCCGAGAGCTGCTTCGGATAGCGCGCCGCGAACTGACCGGGATCCAGCTGAACGGTCTGCAGCAGCTCGTCGACGCGCTCGGCGATCTTCGCCTTCGACCACCCGAGCAGTCGCGGTACGACGCCGATGTTCTCGGCGATCGTCAGATGCGGGAAGAGTCCGATCTGCTGGATGACGTAGCCGATGTGGCGACGCAGCTGGTTCGGATCCATCGAGAGGATGTCGGTGCCGTCGATGCGAATGGAACCGCTCGTCGGCTCGATGATCCGATTGACCATCTTCATCGTCGTGGTCTTGCCGCAACCGCTCGGACCGACGAACATCACGAGCTCGCCGGGCTCGATCCGCATCGAGAAGTGCTCGACCGCAGGAGTCTCCTGTCCGGGATAGACCTTGGTGACACCGCTCAGCTCGATCGAGACGCCGCGTTGCTTCTTCGAGATCGCGGACAGGAACCCGGTGTCGGTGGTGACGCTGCCGGTGGCGGTGGTGAGATCAGGCACGGAGCCCCCTCGAGGTCGTGTAGCGGGAGATGAGGACGAACGCTCCGTCAACGAGGAGCGCGAGGATGATGACTCCCACCGTTCCGGCGAGCGCATAGTTCAGTGCGTTCTTCGAACCGAGCGAGGAGAGTCCCTTGAAGATGTACTGTCCGAGGCCGGGACCGGCGACGTATGCGGCGATAGCAGCGATGCCGAGGGAGAGCTGAGCTGCAACCCGGGTTCCCGTGAGGATCACCGGCCAGGCGAGCGGCAGCTGGGTGGTGAGCAGCACCCGCGGACGACTCATCCCCATCGCGGTGGCGGACTCGAGGATGTGCGCGGGAACCTCACGGAGTCCGACGACGGTGTTGCGGATGATCGGCAGCAGCGAATAGAAGACGAGGGCGACGATGGTCGGGCCCCAGCCGAGTCCAAGAACCGGGCTGAGCAGTGCGAGCAGGGCCAAGGACGGAATGGTGATCGCGACAGATGCCGATGTGATCGCGATTGCGCGCGGAGTGGCACGGTTCCAGACGAGGAGCCCGAGGACCACCCCGATGACGAGCGCGATGCCCAGCGAGAGCGCGACGACGAGCAGATGCTCGACTGCCAGCTCGAGGATGTCTTCCCATCGGCGTTCGAGGACCGTCGTGACGTTGTCGAGGTCGAATCCTGACACGGACAGTGGCTCCTTTCTCACCGTTGAGTGAACCGTCCAGATGACGATGAGTTCAGAGTAGAACACCTGATGCCATTCTCACAACGCATGTTGCACATATGGCAACGATGCTATGCTGAGCCGATGACACCTACCGAAGGGGCCGCCCGCCGGAACTCATCAGGGCTGGGGCGGGACATCGAGATTCTTGAGTGGCTGGGCAGCGACGAGGCCGTCGCTGGTGATGGCCTCGGAGTCATGCGCATCGCGCAACTCACCGGTCGCGACAAAGCAGTGATCTCGCGGACGATGGCGACGCTGTCCGATGCGGAGCTTGTGGAGCGGGATGCGACGACGATGAACTACCGGCTGGGCAGCCGCCTGTTCGCCATCGCGGCGAGAACCACAGAAGCAACGCTGGCGAGCAAGGCGCGCGCACACCTGCGCAACATCGCGCAGTCGACTCGTGAGACGACTCACCTGTGCGTGCTGCGCGGCGGCAATGTACTGACGGTGCTCAGCGAGCTCAGCCCGCACGAGTTTCGCACCACGGGCTGGGAGGGCGTGACGACGGCCGCATGGCGCACGCCGTCGGGCCGAGTGCTCATCAGCGACTGGGATCGCTCATCGCTGACCCGCTGGTATGAGGAGCATGGCCGGGATGAACCTCTCGTCGGGCCACTGAACCCGGCGATGACGGCCGCCGGCTTCGCCGTGCTCGAGACTCCACCGGAGAGCAAAGCGGTGGTCAGCGACTTCGACTCTCTCCTTGCCGAACTGCACAGGATTCGCGAGCGTGGTTACGCCACTCTCGATGAAGAACTCGAGGCCGGCGTCGTCGGGGCATCCGCTCCCATAACCGACTTCACCGGCCATATCGTCGCCGCCATCAACGTGAGCGCACCGAAGTCTCGCATCGGCGGCCAGCTCGATCGTCTGGGCGCCTATGTCGCCCAGGCTGCGCAAGAGCTCTCCCGGTCGCTCGGGGCGCCGACCCGCAATTGATCATCCACCCGTGCGCGGATCCTCCGTCGGATCGCGGTACATCGGCGGGCAGCCCTCGGAGACGGCATCCGGTCGCAGCTCATAATGCCAGGGTTCGTTGCCATAGATCTGGCAGAGGCCGTATCGGGAGCCGTGTTGGACGAGCCAGTCCAGACCGCTCCACGGACCCAGGTCGACGGCATCGCCGCTCACATGCGCCGAGGTCTCCGGCGTCGCGACCCAGCGCGCAGCCTCCTCCGTCGAGCCGTAGTCGTCGACGGCTTCGTCGAGCGTGTGCTGCTGCAGCTCGGGTGACCGCCAGCCGCTGTTCAGCCGGAATTCGACACCGTCGTCGGCGGCATCCGTCGCGGCGCGCTGCAGAGCATCCAGCAGCGCAGGATCGAGGTTCTTCACCGCCGCCCTGTCCACGTCGAAGACGGTGGGCTCGTCTCCGTCGATGATCACGCCGTCGGCCTCGCTCGGAGCGAAGACGGACCCGGCCGGCGCTGTCTCGGCTCCTGATTCGGGAACGGAACGATCTATGGCGGATGCCGCGGCCAATGACTGCTGCACGGCGATGACAACGATCAGCACGAACGCGATCAGGACGAGTGCGACGGCGACGCGTCGCCAGGCGGTGCGAGTGGGAGTTGCGGTGCTCATACCCCCAGAGAACTCGCGCGGGTGTTGCCCGGCCGTATGCAGAAATTCATACGTTTCCGACATGCGTCCATGCGTAGGATTCAGCCATGCGTGTGCTAATCGTCGAGGACGAACCATACCTCGCCGAGGCCGTGCGCGACGGTCTTCGCCTCGAGGCGATCGCGGCAGACATCGCGGACGACGGGGACACGGCGCTTGAGCTGCTGAGCATCAACGCGTACGACATCGCCGTGCTCGACCGGGATGTGCCGGGGCCGTCCGGCGACGAGCCGGCTGGATCCGTTCCGCCGCGAGGTCTTCCGCGACGGACGCTACGTCGCGCTCACTCGCAAGCAGTTCGCGGTGCTGGAGGTGCTGATGGACGCCGCCGGCGGCGTCGTCAGCGCAGAGGAGCTGCTCGAGCGCGCCTGGGATGAGAACGCCGACCCGTTCACGAACGCCGTCCGCATCACGGTCTCGGCCCTGCGCAAGCGCCTCGGCGAGCCGTGGGTGATCGCGACGGTTCCCGGCGTCGGATACCGGATCGACGCGGATGCTGCCGATGCGTAGGCGACGCGGTATCAGCGCGCGGTGGCGGCTCACACTCAGCTACGCCGGCTTCCTCGTGGTGGCCGGGGTTCTGCTGCTGGCGGTCGTGAATCTGTTCCTGCTGCGTTACGTGCCGGACGAGAATATCCGGACGATCGCGGGTTTCGTGCCGAACCGCGGCGACCTGATGCGCGCGTTCATGCCGCGGGCGATCTGGGCGCTGATCTTCCTGCTCGCTCTCGGCCTCGTCGGCGGATGGTTCCTGGCCGGACGGATGCTGGCGCCTCTGAACCGCATCAATGAGGCGGCGAGGCTCGCATCCGAGGGCTCGCTATCGCACCGCATCCGACTGAACGGTCCCCGCGACGAGTTCCGGGACCTCGCCGACGTCTTCGACACCATGCTCGAGCGCCTCGAACGGCACATCGATGAGCAGCGACGGTTCGCAGCGAACGCCTCGCACGAGCTGCGCACACCGCTCGCGGTGTCTCAGGCGATGCTCGAGGTCGCGCGCGACGACCCGGACCGCGATGTCGATGTGCTTGTCGACCGCCTGCAGTCCGTGAACTCGCGGGCGATCGCACTCACCGAGGCGCTGCTGCTGCTCTCTCGCGCCGACCGTGGAGAGTTCGAGCGGGAGCCGGTCGACCTCTCGCTCCTCGCCGAAGAGGCCGCCGAGACGCTGCACCCGCTCGCCGAACGACGCGGGGTCTCGATCGCGCTCGACGGCGCGATGTCGGTCGTTCCGGGGTCGCCCGCGCTGCTCCAGCAGCTGGTCGTGAACCTCGTTCACAACGCGATCGTCCACAACCTGCCCGGCGGCGAGGTGACCGTTAGCACCGAGGCCGTCGCGGACGCCGGCATCCTGACGGTGCAGAACACCGGCGACGTGCTCGCGCCGGATCTCGTGGCCACGCTCGCCGAGCCGTTCCAGCGCGGCGCCGGACGATCACGGGGTGCGGATCACGTCGGCAACGGACTGGGGCTCGCGATCGGCGAGGCGATCGTGCGAGCGCACGGCGGAGTGCTGGAGCTTACCCCGCGCGACGGCGGCGGGCTGATCGTCGCCGTGCGACTGCCGGGCTGAGCCTGCCCGATCTGCGGACCCCGTAACGATCTGCCGAGGTTTCTGCCGAATTCATCGGCAGATCGGGACATCGTCCGCAGATCGGGGCGGGCGGGACGAGCACGGGGCGGGCGGGACGAGCACGGGGCGGGCGGGGCAGGCGGCTGCGAGCTCACCACGGGTTCGGCTTGTAATCCTTCAGGAACACCCCGTACTGGTCGACGCCGAGCTCACCCTGCACGATCGGGTCGTACACGCGGGCGGCCCCGTCGACCAGGTCGAGCGGTGCGTGAAAGCCCTCCTCGGCCAGGCGCACCTTGGTGTGATGCGGACGCTCGTCGGTGATCCAGCCGGTGTCGACGGCGGTCATGAGAATGCCGTCGGCCTCGAGCATCTCACCGGCGCTGGTGCGGGTGAGCATGTTGAGCGCGGCCTTGGCCATGTTGGTGTGCGGATGCCCCGGCCCCTTGTATCGGCGCGAAAACTGCCCCTCCATGGCCGAGACGTTCACGATGTACTTGCGGCGAGCATCCGACGCGCGCATCGACGCCCGCAATCTGCTGATCAGCAAGAACGGCGCCGTGGTGTTCGCCAGCTGCACTTCGAGCATCTCGAGCGGGTCGACCTGATCGACCGACTGCACCCAGCTGTTGACATGGTCGATGTCGGGCACGAGCCCACCCGCGTCGATCGCCGACCCGTCAGCGTGCTTCGCGAGCGACGAGGATCCCGGAGCCATCGCGAGACGAGCGAGATCTTCGGCTGTGAGCGCCTGCCCGCCCTGCTCGGCGACGGTGCCGCCGAGGGAAGCCACCGACAGGAGCGGATTCGAATCGACAGAGGCCTGCAGCGCCTGCGGATGCGGATCGACCGTGTGCCCGAACGTCTCCATCTCGGGCAGCGGCCCTTCGGGCAGGGGCTGCATCTCGGCATCCGCCAGCAGCGAGTACGCACCCGGCGAGCGCCGGACGGTCTGGGCTGCGTTGTTGATGAGGATGTCGAGCGGGCCCTGCCCCGCGACCGAGTCGGCGAGGCCGATCACCTGCGCCGGGTCACGCAGGTCGATGCCGACGACGCGCAGGCGGTGCAGCCAGTCGGCAGAATCGGGCAGTGACGAGAAGCGGCGTACGGCGTCCCGCGGGAAGCGCGTGGTGATCGTCAGGTGCGCGCCGTCTCGAAGCAGCCGCAGGGCGATGTGCATGCCGATCTTCGCGCGTCCGCCCGTGAGCAGGGCTCGGCGCCCGGTCAGGTCGGTGCGGGCGTTGCGTTTGCCGTGACTGTAGCGCGCGCAGTCCGGACACAGCTGGTGGTAGAAGGCATCGACCTGGGTGTACGGCTGCTTGCAGATGTAGCAGTTCCGCGGTTTGAGGAGGGTTCCGGCGGTCGGAGCATCCGTCTGTGTCTGCAGGTCGGCACCGCGGGTCTCATCGTCGATGCGATCGGCCGCGCCGGTGGCGGTATTGGCGACGACCGCCCTGTCGGCTGCGGCGATCGCATCGCGGATCTCACGCCTGCGCACGCGCTTGACAGCCTTGAACATCGCGGCAGTCGCCCGGCGCACAGCGATGTAGTCCGGATGCTGCTCGCTGATCTGGTCCATCGACGCGAGCACCCGCAGCGTCGTGGCGAGGTCGTCGGGGTCGAGGCCGTCGCCGAGGTCGGGGCTGTCGGCGGGCGCATCGGTCATTGGGCTGATTTTACGCGAGTGGGATGAGAGCGCTGTTCAACAACAGTTCCCGTGACAGTGTCGGCTCCCCCGCGTATCGTCGGCGGCATGGACCACAGCGCAGCAGCACACAGCATCATTCCCGCGTATCTGCTCGCCCGCATTGCTCAGTCGGGTCGATTCACGCGGGCTGCGGATGCCGCCCGTCAGACGCTGCTCGCAGGTCGCCCGCAGTTCCGCGCCCGCATCAACCTGTCGATCGATGAACACGGCGATCTCGTCGCCGAGCTGACGGATGCGCCGAACCGCACGATCAGCGATGCGGAGAACAGCGAGACGCTGCCCGGCGTCGTCGTTCGCGCCGAGGGCGAGCCCGCGGTCGACGACGCGGCCGTCAACGAGGCTTTCGACGGGCTGGGCGCAACGTTCGAGATGATGCTGTCAGCGTTCGAACGCAACTCTCTCGACGGCGCGGGCGCTCAGCTCGACGCGACCGTGCACTACGGCGTCGACTACGACAACGCCTTCTGGGACGGCGAGCGCATGGTCTTCGGCGACGGCGACGGCGAGGTGTTCCGCGGTTTCACCGGATCGATCAGCGTGATCGGCCATGAGCTCGCGCACGGGGTCATCCAGCACACCGCGAACCTCGAATATCAGGGGCAGCCGGGCGCGCTGAACGAATCGATCGCCGACGTCTTCGGCGCGCTCACCGAGCAGTACGCCGCAGGGCAGAGCGCAGACGAGGCGACCTGGCTGATCGGCGCCGGCATCTTCACCGACGAGGTGCAGGGCACAGCCCTTCGTTCCATGCTCGAGCCCGGCACGGCCTATGACGACGACGAGCTCGGCCGTGACCCGCAGCCCGCGCACATGGATGACTTCGTGCAGACGACAGAAGACAACGGTGGAGTGCACATCAACTCCGGCATCCCGAACCGTGCGTTCGCGCTCACAGCGACGGCTCTGGGCGGCAACGCGTGGGAGCGGGCCGGCCTCACCTGGTACCGCGCACTCACCGGTGGCCTGCCAAGCACCGCGACGTTCACCGATTTCGCGGATGCGACGGTCGCCGCCGCTGTCGATGACGAGACCGCGACAGCCACTCGAAAAGCGTGGGCGAGCGTGGGAGTGTATGACCATGAACGATCCCGCCCGACCGAATAGCTCCTCCGGCTACGCCCCACAGGTCGTGGTCGTCATCGTCCGCACCGGTGGTGTCGGCGGCATCCGTCGCCAATGGCAGGTCGCACCGCCCTACGATGAGGCAGCGCGCTGGGTGGCGCTGATCGAGCAGTGCCCGTGGGATGCCCCGGGCGAGCAGACCTCAGGCGCAGACCGCTATGTGTGGAGCATCCGTGCCCACACGCCGGCCGACCGGCGAGAACGCGAGGTTCCCGACCACGAACTGGCCGGACCGTGGCGTGACCTCGTCGAGGCGGTGCGCGACGCCGCTCAGGACTGAGCGGCCGCCTCGTCGCCCTGTCGTGCAGTCTGCGCGGACTGTTCCATCGCCACGCGCGTGACCGGCAGCGCCTCGGGGTGTTCCTGCTGCAGCCAGGTGATGATCTTCTCGCGCACGAGACACCGCAGATCCCACTGGTCGTCGGAGTTCTTCGCCGAGATCTTGAAGCGCACGGTGACATAGCCGCCCTCGGATCCGGTGACGAGGACGTTCGCGGAGCGGCCGTCCCAGGCATCCGACGCTTCGATGATCTCCATGAACTTCTGGCGCACCTCGTCGATCGGCACGCGCCAGTCGAGATCCATGAAGACGGTGCCGAGAATCTTCTCCGACCGACGTGTCCACGTCTCGACGGGGTTCGCGGTGAAGTACGTGCAGGGGATGATGAGACGCCGCTCGTCCCAGATGTAGACGACGACATAGGAGAGGTTGATCTCGCCGATCGTCCCCCACTCGCCCTCGATCACGACGACATCGCCGACACGGATCGAGTCGGTGAAAGCCACCTGGATCCCGGCGATGAGGTTGCCGAGGGTCGACTGTGCGGCAAGACCGGCGATGATGCTGACGACACCGGCGGATGCCAGGATGCTCGTTCCGATCGCGCGCACCTCAGGGAAGCTGAACAGCACCGCACCGACCGCGAGAACAGCGATGATCACCACAGCCAGACGGTTCAGCACGGTCAACTGCGTGCGCCGACGCCGGGCCTCGGTACTGGTCGCATCGATCCGCGCGTCGTACTTCATCAGGCGCTCGAACCCGAACGTCACGAGGACCGACAGCAGCCAGGCGCACACCAGCACCATCGCGATCAGGAAGATGCGCTCCAATATCGGCCACCACGACAGTGCCCGCGGCGCTGTCGAAGCGCAGACGATCCACGCCGCAATGATGAACGCCAGGGTCATACCGGGCATGCGGATGCGGCGTTCAAGATCGGCTATCCAGGCTGATCGCCCGTGCGCGCGCCCGGCGATCAGACGCACGACGAACACGATCGCCACGGCGATGACCACTGCCACGACCGCGGCGATGAGCGTGCCGAGCCAGGAACTCCACAAGATTCCGAAGATTGTGAGCGAAGCCATCGCCCCAGACTACGACTTTTGCGCTCTGCGTTCGATGAGCGCACGCTGGATGAACAGACGCCGACGTTTGCGGAGCGAGCAATGACGAACACTCAGCAGAAGATCATCCCGAACCTCTGGTTCGACAGGAACGCGGAGGAAGCCGGTGAGTACTACACATCCGTCTTCCAGGGAGCGACGAGCATCGTCGGCGCACACTATCCGGCCGAGCTGCCAACGTGGCAGAGCGACTTCGCCGGCAAGGTGCTCACTGTCGATCTCGTCATCGACGGGTACCTCATGACGCTGATCAACGCCGGGGACGAGTTCCGGCCGAACCCGTCGATCTCGTTCATGCTGAACTTCGATCCGCTCTTCTTCGGCGGTGACGTCGACGCCGCCCGCGCGCGGCTGAACGAGGTGTGGGCCGGATTAACCGACGGCGGACAGGTGCTGATGGCGCTCGTCGAGTACCCGTTCAGCCCCCGCTACGGCTGGGTTCAGGATCGCTACGGGGTGAACTGGCAGCTGATGCTCACCGACCCCGAGGGCGATCCGCGCCCGTTCGTCATCCCGCAGCTGATGTTCGCCGGGCCCGCCGATGCCGGCAGCGTGATGTTCGGGGAGTTCCAGCTGGCCGGTCAGTGGTTCTCGATGATGGACTCGGCCGCCGAACAGTGCGGGTGGCTCGCCGATCGGTACGGTGTCAGCTGGCAGATCGTCCCGGAGAACATGGGCGAGTTGATGGCCCGCCCCGGTGCTTACGATCGGATGCTGGAGATGAAGAAGCTCGTCATTGCAGACTTCTGAGAGAGACTGGTCATATGGGATTGTTTCAGCAGGGACCCAAGCATGACCAGCAGGATTGGGCAGGTCTGCCGTCTGAGCCGCGAGACGACGATGGCGTCGAGACCCTCGATCATAGGCCAACTGTTGACCCGCTCTCGGTGGGCCTGGGCGGACCGGTGAGCTCGATTGTGTTCCCCGTCGCTCCGCCCGCACCGGATGCTGTGAGCATCGAGAACCGCGAACCGGAGGACGACGAATAATGCCCACCGCAGAGGAAGCATCGAGACTGCTGCAGGTCGCCCAGGGAGCGCACGAGCGTGGCGACGCGCTGCTGCACATCCAGCTCGATGTCAGCATGCTCACGGGCGAGCAGTCGTCGTGGGGTTCGGCCGGAAACACCGTCTCGAACGATGAGAGCGTGGGTTATTTTCTCAGCGAGATCGAGAAGCACGGCTGGCGGCTGGAGCACACCGGCTACACGTTCGTCGAAAGCGGTGCGACCACATCATCACGCATCTTCGGTACGGGCGAAGGTGTCGTCAATCACGGTGCCGTGATCGGGTACTACACCTTCCGTCGGGCGTGAGCGCTGCGTCATGCCGTGACCGCATTACGGTTGAAACATGACCATCACCGCCGCCGCAGACGGCTCTGCCCTCGGAAACCCCGGACCGAACGGGTGGGCCTGGTACATCGACGACGACAACTGGGCTGCTGGCGGATCGTCGCACGGCACCAACAACCAGGGTGAGCTGCGAGCCGTGCTCGAGTTGCTGCTCGCGACCGCCGGTACCAACGAATCGCTTCTGATCATGTGCGACAGCAAATACGTGATCGACTCGATCACCAAATGGATGCCCGGTTGGAAGCGCCGCGGCTGGCGCAAAGCCGACGGTTCCCCGGTGCTGAACCGCGATCTCATGGAGTCGCTGGATGCCGCGATGCAGGACCGCGACGTGAAGTTCGCCTGGGTCAAGGGGCATGCCGGCCACGACCTGAACGAGGCCGCCGACGCACGGGCGAACGCGGCGGCGAAGGCGTACCAGCAGAAGGTGGAGCCCCGGCGCGGGCCGGGGTTCCGGCGTGGTGGCGTCCCGGACGCTTCGACAGGCTCAGCGACCGAGCCGCTGTGGGCCGAGGCATCCGATCTTCTCGACGGTCTGGGCACACCCCCTGCCGCGGCTCCGATCGCGTTGCACCTCGCGCTCACGCCCGACGAGCATGCCCGGCTGCGCGACCGTGCCGACGCGCAGGGCATCTCGCTGGAAGACGCCCTGCGGCGACTGATCTGACACCGCCGGCGAGCGCGTCGATTTGATTTCGCACCTTTTATTGAGAATGATTATCGTTATGCTTAGAAGCCTCCGCGACGCGCGGGACGATCCCGCACGCGCCACGGCCGCTGCTGGGCACGTCGTTCGCCGAGGCCGAAGAGCAGCAGCGCTGGTCACAGCTCTCGCTGTGGTGCTCATCGCGTCGATCCTCGTCGCCATCGGACTCGGCTCGGCGGTCGTACCACCGGCGGACACCGTCCGGTACCTGTGGACTTCTGCCACAGCAGGCACGATCAGCGCCGACGACGTCACCCGGTATCAGATCATCTGGCAGATCCGCACACCGCGTGTGCTGCTGGCGGCCATCGTCGGCGCAGGACTGGCCGGGATCGGCGTCGCGATCCAGGCGCTGGTGCGCAACGCACTCGCTGACCCCTACATTCTCGGAGTCTCATCCGGAGCATCCGTCGGCGCTGTCGCCGTCTCTCTCTTCGGCGCGTTGTCGGCACTGGGCATCTACGCCGTCTCGGTCGGCGCTTTCCTCGGCGCGCTTGGCGCCACGGCACTGGTGTATCTGATCGCCGCCGGCCGGCTCGGCGTCAGCCCCCTGCGCCTTGTGCTCACCGGTGTCGCGCTCTCCTTCGGCTTCCAGGCGGTGATGAGCGTCATGATCTACTTCGCTCCGACGAGTGAGGCGACCGGCACCGTTCTGTTCTGGACGATGGGCTCCTTCGGCGCGGCCACGTGGGGATCCCTGCCGGTCGTCGTCATCTTCATCGTCGCCGGGCTGCTCGTGCTCGGACGGCGCAGCCGCATCCTCGACGTGCTCGCACTGGGCGATGAGAGCGCCGCGAGCCTGGGAATCGACGCCACGCGAGCTCGCAAGTCGCTCTTCGTCGTGACGGCGTTGATGACCGGCGCGATGGTCGCCGTCAGCGGAACCATCGGATTCGTCGGGCTCGTGATCCCGCACATCACCCGCATGATCATCGGCGCAACGCACGCCCGGCTGCTGCTGATCGCTCCGTTCCTCGGTGCGATCCTGATGGTCTGGGTCGATCTGCTCGCCCGCACGATGGTCGCGCCGCGCGAGCTTCCGCTCGGTGTGCTCACCGCCATCATCGGCGTGCCGGTGTTCATCTACCTGATGCGCCGGCGCGGATACGTCTTCGGAGGACGATGATGGAGCTTCACATCGACGACCTGACGGTCGGCGTCGACGGTCGCGATCTCGTCCATCGGCTCAACCTCACTGCTGCCGACGGCGAGGTGATCGGGCTCGTCGGGCCGAACGGCTCAGGAAAATCCACCGCCCTGCGGTGTGTCTACCGCGCATTGCAACCCACAGGCGGCGCGGTGCGGATCGACGGCGATGACATCTGGCACATGCCCCTGCGAGCAAGCGCGCAGCGCGTGGCCGCACTCACACAGGAGAGCAGTGCGGATTTCGACTTCACGGTGGAGGAGGTCGTCGCCCTCGGTCGCACGCCGCATAAACGGGGCAACCAGCCGCTGACATCCGCCGAGCGCGATCTGTGCGCGCGAGCCCTGGAGCAGATGGATGTCGCCCACCTCGCACGCCGTGGAATCCTGGAGCTCTCCGGCGGCGAGAAGCAGCGCGTTCTGGTGGCGCGTGCGATCGTTCAGCAAACCAGCATCCTGGTGCTCGACGAGCCGACGAACCACCTGGACATCCGCCACCAGATAGAGCTGCTGCGGTATCTGCGCGGCAGCGGCCTGACGATCGTCGTCGTCCTGCACGATCTCAATCTCGCCGCCGCCACCTGCGACCGGCTCGGCGTGCTGAGCGAAGGACGCCTCATCGCTGCGGGATCGCCCGATGAAGTGCTGACCACCACCCTGATCTCCGAGGTCTTCGGCGTCGACGTGACCGTCGTGCAGCATCCGATCACAGGCGATCCGCAGATCCTCTTCGAACTCGACAGCCGTCGGCCGCACCGGCGAGAACAAACGGCCGCTCCGCGGCCTGTGAAAGGGAAGACACCATGACGAAGACCACACCGGGCGTGTTTCGCCGGGCGGCGCTGCCGGCGACGATCATCGGAGCGCTACTGCTGAGCGGTTGCGGAACCGTTCAGGTCGACGCATCCGATTCACCCGTGAATGCCTCGACGACGACGGTGGATCGCTGCGGCGAGCCGGTCGAGTACACGACGCCGCAGCGCGCAGTCGTGTACGAGGGAGGCAGCGCCGACAAGATGTTCGCCCTCGGTCTGACCGACCACGTTCTGGGATATGTGATGCCACCGGCGAACCCTCCGGTGAGCGAGTCCCCGTGGGCGGCGGACTACGAAAAGGTGGAGCTCCTCTCAGACGACCTGCTCAACCGCGAGCTCGTCGTCGACGCCAATGCCGACTTCGTCGTGGCCGGATGGAACTCGGGCTTCTCCGATTCCCGCGGGATCACACCCGAGATACTCGACACTCTCGGCATTCAGAGCTTCATGCACTCGGAGTCGTGCTTCAACTATCCGGGCTTCCCCGAGCAGCACACCCCGTTCGAGGGACTGTACTCCGACCTCGAGCGGCTGGGTCAGATCTTCGGCGTCGAGGAGCGCGCCGCTGAGCTGATCGCGGAGTACAAGGCGCGGGTTGCAACCGTGCAGGAGGAAGCACCCGAAGGCGACCCGATCAAGGTGTTCCTCTACGATTTCGGCACCGACAAGCCGTTCACCGCCGCAAGCCAGGTGCCACCGACAGACATCATCCGCTATGCGGGTGGTGAGAACATCTTCGGCGACGTCGAAGCACGATGGACCGAAGCCAGCTGGGAAGCCGTGGTCGACGCTGAGCCCGAGGTGATCATCATCCTCGAGTACCAGGATCAGCCCGCCGAGGAGAAGATCGCGTTCCTGAAGAGCAACCCCGTGACCGCCACTCTGCCCGCCGTGATGAACGACGACTTCTACGTGCTCGACTACAACGAGGCCATCTCCAGCCCGCGCAACATCGACGGTCTCGAGAGCTTCGCCGAGTACCTGCGCGAGTTCGCAGCCACCCGCTGACCGTGCCGGGTACCCCGGACCGACGGATCGTTCGCACGATCTGGCCCATGATCGTCGCGGCGATCATCAGCCTGCTGCCCTTCACGATCTACTCCACGTTCCTCATCCCCATCGCGGATGACACGCGGACGGGTCCGGCGCTCGTCGGCACGCTTCGCGGACTCGGCGGCGTCGCCGCCCTGGCAGTCGGAGTCGTACTGGCCCCGCTGGTCGCTCAATGGTCGGCGTCGCGCGTGACAGCATCCGGTCTCGGCATCCTCGCTGTCAGCAGTCTTGTCGGCACGCTCGACGCCGTCTGGTCGATCGTCGCGTTCTGCGTGGGCGTCGGCGCAGCGACAGCAATGCTCACCCCGGCGCTGCTGAGGATCGCGACCACCGCTTACTCCGACCCGGGCGACGCCGGTCGAGCGGCAACCCTGGTCACGGCCACGCAGTCTCTCGCGGCGGTGCTCGCCGCGCCGGTGATCGGCGTCATCGGTCTGTGGCAGGGGTGGCACGGTGCGCTGTGGATCACGTCCGCACTTGCGGCGACCGCCGGCATCCTGTTTCTGCGCAAGGGCAGGGCAGACGTTTCTGTCCCGCGACCCCTCCGCTATGGAGAGGCATTCCGCCGACTTCGCGGCCGACGCGATCTGCTGGCGCTCATCGGAATCGCTTCCCTTCGCACGACGTCGTTCATGGGTTACCTCGCGTTTCTCGCGGCACAGTTCCATGAGCGGCACGGGCTGGATGCTGTGCTCTTCACTCTCGTCTGGACGCTGAGCGGCGCATCGTTCTTCACCGGAAACTTCCTCGCCGGGCGGTGGGCGCGCGTTTCACATGCGCACGGTGCTCTCCTGGTCGGCGGGCTCACGGCGGCCGCCGCAGCGGTTCTCGGCGTGTTCCTGACCGACTCGCTCGCTGTGGCGCTCATCGCCACGGTCGTGATGGGTTTCGGTCACGCCGTCGTGGCCGCACAGGTGACGACGCTCATCGCGCACAGCGGCGGCGAGCTGACGACCCCCGCCTACAGCATCAACGCCGCAGGAATGAGCCTCGGGGTGTTCGCGGGGGCGTTCCTGGGCGGCCTTGGACTGAGTGTTGCGGGCAACGTCGGCCTCGCCATCGCCCTCGCAGTACCGACTCTGGTCGCCATCGCGCTGATCCGACCAGCACTCATTCGTGCGCAGCAGCACGCATAACTCAGCAAGAACGCGCATCCGTTGCGGAGTTATGAACGCGCGGCGTCCAGCACCTCGCGCTCAAGTCGCGCGAACGACTCCTCCATTCCGTCGGCCATGCCGGTGGCGAGGATCATGTCGCGCGTCTCCTTGTCGGGGTACTCGATCAGCACCGTGACCAGGGTCGCGCCGTCTTCCTCGTAGAGGTTCAGGTCGTTGACGGTCTCGACGGGCTGACCCTGCATCCGCTCGGTGGTGACGGCACGGCGGGGCTCATCAATGAGCAGCACTTCGCCCTCGAAGCCGAACGGCTCACCCTCGGTGTCGCCGACCGGCGCCCACGAGTTTCGGTAGCTCTCGCCGACCGTGGTCGACACGACGCACTCGGTCATCTCCCACCCGTCGGGGCCGAGCATCCACTGCCGGATCAGGTCGGGTTCGTGGTGCGCGCGCCAGACGAGGTCGCGCGGCCCGTTCACCAGGCGTGTGATGCGCACGTGCGTGTCGTCGAGCAGCTCGACGCGGGTACCTTTGCCTTCGGCGTATGCGCGCAGGTCTTGCAGCACGGCATCCAGCTGGTCCATCGCCATCGTCGAGCCGTCAACCGCGCCCATGGCGACAACCTGCTCCAGCGCCTCGGCACTGTCGAAGTAGCTGGTGTTGACCATGCGCGACCCGTCTGCGGTCTCTTCGAACGAGAACGTCATCCGCATCGCGGGGAATCCGTCGAGAGGTGTGCCGGCCTCGTCGACGAACGAGTCGATGACCTCGAAGCCGCGGGGCTCGTCGATCGAGATGAACTCCCACGACCCCGACGACTTCTCGCCGCGCGGGCTCGTCATGAAGTACTGCGCACGCCCGCCGACGGTGAGGTCGAACTCGCGGAAGGTGGACGGCCAGCCGGGAGGGCCCCAGAAGCGCTCGAGCTGGCTGGGCGTGGTGAACGCGTGCCAGACGCGCTCGACCGGGGCGGTGAACTCGGCGGTCAAGGTCATGGTGAGGTTCTGCGGGTCGGTGGTGACATCGGTGACAGGCATGTCAGACTCCTTCGTCGTGCTTGTTGTTGTGCGGCGCATCGGAGGCGAGCAGGTCGTCGAGGCGGGAGATGCGGGCCCGCCAGAGCTCTTCGTAGCGGGCCAAGAGCGCCCGGGCGCGCGCGATCATCTCGGGATTCGCGCGGACCAGCCGCTCGCGTCCCTCAGCGCGTTTGATGATAAGGCCGGCGGCCTCGAGGACGGCGACGTGCTTCTGCACCGCGGCGAAGGACATCTCGTAGTCGCCCGCAAGGATCGACACCGACTGCTCTTCGCCGATCGTGCGGCGCAGGATGTCACGCCGTGTCGCCGTCGCCAGTGCGTGGAAGACACGGTCGATCTCCATCTCACTCAGTTCAGATTGTGCAACCATTTGGTTGTACGTTACGACGGGGCGGATGCCGTGTCAAGAGTTCATGCCAGAAATCCACGAAGCCTCCGGGACGATGCGGCGGGTGACCGCATCGTCCCGGAGGCTTCGTTACCGCTCTCCTTCCCTACTGTTCGTTGAACACGAACTGCGAGCCCGGCTCTTTGTGGACATCGCCGTCTCGGGAACCGCTGATCGTGACATCCGTGAGAATCGCGTTGCCCCGGGCGCCGCTCATCGCGAGGATGCCGGCGCGCGGGTGGTCACTTCTGGGGCGAGCAGGTGTTCCCGGCGGTGTGGATGTTCTCGGCGTCGAAGTCGTTCACGAACATCCGCGTGAGCAACCTCGACATCATCGACCCGACGTATTCGGGGATCATGTTCCAGACGAACTATGTCGGCTCGCAGCCGCAGAACGCGTTCGAGAACACGGTCTTCACCGACGTGTCGATCACGGGAGCGACCAAGAGCGGTGACCAGTTCGACGACAGGTCCGGTTACGGTATCTGGGCCAACCCCATGCCGGAGCCGGGTCAGGGACCCGCGGTCGGCTCGGTGACCTTCCACAACCTGACGATGTCGGGAAACCACAAGGACATCGAGAACACGACCTCGACGTTCACCATCGAGATCGACTAATCACACGGCGAGGGGCCGGGCTCGCGCTCCGGCCCCTCGCCGCCGATACTCACTTCTCGACAGGACCGTCCGCCGTTTCCACGCCGGGCGTCTGCTCGGCATCCGCATTCGCATCCGGAATAATGTCGATCGCTTCGGTGGCGGCCTGATAGACCTCGACGAGGCTGTCATCGACCTCGTCTTCGTCGACCCAGGCGATCTCGTCGGCTGAGTGATCGTACTCGACGGGAACGAGCGCGAAGTCGTCGCCGTACTCCTCCAGCCCGGTGCGCACACTGTGCCGAACGGCCAGACGCGCGTAGCGATCGCGGAGGATCAAGGGGTCTCGTCGCAGATCCTTCATGAGCGAGATCATCATGAATGCCATGATGACCGCGAACGGCAGAGCCGCGACGATCGTGACATTCTGCAGCGATTGCAGACCGCTTCCCTCTTCGCCCGAGACGAGCAGCACCGCGGCGATGATGCCGACGAGCGTTCCCCACGTGGCGGCCACCCATCGGGCCGGCTCTGGCCTTCCCTGCTGCGAAAGCGTACCCATCACGAGCGACGAGGAATCCGCGCCGGTGATGAAGAAGATCGCGATGAGCGCAATGAGCCCGATGCTGGTGATCGTCGTCAACGGCAGGTTGTCGAGCACGCCGAACAGAACCTCCTCGGGCGGATCGACGATGAGGCCCGCGCCGTTCATCTGCTGGTCGATCGCCGTCGTGCCGAAGATCGCGAACCAGATCAACGAGATCACCGACGGCACGAGGATCACGACCGAGACGAACTGGCGCAACGTGCGTCCGCGCGAGATCTTGGCGATGAACATGCCGACGAAGGGCGACCACGAGATCCACCACGCCCAGTAGAAGATTGTCCAGCCGGCGAGGAAGTTCTCGGCATCGATGCCCTGCGAGGCGGAGCGTCCGATCATCATCGGCAGGTCGCCGATGAACTGCACTGCCACCGAGGGCAGCACGTTCAGGATCAGCATGGTCGGGCCGACGAAGAACACGAAGAGCGCCAGCACGATCGCGGCGATCCCGTTGATGTTCGACAGCGCGCGGATGCCCTTGGAGACACCCGACACGGCCGAGGCGATGAAGCACGCGGTCAGCACGGCGATGACGGCGATGAGGATGCCGTTGCCCAACTCGCCGATTCCGGCGATGATCTCGATGCCGTGCCCGATCTGCAGCGCCCCGAGTCCGAGAGAGGCCGCGGTGCCGAACAGGGTGACGATGATGGAGAAGATGTCGATCGTGCGACCGATCGGCCCGGTGGTGCGGTTCTCTCCGAGCAGCGGCGCGAAGATGGACGAGATCAGCGGTGTGCGTCCGCGCCGATAGGCGCCGTAGGCGATCGCCCCGCCGACGAGCGCGTAGAACGACCAGGCCTGGGGGCCCCAGTGATAGAGCACCTGCACCTGGGCCGTGTGCATCGCCTCGAGCGTGTTCGCCTCGACGGTGCCAGGCGGGGGCGCTTCGAACATCGTCAGCGGTTCGGCGGCGCCCCAGAAGACGAGGCCGATACCCATACCGGCGGCGAACAGCATCGAAATCCACGAGAACATCGAGTACTCGGGGGCTTCGTCATCGCGGCCGAGCGGGATGCGCCCGTATCGGCTGAAGCCGACGTACAGCATGAAGAAGAGCACGATCGTGGCGATGACGGTGAAGAACACGCCGAAGTACTCGAGCACCCAATCGAGCACGGCCTTGGTCGTGCCGGAGAGGTTGTCACCGGCGAAGACGCCCCAGCCGATGAAGGCGAGCATGAGCGTGATCGCGACGCCGAAGACGAGCACGTCGGTGCGGTAGACGCGCCGCGTCGATTCGACGGACACACCGGGGATCAGCGCCGGATGCAGTCCGCGCGGTGGCGCTACCGCGAGATCGTGAACGATCTTTCGCGCCACCTCTCCGGTCTTCTCAGCGGCCCGAGGAATGCTTCCGGTTCGTGGACCATCCGCGTGATGCGTCTGGGGACGTTTCGCCCCGTCGTCAGGAGTATCCATGCCAGCCATACTGGCATGGAGTGCCCGACCCGCCCGCGTCAACCCCCTGCTGAACGCGATGCCGCCGCACTAGCGTCGAGGTCCGCGACGACATCTCGAGCAGGAGGCGCACCATGACCGGCGACATCGTCCGCAGCTACGCGGCAAGTGCGATTCAGAAGACATCCGTGGCTATGGGAGTCGTCTTCATCCTTGTCAGTGTGGCTGGATTCATTCCGGGGCTGACGCACTCGGCCGAGCACCTTCAGGCGGCGGGTCCGGGCTCCGAAGCACTGCTGCTGGGCGTGTTCCAGGTCTCGGTGCTGCACAACATCGTGCACTTCGCCTACGGCGTCTGGGGGCTCGTCGCAGCGGTGAACGCTTCCGCATCTCGGCTGTTTCTCGTCTTGGGCGGTCTCGTCTATCTGGTGCTCTGGGTCTACGGTCTCATCGCCGTCGGCAACGACCAGCTGAATTTCATTCCGCTCAACGATGCCGACAATTGGCTGCACCTCGGACTCGCGATCGTCATGGTCGCGCTGGGAATCATCATGCGCAGCGAGCCGCGAATGCGACCGCGGACGACCGGGACGCATCCGGTGGTCTAGTCGGATGCGTCAGGGTTGACCTCTCACCGCGAATCGCGCCGACCGAATACTCCAGCGAGCACGGCATGGGCGAGCGGGATCACCGACGCCGAGAGCAGCACGAGCCCGAGCACGACATTCGGCACGATCAGCACCGCGCCGCCGATCGCGAATCCGGCGAACAGAACCGCAGAGACCACCCGCACCCCGATGCGCTCCAGGCGACCGAGACGGCGCTCCAACCGCGACGTGTCGAAGGTGATCGTGCCCTCTTCGATCTCGGTGATGACGGCGTCGATGCGACCGGGCAGCCGCGCGGCGACGCCGACGCTCGACCAGGCTTCCTGCGCGAAGCTCTTCACGGTGTTGCCGGTCTCATCGCGCAGCAGCTGCGCAGCATAGGGCTCGACGGCATCCCAGACGTTGAATGCCGGATTGAGCCCACTGCACATGCCCGACGTCAGCGAGACAGCGCGGAAGAGCAGGAGCATCCCCTCGGGAAGCTGGAACGGCAGTGATCGGATCGTGTCGCCGAACTCGCGCGAGAAATCACGGAATTCGTGCGGGTCGACAGCGCTCAGCTCGGCGAACCCCATGCCGCCGAAGCGGGAGAACAACGCCGTGACGGCGCGTTCGAACTCTTTCGTATCAGCCGACGGCAACAGCATGCCGATCTGTTGCACGGCCGCGACGAGCTTTCGCCCATCGCGCGCAGCCACCGCGATCACAAGCGAGCGCAGCCCTGTTCGCAGCTCGTCTGGAACCCCGCCCATCATC
>NZ_JAJUFV010000007.1 GCF_029263575.1 Microbacterium sp. | reverse complement strand
AGGGGAGCCCGCGCCGGCGGGCGTCAGGGGCGGGGCGGGTAGCGGCGGAGGCGCTGGGCGACGGTCGTCCCCATGATGCCGCCGCTCGCGCGGGCGATGGCCGCGATGGTGGCGCCCTCGGCGAGCAGCTCGCGTGCGGCGTCGGCCCACTGCTGCAGGTCGATACCGTCGCCGAGCCGGCGCGCCTGCTCGGGCGTGAGGTCGGGCGATCGTCTCGCGCGCCCCACGGCCTGTCGCTTCGCGCGCACCTCGGGCGCCCACGGAGCCGATTTCGTGTGCGACCTCGAGTTCGCGGCGGCGAGGCCCGGATCCCGGTGCTGCTCGAGCACGGCGAGGTGCAGGTCGCGGTTCCGGTCGTAGGCGACGCGCATCTTCTCGCGGACCGCGGTCCCGACGAGGCGGGTCGTCGCGCCGAGGCCGTGCCGCTCGCGGTACTCGGCCGCGGTGATGTCGTGCGCGAGTCGGGCGTGCGTGGCGAGGTGTGCCCGCCATTCCCCGCACTCGTGGCAGCGCAGCTTGCCGTCGTCGGCCTCGAGCATCCCGTACCGGCCGTGGCCGTCGGGTGCGCCGTAGGCGGTCATGCGACCCCCAGGTCTTCGGCCCACTCGAGCATCGCGTCGGGCACGGCGTCGAGCACGCGCGCGCCGAGCGCGAGGTACCAGCCGCGCGGCTTCGGCCCCGACAGGAGGCCGATCGGCACCCCGTCCTGCGCACCGTGGATCAGGCGCGCCGTCTCGGCGTCGTGCGCCGCGCGCCGCGCATACAGGTCGCCGACCACGCCCTCGCGTGCTGTGAAGCGCCCGCGTTCCCAATCCTTCACGGACTGGCGGGACACGCCGAGCTGGTAGGCGAGGTCGGTCGGTGAGAGCCCGAGCAGGTGGCGGGTGGCGGCGATCTCCGCGCCGGTCATCTTGGTCGTCATCGTCGTCTCCGATCCCGAGCGCCCCACCCGCGACGGGTGGGGCGCTCTTCGTGTCTCAGCGGGCGTTGGCGGCGACGATCTGCCAGAACTCGGCCTCGTCGACCTGGACCGCGTAGCCGGCGGCGTGGTCGCCGAGCACCGCGTCGGCGATCGCGTCGATGTCGAACTCGTCGCGGCTGGCCTCGCCCGCCTCGATGGCGTCGATGATCTCGCGGTTGATGGCCTCGTCGCGGGTGGCGTAGGTGCTCATGTCATCCTCCTGATGATGTGGCCGGGAGCCTGTCTCCCTTGCTCTCCCACGAACATAACCTACCAAAATGGAAGGTGCAAGAATCAGAGATGGGCAGGTAACGACACAAGGCGAGACGCCTACCGCCACGATCTGGCGGTAGGCGTCTCGCGTTGCCCCCGGCGGGGCTCTACGTGCGCGTCATGCGGCCTGCACGCCGGCGCCGGTCACCTCGCTGGCGATGAGCGTGTCGATGCGTGCCGCCTCGGCGAGAGCCGCCTGCAGGGCGTCCTCACTGTCGAACACGGCCCGTTCCACAGCGGCGCGAGCGTCTGCGGCCTGCTCGTCGAGCTCCACAGCCCGTGCGCGGTGCTTCGCCGCCCGCTCCTCCATCTCGTCGATGAGGGTGTTCACCTGGCCGGCGAGGTATCGGGCGACACCGTCGGCGCCGCGCCGGTCGACCTTCGCGGGGATGTCGACGTGGCCGAGCGTGCGCCCCTCGTGTGCGAGCCGCACCGTTCCGGCCCGCCCGTGGTCGAGACGGAAGCCCCGCCAGGGGGCGACCGCCCACGAGCCCGCCAGGTGTCCCTCAGCGAGCCGCACCAGACCGGGCTTCTCGGCTTCGTCCTCGGCAGTCGCGGCCGGTGCGGCGGTGTCGAGAAGTGCCGCCTCGTTGCGCAGCGACCGTGCCCGCTGCTCGGCGAAGTCGGCCCGCTGACGGGCCTCGCTGACCGACTGCAGGTGAACCGAACGGAGCATCTGCAGACGCTTCACCTCGGCGCGGACCTTCGCCTGCTCGAGCAGAAGCGGGTTCCCGGTGGCGAGGGCCTTCACCTCAGCGAACGATAGCGTCGCCTGCGACACGTCCTCGATCTCGCGCGCGGTCGCGCCGGTCGCGTACAGCGCATCGAACGACCGAGACTTCCTTTCGATGGCGGCATAGACGAAGGAATCGAAGGATCCCTCGGTGGCGAGGCGGGTGATCGTGACGTGTCCGGCGAGGTTCCCGGGGCGGACGCCGCGGCCGTCGCGCTGGATCATGTCAGCGGGCAGCCACGGCGCATCCAGATGCCAGATGTGCGTGAGGCGCGTCTGAATGTTCGTCCCCATGCCGAGCTTCGGCGTCGACCCGATCAGCACCGACACGGAACCGTCCCGGCAGGACGCGAACAGCGCGGCACGGGCCTTGTCGGTCTTTGCGTCGTGCACGAACCGGATCCGGTCGGCGGGGATGCCGCGGGCGACGAGCATCGCCCGCAGACGCCCGTACGACGCTGACGTGTCCGGCTTCGGGGTGCCCTGGTCGAGGAACACCAGCTGGAAGGCGCCGGGCGTCTGTGACTGGCCGAACCGGCGCTCTGCCTGCTCGTGGTGCGCATCAGCGATCAGTTCGGCGGCACGGGTCAGCTTCGTCGACTCCTCGTCGATGCCGCGCAGCCGCGGGTCCACTGCGATGGCGCGCCCGTCGCCGCACACGAGGAGCATGTTGTCCTCTTTGGGGGCCCCGTCGGGGGTGGGGCTGTTGCCGCGGATCGCGTCGGCACGCGCGGCGAGTCCCTTCACGTATTCGGCCTGCTGCGGCGACGGATCCACGATCACGGTGTGCTCGGTGCTGTCGGGGCGTGCGAGGCCGAGAGAGGCGGGGTCGAGGATGTCGGCGACCTGCCCGAACATCGTCTTGAGCTCGGGAGTGTTGACGACGCCGACGGGACGCCGGTACATGCGGAACCCGGAACCGTCCGGGGCGACTTCGATGTTCGATTCGTACCGGATGAACGATCCCGTCCACGCGTCGAAGCTCGTCAGCCCCATCTGGTCAAGCACGTCCGGCTGCAGCATGCGCTGCCACACCCACATCTCGGCGAGCGTGTTGCTGAACGGCGTCCCGGAGAACAGGCCGACGATCGGCTTTCCGGGGTGCTTCTCGGCGAGAGCTTCGATCTTCACGTGCAGGTCGGTGGCCCGCTTGGACACTCCCGACCCGAACCCCGAATCGCGGTTCGTGGATCCCGTGTCGAGGCGACGGAACATGTGCGCCTCGTCGATGGCGAGCCAGTCGATGCCGAGCTGATCGAACCAGACGGTTCCCTCGCTGTCGCCGACGCCGTCGCGCAGACGGCCGATCTTCGCCTCTACGGACTTCATCGCCCGAGCGATCGCCTTCGCGCCCTTCGAACCGGCCTCGGCGTCGATCATCGCCTTACGCTTCGCGGCCTTCTCCCGCGCCAGGTATGCCGCCTCGGTGTCCGGGTGGACGGGAATCGACGTGAACGCGGCGTGCGTCATGATCACGGCATCCCAGTTGCCGGTCGCGCACCGGGCGGCGAACAGGCGCCGGGCATCCTTCGTGAGATCGTCGCGGCTGGCGATCAGGAACCGGCCCGTCGGGTAGAGCTGCTGCGCCTCCCGCGCGATCTGGTCCAAGAGATGGTTGGGACAGACAATCGCCGGGCGGGAACTGAGTCCGAACTGCTTGAGCGTCATCGCCGACATCAGCATGCTCGCCGTCTTTCCGGCGCCTACGGGGTGAGCGATGAATGCCCGCTCGCTGGTGACGATGCGCTCCACCGCGGCCCGCTGATGCGTGTACGGCGTGAACGTGTCCGCCAGGCCAGGGAAGGTGAACCCCTCCCCCGTGTACACGCGCGGCACGTGCGCATTGAACCGGGCGTTGTACTCGCTGCAGATGCGCTCAGCACGCGCCTTGTCCTCCCACAGCCACGTCGTGAACCGGTCCGCGAGGAGGGCGACCTTCTCCGCGGCCGCGGCCGACTTCGACGGGTTCTTCACATACCGCTCACCGTCCTCGGTGACGACGCGATCCTTCACCTCCGGCAGGCGCGACATCAGCATGTGCTCGACGATCTTCGCCAGCTCCATGTCCGGCGTCGCGAAGTTCATCCGCGCCTCCGACGACTCTCCCCAGCAGTGCCGCGGGTTCACGTCCCACACGCGCGACGTGCCCTCCACCGACACGCTCACGGCCCGGAAGCCGAGATCGTCCCGCATGAACGCCTCCACATCCGCGGCAGTAATCAGCGGATTCGACGGCGTGATCGTGATGTCCAACGGGCCAAGATCATCCGGCACCACCGCGCGCAGAGCCTCCGCGTTCTCGGTCAGGCCCGCCGCCTCGGCGCGGGCGAGCTTCGCACGCACATCACCAGACAGATACTCCGCCGCCGACACGCACTCGCCCCGCTCATCCCAGAACACCAAGCCCGACAGGGCGGCACGCGTCGCCTCCTCATCGGGCAGGGCGAGCAAGTCCCGGATCCGGTCGAGGTCGATGCGTCCCGACTCCCCGAGCGACACCGACACGGCCTCCGCGGCGGTATCGACCCGGTCGACGTGCACGGGGCGGCGGTTCACGCGCCGCGTGAGGATCGGTGCCGGTGCCGCCTCGCCGGTGTCCTGATCGAATACCTCGAGCGCGAACACCAGCGACGACGCCGGGTCGGAACGGAACCCCGCCATCGGCGGGCGCCGCCACGACAGGGCGGGAAGGCCCGTCTCCGGGTCGACCTTGCCTTCCACGAGCGTTCCCCGGTTCAGCGGGCCGTACTCGGCGACGTACGCCTCGTACTGGTCGAGGGCGACTTCCCGGATCGGGACGAGCGCGTCATCGTCGAGGTCATATTCGGCTTCGAGGTCGACCAGTTCCACGGCGATGTCCCGCAGCGTGATCAGTGCCCGCAGTTCCTCGCTGGCACGCACCGGCTTGTACTGGCCGTCGGTGATCTTCACGATCTGCCCGTCCTCCCACACCTGGAAGGAGCCCTCGGCGTGCCCGAGCGGGGATTCGAGGATCACGTCGGACAGGTCGTCGCCGGCCTGGCGGGGCGTGAACGCGGGCAGGCCGCTGTCAATCAGCTCGGCGACCGCCTTCTCGATCGCCACGACCGGGTTCGTCGCCTTCACCCGAAGTGGCATCTGGTAGGCGCCTGTCGCCTCGTGGACACCCGCGATCTGCCCGGTGCGGCCCTCCCAGTAGCGGGAGATCGGCTGGGCGTCATACGTGCCGCCGCCGACCCTCGGCCGCATGTCCATCTCCCGGTACTGTCCCGGGGCCAGTTCGAAGTCGCCCGCGAACCGGTACGGGGCGACCGTGTGGGCCTCATCGTTCCGACGCAACACGACGATGTCCGCCGGAACCTCCGTCCCCGGGAACACTCCCGACGGGAGCCTGACGGCACCGATGAACGCGACATCCTCCGACCCGCGGACGAGCTTCGCCAGATCCCCACCGTCGAGCATGTGCCGCGACGTGATCAGGACGGCGTACCCGCCCGGACGCAGCGCGAGCATCGCCCGGTGGAAGAAATAGCCATGCAGGTTCCCGTCGAAGTCGTGCAACGGGTCATGCACGCGCGCCGACGAGAACGGCACGTTCCCCACCACCGCATCCGCCTGCCCATCCGCAAGCGCAGTCTCTTCGAGCCTCCCGGTGTGGATCTTCGCGTCCGGGTTCAACAGCGACGCGATGCGCGCCGAGGTCGGATCGATCTCCACACCCGTCCACGACACGTCCCACGCCTCCGGTGTCGCGTCGATCACCAGGCCCGAACCGCACCCGAGCTCAACCGCATTGCCGCCCGTGAAGCCAGTCGCCGCGAGCACACGGAACAGGGCGTCGGTGACGGTCGGCGGGGTGAAGAACGACGTGTCGACCTGATCGCGGGCATGCGCGAACGCTTCCTCGCTGAGGAGGTCGTCGAGATCGTCGGCGATCTGCAGCCACTTCCCCTCCGGGGTCGTGTCGAACGCCTTCGCGAGCGGCCCCCACCCCTCGAAACCGCGCAGCGTCGCGCGCTGCTCAGGCGTAGGGCGGGTGCCAGGGGGCAGGGACAGGGCGAGTCGAATCGCATCGAGAGCAGTAGCAGTCATGCCCCCTGCATGCGCGGGTCCGGCGAGGGGTCTACAGGCGCGGAATCACGCGGCGAGCAGCCCCGTGGTCAGACCGTGTAGTGCAGGGGACTGGTCGTGTGGGTGTTGTCCACACCTCCGGTCGATCCAGGGCGAAGAACCGAACGGAGGAATGTCGTCTTTTGATTTCCGAGATGCCGAGCGCCGTTCTGAGCCGCGACGGTGTTCGCGGATGGGAACAGGGGGCGGTCACGCGTCGCCGGCTTCACCGTCCCGTGATGCGGCGCGAGGAGCACCGTGTAGTCATGAGCGAGCCGAAGCGTGTTCGCACTGGGCGCTTGGAGTCGCAGAAGACTACTGAGCCCGACCCCCTCGCAGTCGCCGAAGTTGACCAGTCGGTCCCTGACGTCGTGCACGAGGCTCATCGCATTGTTGTAGCGACGCAGCTTCGCCATGAGCTTGGAGACGTCCAGCGTCGGATTCGATTGGTTGATTGCACCGATCAGCTGATTCCCCGTGAGCTTCGAGGTGACAGGTTCCGCCGAATCGTCTGCCTGGTCCGGGAACCACCCGGTCCCGTAGACGACATCGATCGCTTCTTTCACTTCCGGCACCTGCGCCGCGAGGCCCTCAAGCTCCTCGTTGAGGTCCGTGAGCACATTCCGAGTGCGCGTCGGGAACGGGGCGAGATCACGCGGCGGCCAATGGCATGTCCACGTCTCGTCAGCGCCATTGAACGTGTCCCCTCGTGCGACAGGCCGGTGCGAGACGTGAACGCCAGCGCGACGCCACTGTCCGAAGAGATCGAGCGCCGCACTGAGCGGGCCGGCGGAAGCAGTGAACGCCGCTTCGAGAGCGAGACGCACGACGGGTACCGTCTGTGCGGCTCGGGGGAATCTCGGCGTGTGAAACACCACCTTCTTCGGTAGTGCAATATGGGCGAGGCTCGTGACCAACGTCGGATACGCGGCGAGACCGTGCCAATGGTCCCGATCGAAGTGTGTGACGGCAATCGTTTTGAGCTTCGGCGTCTGCTTCGCCAAGGCGCCGTACAACTGGAACGCCGACCAACCGCCATTCCCAGACGGCCCCGACCCACAGTCCGTGACCATGACCTCGCGTTCGCCCGTGTAGATCGAGCACGCGCCGTCCCCGACGTTGATGACCTCAGCTTTCACGGTCCGGCCCTCCGTTCCGGCGTCCGTCGTAGTTCCCCAGGAACGTGAGGTCACACCCCCGGCACCGGTATCCGCGTCCTTCGAAGTGTAGGACGGTCCCGCAGGCGGTGCATGCCGGCTGTGCCGCGAGATCGAGGTCGTCGCTCATCGTGTCCTTCCCCGTCGCGCGGCGTCGGGATTCCCGATCGACTCGCGCAGCGCTGCGACGTACGCGTCTGTCCTGCTCGTGGCCGGTCATGCGGCGTCCTCGATCGCATCGCAGTTGCTGCGCACCGGACGCACCACGGGGCCGGGCTCTTCCGACCACACCTGCACGGTCCGGCGGCTCACGCCGACGGCTTCGGCGACGACTCTCTGCGAGATGCCGTCGCGCACCGCATCGGCTGCGAGGCGGCGACGCCACGCGGCGGTCTCGGTGTGCAGCTTCCCGATGGTTTCGAGCATGGCGACCTTCACGTGCAGCGGCGGGGTGTTCGTGCGGGCGAGCACCCGACGGATCTGTTCGAACGTATCGGCCGCGCGCGACGTCATCTCGCGGAGGTGGGAGACATGCCGCGCCAGGCGGCGCGCTTTCTCGCGGCTCATCGTCGGCCTCCCCCCGGTCGAGGAAGTCCCGCACACGCGGCGGGCCACTGTCTCATCTGGCTCGGTCATCGGGTCCTCTCCGTCCCTGCCCCACCCGGTGTGGGGCTCGGGCCCTCCATGCGCGGGCACCTGTCCCGTCTGCATCATGCGCACCCGCTCGCCGAACCCGGACCGGCCCGCGCATGAGCAGCGGTGCGTGCCGGGCATCACCTCCCGGTGCGCATGATCCCCATGTAGCCACCACGCACGAGAAGAGCCCACGCACATGACCGCCACCACGACGCCCACCCCGACCGGTTATCAGGGCCCGATGATGCGTGCCCTCCCCGCTACAGCACGGTTCGCGCGGACACTGTCCTCCAACGGGAACTCCACATCGCACCGGCAGCGACGTCCTCTCTGTCGCCCCGCGCATGTGCTTCGCAGCGCATCCCGCGCGCGATTGGAGGACACCACCATGAACACCACCGAGACCGGTTCGAGCACCCCGCTCTCGCCCATCCTGCCGCTCCCCGACACCCGGCTCCCCGACCCCGCGGTCGACGCGGGCCGAGAGCTCGTCGCCCTCGCCGCCGCCACCGCGACTGCTGCCGCACCGGTCGGTGCCCGCACCTTGTCGGACGCCACGCGCGACGTGCTCGCCACGCTGACGCCCGAGCAGATGACCGAGACGGTCGTCGCGCTCGTCTCTGAGCTTCGCGACCAGATGCTCACCGCCCACACGTACCGCCTCGAAGCCACCCCGTTCTGAGGAGGGAACCGTCATGACCACTGGAACCGTTGGCGCCGCCACTCCGGGCGCCCTCTCCCCCTCCCCGATGAACAGCGCCACCATCGTCGCGCCGGAACCGTGGATGGCACAGTCGCTGTGCGCACAGACCGACCCCGAGATCTTCTTCCCGGAGCGCGGCAAGAGCACCCACCACGCCGCGAAGCAGGTCTGTAACCGGTGCGATGTGCGCGAACAGTGCCTCGCCTACGCGCTCCGCAACGGCGAAACCGAGGGCGTCTGGGGCGGTCTCAGCCCCAACGAACTCCGCAAGCTCCGCAAGGCCCGCGGCGAGACGAGCAAGCCCGTGCAGGTGTTGTGCTTCCGCGGCCACGACCTCACCCCGGACAACGTCTACAAACTCAAGAACGGACGCACCATCTGCAAAGAGTGCGCCCGCCACAACGAGACACGGAGGGCGGCATGACCGTCGAGCAGCACACCCAACAGGTGCAGGCTCCTCTCGAGCCCGTCCCCCCGATGCCGACCGCGTCGACGCGCACCCACAGCGGGCCCGACAGCAGCCGCACTCCCCCGCACGACCTCCTCAGCGAGCAGTCCACCCTCGGCGGCATGCTCCTGTCCAAGGACGCCGTCGCGGATGTCGTCGAGACGATCCGCGGGAGCGACTTCTACGTGCCCAAGCACGAGATCATCTTCGACGCGGTCCTCACCCTGTACGGGCACGGCGAACCCACCGACGTCGTCACCGTCACCGACGAGCTGATCAAGACCGGCGATCTGCAGCGCGCCGGTGGTGCCGACTACCTCCACTCGCTCACCTCCATCGTCCCGACCGCCGCGAACGCCGGCTTCTACGCGAGCATCGTCAAGGAACGCGCCCTCCTCCGCCGTCTCGTCGACGCCGGCACTCACATCGCACAGCTCGGCTACGACGGGCAGGGCGACGCCGTCGACATCGTCAACCAGGCACAAGCCGAGGTGTACGCCGTCACCGGCCAGGAACAGGCCGAGGACTACGTGCCCCTCGAACAGGCCCTCGGATCCGCTCTCGAAGAGATCGAGACGGCGAAGTCCCGAGACGGGGAGATGACCGGCGTCCCCACCGGCTTCACCGAGCTCGACGACCTCACGAACGGCTTCCAGCCCGGCCAGATGATCGTCATCGGCGCCAGACCCGCCGTCGGCAAATCGACGCTGGCTCTCGATACGGCCCGATCCGCCGCGATCACCCACGGAATGCCCACGATCGTGTTCTCCCTCGAAATGGGCCGTTCCGAGATCGCGATGCGCATGCTCTCCGCCGAGGGCAACATCCCCCTGTCGCGGATCCGCAAGGGCGACATGGACAACCGCGACTGGACGAACCTCGCCGCCACGCGCGGCCGCATCAACGACGCGCCCCTGTACATCGACGACAGCCCCAACATGACCCTCGTGGAGATCCGCGCAAAGTGCCGCCGCCTCAAGCAGCGCGTCGGCCTCAAGCTGATCGTCATCGACTACCTGCAGCTCATGACCAGCGGCAAGAAGGTCGAGAACCGTCAGCAGGAAGTCGCCGAGTTCTCCCGTGCGCTCAAGCTCATGGCGAAGGAACTGCAGGTGCCCGTCGTCGCGCTCTCCCAGCTGAACCGTGGCTCCGAGCAGCGCGCCGACAAGAGGCCGATGCTCAGCGACCTGCGCGAGTCCGGATCGGTCGAACAGGACAGCGACATCGTGATCCTCCTGCACCGCGACGAGGTGTACGACAAGCAGGCGCGTCCCGGCGAAGCCGACCTGATCGTCGCCAAGCACCGCAACGGGCCGACCGCCGAACTCGTGCTGGCCGCTCCCCTGCACTACTCGAAGTTCTCTGACCCCGGCCAGTTCGACTAACCCGGCGTTCTCCCGCCCCCGCGCATGCCCTTCGCGACAGCCCGCCCCCTGAGGAGGAACCTATGACTGCCACGAAGGACGACAAGCGCCTCGAGCTGATCGCCCAGTTGCTCGCGAAGGCCGAATCGACCACGCCCGAGGAAGCCGAAGCGCTCACCGAGCACGCCGAACGCCTGATGCTCAAGTACGGCATCGATCAGGCCCTCATCGACGAGCGCCGCTCCCGCACGGGGCACACCGGCGAGGAGATCATCGAGAAGTCGATCGTGTTCGACGGTGTCTACGCGCGAGAACTCGTCCGCCTCGGCGGCGCTGTCGCGCACGCGCTCGGCAACCTCCGCCCCCTCAAGGCCCGGAACCGTCACGGCAGCGAGGTGCTGTACCTCGTCGGCTACGAATCCGACGTCGCACAGGGCGAACTGCTCGTGCGCAGCCTTCACGTGCAGGCGCTCGTCGCGATGCGCTCCTGGTGGGATGAGCACCGCACGCTCTACACGCGCGGCACCGAACACGACCGGCGCCGCGCACGCTTCGGCTTCCTCCGCGGCTTCTCCGTCGGCGTCGCCGAACGCATCACCGACAACCGACACAAGGTGGTCAGCGAAGCCGGCACAGGCACCGAGCTCGTGCTCGTGTCACGCAAGCAGCGCGTCGACGAGCACGTCGACGGCCGCGGCTACCGGAAGGCCCGCGCGCCCCGCTCGACGGACTCGCTCGGCGCCGCGGGCGGATACCGGGCCGGACTCGAGGCGAACACCGGCGAACGCGCCGTCACGCACTGACCCACCGGGTGCCCCTGCAGGAATCCGCACCCTGCAGGGGCACCCGTCTGTCGCCACCTCCCCCGCGCATGAGTGAGATGCACATCCCAACCAGCGAGGAGCATCAGCCATGAAGCGCACCACCTACAACGCGACCACCTACGTCGACGACGGAAGCGGCAGGTACGTCGGATCCGTCGACAAGTACGCCCACAACTCCGCCAAGCGCGCCGGCGAGGACTTCCTGCGTGACTACGGCGACGGCCCCTGGGAGATCGACCCGCGTGCATCCGTGCGCAGCGGTGAGTACGAGGCCGCTCAGGGGTACGCCTTCCACGTCATCGAGTACACGAACCCGCGCGGCGTCCGCGCCCGGGTGCGCATCGAGTGGGAGGTGTGAGCATGTCCGCGTTCATGCACGACAGTGCCCACGTCGACGCGCTCGTCCACGCGCACATCCAGCAAGGCATCACCGACGACGGGACGGTTCACGAGGTCGGGACGACGCTCGGACGAATGCTGCTGCTGCAGAACGCCGATGCCGTCGCCTGGCGGTACAACCTCACCGCCAACGACGAGGGATCCCGGGAGTACGCCGGATACCTCGCGCAGGCGAACGCCTACCGGTACGACCCCGACGATGCCGGGAAGCCCTGGCGCGCGTTCCCGGGCGGCGCGATCCGTCACGCGATCCGCGGCTACGTGTACCAGTGCGAGGAACACCCCGCGTGGGACGCCTCAGAAGCGCGCCGGTTCTGCGACGACCTCGACGCACGGATCGTCGACGACCTCGACGGAAGCGATCTGCGTTCCTGGGCGATCACCGCGGCGCCCGCCGCCCGCGCATAACCAGAGCGACAACGTCGAACGGAGACACCATGACCCCCTTCACGCCTCTCCCCTCCGCAACCAGCCGCACCCTCGGCGCGCTCGTCTACATCCACGGGGTGGCACCTGCGATGATCCTCCAACCCGACGAGGAGGGGGCGATCATCCGAGAATGCGACGACCTCAGCGAAGGGTGGCACCCGTGGGACAGGCTCACCGACGCGCCCGCCCCACCGCTGAGGTTCACGATCACGAAGAACGACACCGGGCTCGGCGCCCCGTGGGACGTCGTCGGCAACCGTCCCGACGACTACGACGAAGGCGACTACCTCTGGGGCCACTTCCCCACGCACCACGACGCGATCCAGTTCGCGTCCTACGCCCTCACCGAGGAGAACACCCGCCTCTCCCCCACCGTCAGCACGCTCACCGACGCGGTCGCGGCGGCGCTCGACGACCGTGGCGCACACGATGCGGCTCGGCTCGTGCGCGAGACGGATCCCGACGACGACCTCTGGAACAACTACCTCGGCCCGATGCTCGACGAACTCGAACGCGACTACGGGCTGTGTGAGGCACACGGGCAGCACCTCGACGGGGCCGATCATCAAGGTGAGGCGTGCCCAGCAGGCTGACCGAGTGACACGGCGAGGGGTGGAGCTGAACTGCAGCTCCACCCCTCGCGATTGCACGTAATACGCCCAAAGGGCGCAATGCGCCTAAAGGGGGCGCCCCGGCTGCAGGTTGTCGTGACTCGGAGGGAACGGTTCTCCCCCGTTGAACTCATCCGCGAGACGCTGCAGCTCACGCTCGAGCGCGGCGTTCACCAGGGCGGTCATCGTCTCGGCACCCCCCGGATGCCCCCGCGTCTTCTTCACCGCGGTCTTCATCATGCTGATCGTGTTCTCGCGCACATTCATCGTGCGCTTCACCATGCGGTTCGTCGGCTTCACCGGGGCGGGACGCGCCGCAGGCGCCGGCGCCTCGGTGTTCTCGGCAGTCGTAGCTTCGCGACCGCTCTCCCCCGTCGGCACGAGCCGTTCCCGCTGCGCCGTCAGCTTCGGACGCGACGCGAACGTCGTGCCGCTGCCAGTGACGGGCTCTCGCTTCCGCTGCGTCGTCATGCTGCCTTCTCCTCTTCTGCGAAGTGCTCCGACAACTTCCGGGCGATCTGGTCGAACGCCGTCGCGATCTGACGTGCCTGCTTGCCCGGAAGTGAGCTGACCGAGCACTTGAACGACGACGCGTTCGAGAACACCGACCAGCCCGGAAGCCACGTCGGCGACAGCTCGCGCTCACCGATCCCAGGAACGTCCTCTGTGGTACGCAGATCCCACAGCAGATCCTGGAAGTAGTTCTGCAGGTCTTCGCTGCGCTGCTGGTGCTCCGCCGTGCGTCGCTTCTTGTTCAGCACGACACCGGCCAGGCGAAGATCCGGGTTCGTCACGTCCTCAGCGTGCTCGGTGACGAACTCCGCGAATCGGAACGCCGCCACGGTGCCGTCGCGCTCGGGCTCGGTGACGATGATCACGGCGTCGGACGCGGCCATGCTCATCTGCGTGAGGTGCCCGAGGCGCGGTGGCGTGTCGATGAGCACGTAGTCGTACTTGTCCGTCCACCCTTCGAGAGCTTTCCGCAGTCGCCGGACTGCCCCGACCTGGCCCGCTTCAACCTCTCGGTTCTCGAAATCGGCCCGGCACGGGATGAGGTGGATGAGGCTGGCCTCCGGGGTCGGCTCCCCCGCGTCGTCGACCCATCCGCACGGGTACACAGCGCCTTCTCCCGCGCCGCGCTCGTTCGAGCGGAGCGCTTCGCTGATCGTGGGAACAGGGTTGTCGGGGTCTTCGACGAACCCGAGGTAGGCCGACGAGCTCGCCTGTGGATCCATGTCGACCACGAGGACGCGCTTTCCTGCTCGCGCGAGGGCTGCCGCAGTCTGCACGACGACCGAGCTCTTGCCGACGCCGCCCTTGTGGTTGCCGAACATGACCGTGTGGGGCATGACGTTCCTTTCGAGGTCTCTGTCGTGGCGGTACGCACTTGAGGATAGACACCGAGATGCGCCCATACCGCGCAACACGCGGAACACGCCCAATACGCCCATGCGTGAAATACGCGTATTGGGCGTAGGAACAGTGCGGAGACGCCGGAGAGCAGACGGACCACTCGGCGCTCGCCTCTACGCAGGGGCTGGATGAGGACTACGCCCATAGGGCGGATTACGCCCAAACCGCCCATTGTGCCCGCGTCGAAGTGTGAGACCCGACCGCTCGAGGCCGCGCTGGGACACCCAAAGCACGTATTACGTCCAATCGGTGCCAGATGCACAGGCATCCTCAGGGCAGCAGGTTGCGGCCGGAGGTGCGACACGGGGGGCTCGTCACTGCGCCGATTACGCCCATATCGCGTATTGCGGGGTATGGGTGTAATGCTTGCAGGATCCGCGGAATCATGGGGGTAGGGGAGTGGGCGTAATGAGCGGATAGCGCCCATAGGGTGCAATGGGCGTAATACGTGGGGTTAGGCTGCCAGAGTGAGGACGGAGCCGAGTCCGGCCTCGATGATCTTCCTCGCCGCCTGGTGGTCGCCGCGGCCGGCGCTGTCGCGTGGGTATCGGGGCCAGTCATTGCCGGTCTTCACCGCGAAGAGGGCGATGGCGGGGGAGGAGCGCCGCTTTCTGCCCTTCTTGAACCGGTTCTGGCTCATCCAGCGCTCTTCTGCGCACCACCAGGCCCACACGTGCCGGTCCGTCGTGTAGCGGGCTTCACGGTCGGCGAGGTAGCCGGCCACCTCGAGATGGATTGCGACAGCGTTCAGGGAGGCTCGGCCGCGGCGCCAGCTGCCGTCGGGGAGCCTTCGGGCGAGGTTCGCGTGAGAGAGTCTCTCTAGATGGCCGACTGCGGCTGCCCAGGAGATCCCTGCGCGACGAGCCGTTTCTCGTGCCGTCTGCGCACCGTCCTCGGGGAGCATCGCGTAGATGAGACCAGCGGTGCGGCCGTAGCTGCCAGGTGCGGCGAACGTGTCAGTCGCTAGGGGAGTGGTCGTCGCGAGGATCCGGTTCATCAGGATGCGGCGGAGGTCTGCAGCGGGGAGCCCGGAGGGGGCGGGGCGTGCAAGCACTTGTGTCCGACTCCCTACGTCTTCCCCTGTGGAGAACCGACTGGGGAGCCTGTACTTCTGAGCCGCACGCCCTTCGGAATGCCCGACCCTCACGAGCCACGCCGACTCGGGGTCCGCCGGATCCCGCGGCGTTGTGAGCTCGCGGAGGGCGACGTTCACGGTGGTGCGTCCGTAGCCGGTCTGCAGGGCGATCCGCCGCTGATCGGCTTCGACGGTCGTGGTCGCGCCCTGCAACATGAACAGCAGCACCGTGTCGAATACGGCCCGCTGTCGGTACGTCGTCCGCTTGGTGTGACGGGCGGCGTTCCCGGCCCTGTCCGCGCCCCAATACCCCGGCATCGCGTCTGCGCGATCGAGGGCACGCTCGACGGCCTTCGCGGTGTCGTAGAGGCGACGGTGGACGTCAGGGTCGTCTGAGAGGCGCGTGGCGGGGTTGGCGGCGACGAACTCCACGGCGCGGTGCCACATCCCGCGGAACACCTTGCTCTGCTGCTCGGCGCTGCGGGGCCGGCGGACCGTCTTCGAATGGCGAACGGTGCGTGCGTGCTCGAAGGCGGGGGAGTGGCCGTACTCGTCGATCACATCGGAGAGCCGGAAGCGGGCGTTGGCGAACGCCGCCAGCACGGTCGCCATGCGGTAGGACAGGTCGCCGTCGAGCGAGGGATCCTCGAGGAGGTCGAGGATGCGCGGGGTGAGGCCACGTCGCGGTCCGGTGAGGTAGGGGAGTCCGTCGTCATCGAGGCGGACGCCATGCATCGGGACGATGTTCTCGGGCTCGAGGGTCGCGCCGAGGTCGATGAACATCTCGCGGAGGGCGTCGATCTGCTCTGGGAGGGTGTCGTGACGGTGCAGGACGCCCACATCGCCGTTGATGATCTGCGAGGAGCCGCCAATTCGGTGCGGGGCGCCCGGAGGGCGGACGCAGCCTGCGCTGGGGTTGGTGAGCGGCTTCACGTCGAGCGTGGGGAGGAGCTGGCTGCCGAGCTGCGCGATGTCCTTCACGGTCTGCGCGGAGGCGGGCTCGTCGAGCGCAACCCAGACGTGCAGGCCACCCTCGGGCCCGGAACGGGCGACGAGGTAGTCGATGTTCAGGTCGATAAGCCAGTGGCACAGGCGGTCTCGGTCGCGGCCGACGTTGCCGTTCTTCACGTCGAGGTCGAACACGAGGTACCGGAAGAGGTGGTCGCGGCCGGTGAGGTTCATCGCCCACGTGGAATCGGGGGAGGGGCCGGCGGTTTCGACTTCGATGGGGTAGCGGTTCTCGATCACGCCGGATGCGTCGACCGATGCGACACGCACCGTTGGGCGCGGCGAGATCGCGCGCGTCAACTCCCACGCGTCCTCGCGTGAGAGTTCGACCGATTCTGCGACACGCCGAAGACCATTTCGGCGGGGCACGCTTGCGGGTGCGCCGACCAGCGCTACCATGTAGCCACGACTTCCTCTCAGAAGTAGGTACAACGAAGGCCCCGGCGCCAACCGGGTTCTTCTCTACATCGGTTCGATCTGGTCTCAGTCGCCAAACATCTTCCAGATCAAACATCTGAGCACAGCCCCCGGCGCCAACCGGGGGCTTTCAGTTTCTAAGCGGCGGGAATAGGCAACTCCTCCTGCTGCAGACGCGGTGGGTGGATTACGGGGAGAGCGTTCGACTCTTCGAGCTGCTGAATCAGCTTCTCCGTGTAGTAGGCGACGCTGACGCCACTACGTCGTGCCGCAGCCTCGATAGCGGCCTTCGCGTCGGGTGCCACGCGAGTTTGGAACGGAACGGTGCTCGCACCCGTGCCTGTGACTCGGGTCTTCGGCTTCTCCATGCCGACAATCATGGGGCGGATGTGCATGCACATTGTGGAGGCGCGGGGCGTGTCTCAGAACTTCTGGGGGAGCGGGGGTCCAAGTGCACGCGTGCTCGATAGTGACCGACCGGTGCCTGACGAACAGATCCGCCCCTGCGCGTCATGCTGACCCGAGCGCAGGGGCGGGATGCCGTCAGTAGTACTCGGGGCGGTACGCGCCACCACCGCTGGTCTTACATTCGTTGCCGTACCGGTAGGGATAATCGGGGTAGTCCCGGTCGAGGTCCTCGTCGGTAAGGAGTCGGCCGAGGTCGGCCGTCCACTTCGTCTGGCCGGGCTCCTGGTACCAGCCACGCACCTCGTAGATGCGTTGCACGGTGCCGCCGACCGAGACGGTCATCGGCTCGCAGGCGTCTCGCACTGCTGCACCGACGCGCCAGTACCTTGCGTCGGCCTGCCGTTGGTCGGTGCCGGCGGGCAGCTCGCCGTAGCGACGTCCGTTGGCTTCGCGGTAGTGGCGCCCGGAGCGTGCGATCACCGGAAACGGGCGCTTTGCCCTCGCGAGCCGCCGGTGCTTCGTGGACGAGTGCGCCGGGGTGATTGGCTGCCCGTGTTCCTCGAGGAGTGCCACCTGCTCGGCAGTGAGCTCGGCTCGGATTCTCTCGATGCTCATGCAGGACAGAGTATGCGCGTGTTATTGCGTACGCAATGCCCCACAGCAAGCAAAGTCACTTGATCGTCGTTTACGATTAGTTACTATATTTGACAGTAGAGAACTAACGCGAGAATCCGGGCATCTGCCCCACCTGAGCGCCACAGAGCGCTGACGGCCGCGACAGACGCCTCAGAACGGAGCTGACATGACCGACCAGGACGTCACCCGCGACCTCTCCGTGATTCAGGAGCAGCTGCAGGCACAGAGCAGCGCTCAGGACGCGATTCCCGCCGCCGACGCCCTGCAGCGACTCAGCGACCTGCGTGAGCGTCGCACCGAGCTCGAAGACAGCAATCTCGCCGAGAACTCGAAGACCGCGTACGCGCACGACCAGGAACGGTACGGGCGCTGGTGCAAGCAGATGGGCCTGCCGCCGCTGCCCGTCAACCCTGAGATCGTGTCGCTCTACCTCACCGACCTCAGCGAGCTGATCCGTTCCGACGGGAAGCCCGCGTACAAGGTCACCTCGCTGCGTCGCGTCGTCTCGTCCCTCGCGCGCCTGCAGTACGACACCGGCGGCGGGCGTGGCCTCGGCGACCACGAGCTGATCGCCAGGACCATCAACGGCCTCGCGAACGAACGACAGGAGCGAGCGGAAGGGCGCGATCCTCTGCTGACCGAAGACGTCCTCAAGGTGATCTCGCACATGGATCACTCCACGTGGCCGGCCGGCGTCTCGTCCGCCCGCGACACGTTCGTCGTGCTGGTCGGATTCGCCACGGCCCTTCGGCGCGAGAACGTCGCCGGACTGACCGCCGGGAACCTCACGATCCACCCCCACGACGGCCTCCACGTCCGCGTCGGACGCACGAAGACCGACCAGGCAGGCCGCGGGGCGCTACTGGCCGTCCCGTACGGCCAGGTGCCCGCCACATGCGCACCGTGCGCATGGTTCCGGTGGGCGTCGCTGCTCGCGGCGGACACGATCGAAGAGCGGATGGCGCTCGTGCTGTCGACGCCGCGAAACCCCGACGACTGGCAGCACGTGTGCCGGGGTGCATTCCCGGAGCTCCCGGACGATGCCCCTGTAGTCACGCGCGTGACGAAGAGCGGCAGGATCATGATGAACCGCGTCTCGGGGACCGCCCTGTACAAACGGCTCCTGTTCCGTCTCGAGAACGCCGGCTACGACCCTGACCGGTACGGGTTCCACTCGCTGCGGGCCGGGTTCGTCACGCAGGCGCTCATCAAGGAGGCCACCCACAAGGCGATCCGGAACCAGACGCTCCACAAGACGGACATGATGGTCGACCACTACGACCGCGACAACCTCCCCCTCCGCAACAACGCCGTCACCAAGCTCGGCCTCTGAGGCACGATGAACACGATCCCGAAGTCCGCAGAAGCCCCGTGGGCGCTCTACCGCGCGTGGTGCGCCGCGAAGGGGCACACCGACGTGTTCACGTACGATCCGGCCCGTCTGGACGCGTTCTGGGCTGACGTGCCCGTGGCGGAGAAGACGCGGACAATCCGCGAATGGGGGATCCTGCGTGCCCTCGAAGCGCACGGCGCTGACGTGCCGCGCCCGGAACGTCCCCCGAGGGGGTGGCGAGAGGGCCCCCAGTGGCTGGACCTTGAAGACGCCCTCGAGGCGATCCCGACGAAGGGATGGCCGGAGGGGATGCGCGGCAGGCGAGACGCCTACCTCCTCGTCCTCCTGCACCAGGGTTTCACCCGCGAGGTGGCGCAGCAGATCGGACGGGACGTCATTCGCTGGCCGGCGCCGGGCCGTATCGTCATCCGCGGCGAGCTGATCCCCACCAGTCCGACGCCTGCACGCTGTGCCGCGTGCGCCGTCGCGAGGTGGCTACGGGCAGTGTCCCTCGCGGACTATCGAAGCGTCGGCGAGCTCAAGTCCGTGATGAACCGTCAGCGCGGCGAGATCGTCCACGGGCACGTGTGTGAGCAGGGCGACGACACGTGGCGCGACACTCACTGGTCGCTGCTTCACCAGATCAACCGGTGGGGACAGATCGACCACCGCTTCACCCCGATCAGCCTGACCGCGATCAGCACGATCGCCACCACCCGGCGGTCCCGTGCGCTCGTCGCCCTCCCGGCGGAGCGACAGAACCGGGTACTGGCGGAGGTCTACACCGACTTGGATCCGGACGCGCCCCTCGTAAAGGGCGCTGGTGATACCGAGTCGGCGCGCGCCGAGATCGACGCGCTCGAGGAGCGCGCGGACGAGGTTAGCGACAGGTGGGACCGGCAGCTCGAGAACATCCTCGCTGAGCTCGGCGACGTTCTGTCGTGACGGCCGGGTTCGTAGGGTGCGCGGTTCGGGCGCGCGTGGTCAGTAGATGTAGGCGGCGAGCGAGTGGGCCTTGCTCGCCGCGACCATGTTCGGCCAGGCGAGGACGGCAAGGCTCACGGCGCCGAGCACCAGCCATAGCGCTTGCATGGGCATCCCGAGGGTGAACGCGGCGATGACCAGGACGGTGACGGTGACCATGAACAGGAACAGGCCGACCGCGCGCATCGCCTTCCGGTTGCGGCGTGCGAGCAGGTTCGCGCGCAGAGCGACCAGCTCCTCACGAGTCCACCGGTTCTCGAGCTCGGCGTTCACGTCTGGCCGGAGCAGCACCTCTTCGAACTCGTCCACTGATGGTGCGGCGCGATTGGTGACGGGCCGCATCGACAGCAGGAGCAGGACGACAGCGGCACCGGCGAGGACGGCGGTCACGGCGTAGAGCATGCGTCGAAACTCCCTCAGGCATCTGACATTCGAAGGCCCGAGTGAAGACTACTGTCTGGTCAGACGGGCGCGAAGAACCACGACACGACCGTCACGGCAGCACCGATGATGGTGCCCAGAACAGCCTCTACCGGGGAGTGGTGCTCGAGGCGGAGCCGGCTCCACACCACGACGGGCAGCAGGATCGCGAGCCCCGCAAGCCACCACAGCGTGGTGAACAAGGCCGCGAGCACGAAGAACGCCGTCAGGCACATCGCGTGCATGGACACCTTCGGCCCGAGTGCGGTGACCGCAGCGGAGATGACCAGCGCGGCAACCATCGTCCCCAGCGCCCACTGGATCAGGATCGGCGCGCCGAGGACGAGCATCGTGACGATCCCGGCCGCGACCGATGCGAGGCACATGGCGTACGCCCACGGGCGTTGGCCGCGCTTGGTGACATGCCGGTCGGTGATGCGGCCGCGGCGGGCGGCGATCTCGAGGGTCACGTAGGGGATGACGGCGCAGAAGATGCCGAGGACGGCCCCCCAGGCGGCGCCGTCCCATCCTCCGGTGGACTGGATGCCGCACAGGATCGCGACGGCGAAGACGGAGACGGCCGGCGTGCTCACCTCGGTGACGATCCGGGCAGCCCGGTCTGTCGCTGTCGCGGCCGTCATGCGGTCTGCACGGTCGCGGGGCGGCGTGCTCGCGCGAACGCGTCTCGGACGCGGTAGAGGTCGAAGATGGACGCGGAGAGGCTGTCGTTGCCCAACCGGCGAGCCACGCGCAAGAGACGGTTCCAGTCGAGGCGCTTGTCCAACGGCGGGAGTGCGTCGCTTCCCGCGAGGTGCGCGAGGAGGCCAGCTGTCACGTCCGGTTCCGACGGATGGGTGGCGCGCAACTGCGTCAGTGTGTCGGCAGCGTCGTTCCGCAGGAGGGCCAGTGCATCGTTCGTCTCGATCGTGAGGCGGGTGAGGCGTTCGTATTGGGTCGACGTCGGGAAGTCGACGACGACGCCGGGCCGCAGTGTCGTGACGACGTTCCACAGCGGCTCGATGATGTCCGTGGCGGTGTTGACCGCGTCACGGCGCTGACCGTTGCTGACGATCTTGTGGATCCCGCCGACGGTGAGGCTGGCGCACAGGCTGATGAACGTCCCGAGCAGCATCACACGCTGGATGACGGCGTCGTGATCCATGGGCAGCCCCACGAGCAGCGCGAGTCCGGTGATCGCGTACACGACGATGCACGCGCCCGCGGTGAGGAGCAGGATCAGCGAGATCTTCGCGGCCCGCGGCTGGCGGGCGTTCCTGAGCGCACGGATGCAGCCGGTCGCGCCGACTGCGACGAAGGTGAGGAGCGCGAACTGGTTCACGGCGAAGTAGGCGACCGGCCCGGGGATTCCGACGACATCTGAGTACGGCGGCACGGTGCCGTCCGGGAGGAGCGGCACGGTCGGGAGGAGGACGGCTTGCAGCACCGAGACGGCTGCCGCGACGGCCCAGATGATCCGGCCGGTGCGGCGCGTGATCGACTCGCGTCGGAACGTCAGCACCAGGAGTATCGCGCTGGTCTCGGACGCGACGAGGGCGATGCGCTTGAACAGGTCGAGCACCGGCACGTGCCCGAGCGGGCCTGAGAGCTCCCGCGCGAGCACGGCGAAGGTCAATGCCAGGACCGCCACCCACAGGAGCTTCGTGCGGTCACCGCGGCCGCGATGTGTGAGCGAGACGAACAGCAGCAGCCCGATGGCCGCGACGATGACGACGAGCGGGAGGAAGCTCACTCGCCGGGTCCTCCGCCGATGAAACGCAGCACGTCGGTGTCGTGCTCGCGCTGCTGGATCTCGAACAGCAAACGCATCCCTGTCTCCTCGGCGCGCTTCTCGCGCGGGTCGTCGAACACGGAGCGGTGCATGATCGCGTACTCGTCGTCGGAGGCGAGGTCGCCGTGGAGGATGTGCGCGTACTCGTGCAGGATCGTCAGCTTCCGGTTCAGGTCAGTCAGGCCCGGGTTGACAAACACTTCTGCGTTCCCGTCACGCGCCAGTGTGACGCCGCTGACGCCGGTGTCTCGCATGTAATCGGGGAACGTCTCGAGCGTGACCGTGCCGAAGCCGCCGATGCGTGCGATCTCGGCGGCGAGGTTCTCCACGGACACACGCTCGGGCCAGCGAATCTGCGTGACCGGATCCCCCGTCATCACGCCACCTCCTCCTTGGCTTCATGTTGACGCTGCGATCGATGTTACCCACCGGGGGGCAATCGGGTTGAGTCTGGTGCTGCAGGTAGGACTGCCCTGGTGGCCGGGGAGTTCGCCGGCTGTGCGAGGTCACAGCTCAGGGTCGTGGGCTTCCTCGGGGCTCTTGGGGGCCTCCGCCAGAGGATGAGGTAAGCGGTTGTGGCGGCTCCGAGTACGAGCGGAACGCTGGCGCCGATACCGATGGCGCTCAGGAGTGCCGCAGCGTCGTGTGTTGCGGCGACATAGATCGCGAACGCCAGCCAGAGAAGCGTGATCCATGTCAGACGCGAGAGAACCCGGGGCCCTTTCGGGCTTCCGTCGAGGCTGTCGTCGAAGACAGTCCTCAGCCCGAGGAATACGCCGGCAACAGCGGCGACGGCGGTGGCAATGACGAATCCCCAGAGGATCATCTCGGCCTCCTTGGGCGGTTGGATTGACGCTACGCCTGTCGAGAGCGTGCGGGACGGCTACTCGTCGTCTTCGTCGTCGCCGGTGGTGGTGCGCAGCTGGTCCATGATCCACTTGTCGACGACGCTGGGGACGTACCGGACTCTGCGGCCGAGCTTGACGAACGGCGGACCCCCACCTCGAGACCGCATCGATCGGAGCGTGGCGACGGGCACGTCGATGTACTCGGAGAGCTCGTTCTCGTCCATGAAGCCGAACTTGGCGCGCCCGCCGGAGTCCCCTGTGTCTTCGCTCATACCTAGATCATGCGTGCATACGAGTGATTCCCGGTACACCTGGCCGCGCACGACCACATCGTGGCGCCTCTCATTCGAGGTCTACGGCACGCAGAATGCCGTGACCGCGTAGCGACGCCCGCCAACGATGCTGAGCGAGCGTAGTGCCACGCCACGCGAGCATCCGCCAACAGCGCAGGACGTATGCGATCAGAGAAGCATCGAGTGATGCGTACTGCACACGACTGCACAGTCACGCACACCCAGCTCACGGTCGACGCCACCGCCCCGCGCATGAGGATCCCGAGCCGCGGCAGAGGAACCGTGCTCAGGATGGAGCAGCTGATGGACCTGATGCGGGCACTGGGCCTCGCGATCGAACTCATGACGACGCACGGCCTGTACGGGCGGTGGCGTCCCCAGTTCGATGGCGCGCGCCGCCGGCTCGGGATGTGCAACATGAACGCACGCAAGATCCACTTCTCGCGCGACTACGTGACCAGCGCTGACGAATCATCCGTGCGCGACACGATCCTGCACGAGATCGCGCACGCTCTCGCCTACGAGCGCCACGGCCACACCGGGCACGGCCCCGAATGGAAACGCATCGCGCTCGAGATCGGCTGCAGCGGCGACCGCACCGGCACGAACCCGGCCTACAGACACCTGCAGGAACAGCGACGCGCGGACGCGATCGCCGAACAGCACAGCAGCCAGGCGCCGACGCCCGGGCATCTGGCGGGCCGGTTGACGGCAGGGACGCGTGTCGTGCTCGAGTCGCCCTTGACGCAGTCAGATGGCGACGTGCTGATCCTCATCCGTCGCACCCGAAATGGCTACTATCGCGGGATCCACGTCCGCACCGGCCAGGAGTGGCGCGTGCATGACACGCGGTTCCGTCTGCACGTGACCGGTGAGGATCTCGAGCACGTTGCCTCGGCGACGGACGGTGATGCCGCCCTGCAGGAGGCCAGGGAACGCTTCACGAGCGCCCTGTCCGGGCGCGCGTGATCCCGGCGCCCGTGGTCACGCCGCCTGCGAGGACTGTTCGTAGAGCGAGATGACCTGCCCGGCGAGATCTTCCTCCCACAGGGTGTCCGCGGACGCGACGGGGATGACGGTGATCCGAGCGCCCACGTGCTCGAGATCCCCCGGCGCCGTCACCCTCGAATCGGTCGCGACGTACCGTTCCCGCATCGTCACGTCCACCACCTGCCCGTCATCACCCCACACGCCCGCCGTGGTCAGCGCATCCTCCGTGGAACGCAGCAGCTTCGACAGGTCGGGCTTCGTCGCCGGCAGGGTCCGGCGCGTCTTCGGAGCGGACACGGGCCGCGGCATCGCGAACTCGACGACCAGATGCACCGGGCCAGTGATCGGCTCCCATCGCGTGTACGTACGGTTCAGGTGCGCGCGGGCCATGAACGCGACCTGGTCACGCCACGGCCGCACCTTCTTCGACGACTCCGCCAAGATCGCGTGGCCCGTGCGACTGCTGATGCCCTTGAACGACTTCGATCCCTGCGGGGCAGGCTCACCCCACACCTCGAACTGCACGACGCCTTGCATGACTACTGGTGGAGCCCATCGGCGATCGCCGCGGCGGCGGCGAGGGCAGCACGCTGGGTTTCGGGGCGGAGGTTGTCGATGGCGAGGTGGCCGTCGATCATCGCCGGGTCGAACGGGATCGTGACGACGCGACGCACCATGGCTTCGAAGCCGGACACGATGTTGTCGATGTCAGTCTTCGAGGCGGTCTTGTCGGCGACGGACACAATGACGACCGCGTTCTGGGCGAGCTGTTCATACCGGGGACCCAGCTTGGAGAGGTTCTCGAGCAGGAGCGCGCCAGCTTCGGCGGGTTCGACGCGGTTCGTGGTGGCCAGGACGAGTTGGTCGGTGAGGTCAATCATGGTTGACCACATGGGATCGGATTCGTCGTTGCCGGAGTCCATGACGATCATCCGGTAGTACTTCGCAGCCACTTCGTGGAGAGCTTTCACGTCCTCGGGGCGGATGCGCTGCGCGTCGGCAATCTCGCTGGGCTTGGAACGGAGCACGTCGAACCCATCGGCAGGCTGATGGTGCACAAATCGAGCCAGGTCGCCAATCTGCGCCTGAGACGATACGAGCTCCTGCGTGTGCGGGAGCATGTCGAGGAGCGTGGACTCGTGGGGGCCTTGGGTAGTTCGCCACCCCAGCGTGCCGCGGGTCTGGTTGTTGTCCCAGGCGAGGACACCGCCACGTCCTGCACGGGCGAACATCGCGCTGATGAGGACGACGCTACTCGTCTTCGAGGCACCGCCTTTCGCGTTGACAACAGAGATGGTTCGCGGCCCAGGCCAGTGCTGTGCAACCTTCGCGGTGTCTTCCCGTTCAGCAATCTCGGTCGCGGACGGTGCCATACGGATGCCGAGCTGCGTGAACAGGCCGCGCCACCCTTTCTTGGCGGGCGCTTCCTGCTTGTGCTGCTCGACGAAGGAACGGCGGGTGGTCACTGTGGTTGGACGGCGGTGGATCGGCGCCGATGTCGGGGTCTCCGGCTCTACCCCTGGCGCCGCGGCCGGGTACTCGACAACTCCCGGCATAGTGGCGCTCGAGGGCGGATCGTTCCGGAACGGCGCGGAAGTGGTCTCCTGCGGCAGTGGGATGCTGCTGGTCGTTTCAGGAGCGAACTGCGCATCGGGGATCGGGATGCCAGCCGGTTCCGGTTCCGGGGCGACGATAGGTTCGCTGACAGCCGCGGGAAGCTCTTCCACGGAACCGTCCGGGTGGACGACGATGCGGAACGTGTGCCCGTCCTCGACCGAGACAAGCATGACGGACTCATCGCGCGTCTCGGCTTCGGTGGACACCTTCTCGAAGACGATCTGACGAGCCTCCTCCACGGTGCCCGTACGGATCTTCTGGTGCCTGCCGTCGTCGTCAGCGAATAGGGCCGTGCCGTCATTGCTGATCGTCGACGTGAAGGTCGGAAATGCCATGAGGGTTCCTCCCGCGGAACGTGTTGATTCACCCTCCTGCTCTACGGCAAGTGCCCTCACGGCGTTTCAGCTACTGTCGGCGGGCGCACTGGGCACGATCCGTTTCGATGGCGCTCTCGATGAGGGTGCGAATCGTGTCGCCCTCCATCCAGCCGGACTGGCACGCATGTGTCAGGTCTGCGTCTGTCTTCTCCTGCCCCTCCGTCTCGCCTCCGAGATCGAGATCGGCGAGCACCTTGTCGGCCACCTGGCTGGGCGTCCTCAGTGCGCGCGTCGCAACAGACTGTGCGGTGAGCGCGCGGGCGGCGGCGTCGACGACGAGAGGCTTGATCGTCTCGTAGTCGATGGACTCCCCCAGCTCCCACGCGTACGTCATCCACGGCTCTTCACCGTCGAACTCCGGGCGCACGCCGTTCCGCGCGAGCAGATCGCGCAGTGCGGCGTCCGCGGCGTCCGCGGCGATCCGACTGATGCTCGCGCCGGTCACTTGGTCAGCTCCTCGATCGCGGCCTCGAGCTGTCTGGCGGACTCTTCGTAGTGTTCGCGGTCCTCCTGGTCAGCTTCGGGGATGATCCAGTTGTGCAGTTCCTTGAGCCAGTTGTCGGCGGCGTCCAGCACCGTGCTGAGCGCGTTCACGCGCCTGGCGCTCTTCTCGGCTGTGGCGTGCAGGTGGTCCGTCGCGGGCGTGTCCGTTTCGGTGCTCATCGGGGGTCTCCTCGGGTTCCTTGGCGTCGGAGTGCCTATGCGCGGGCGGCTCAGCGGCGTGCCTTGGTGGCGGGGCGGTGGAGGATGCGTGCGCCGTATCCGAGGATGTGTCCGTTGCGCTTCCCCTTCGGGATCACGACGAAGGTGCGGCCGTCGCGGATGAGGCGTGCCGCCTCGTACTCACGCCAACCGTGATTGCCGCTGTAGACGTTGCGATGTACGAACGTGCCGCGCAGCATCAGGTCGGGGTTCGCATCGAACTCGGCAGGGTCGACGACGCGGCCACCGGCGGCGAGGAAGTCGGCCTCCCACGCGTTCTCCTCGTCGATGCGGCGCAGGTTCTGCATGAGGTAGATCGCGGTGTCCTGGTTCTTGTCGTCGGTGGTGGCGAGGCACGGCAGCTGCTTGAACTCGTCGTTGTACGGGTACCGTCCCGCACGGGTCAGCTCGGCGTACCGGGCGAGGTAGTCGGGCATGAGGTGCCGGACCTGCTCGTGGTTGTTGTAGTCGCGGTCGAACACGAACGGTGCAGGGAGGGTGGCGGGCTGGGACATGGCATCTCCGTTCTCAGCGGGCGGCTGGGTGGTCACTGTCCCTATGCGCGGGTACGCCCTACCTCCCCAGAGCGGGGAGGTAGGGCGTAATGGGCGTATTGGGTGTTCAGGCGTCAACGGGCGGCGTGAATGGCGTCCCCGTGTCCTGATCCCAGACGGCGGCATCGTTGACGTTGATGCGGAACCGGCCCGCCTTGTCAGGCACGTCGATCTGTACAACGGGAACGCCGTCGCAATCGCTGATCCAGATGCCGACCGTGATCGCCGCGGCCGTCTCGGCCGCGCCGGCCGCGGCGTCGACGAGACGGACGAGCGCGTCGCGTGCCTCTTGGAGGGCTTCGATCTCCGCATCGTTCGAATCGCCCGCCGCGGCGTCCTCGCTGCGCTTCACGAGCCGCCTGGCGTCGGCGATGTTGTCTCCGGTGAAGTCCACAGGTGCTCCTTTCGCTTGTGCCGTGTTCATGCGCGGCGTCAGCGCGGCCAGTAGCCGTGGCGGATCATGCGGGTCATCTCGGGGCCGCTGAGCGTTCCGGGGATCATCTGGCCGCGGCGCTGCTTCGCGAGCCGGTCTGCTTCGTGGGCCGCGTCGTCGAGCATCCGCACGAGCTGCATCGTCTCCCTGACCGACAGAACGATGGTGGTCGCGTCGGTCGAGGTGAGTAGGCGACGCAATGCGGACGTCGCGCGCCCGTGCTGTGAGCCGGCATCGGGCGCGCGATGCAGGGCGCTGACGGCGCGTTCGATGCCCGCGCGCGCAACATGCACAGCATGGTCGTGAGCCTCAGCCGTGGCGTGCGCCTGATGTTGCCGGAACGCGCGATCCAGTATCGCGGCGGCACGGTCGGCGCTCACGAGTCGGCGTCCGGGTCGGCGAACTGGTCGATGAGCGACTCGAAGTCGTCAGTGCCGTCCGCGTTGGTGCTGACCGCGGTCACGAGACGCAGGTCGCAGGATTCGGCGTACCAGGCGCGCAACCGGTCGAAGTCGGGAGCGTGCGTGTCGTACCCGCAGTCCTCGAATACGGCGACCTGCCCGTCGTCCATCGACAGGTAGATCTTGTGGCAGCCGTCGAAGTGCATCGCGACAGCCTGGCCGACGCGTTCGCGCACAAGCGCCCACGTGGCCGACAGAGTTTCGCTACTGGTCATGGGGGTCTCCGTTCTGCACCGCCGCGGTCGGGCGGTACGCCTCACGACATGCGCGGGTGGATCGCCCCGGTCGGCCTCGTTCAGGATCCGTACCCGGCGAGGGTCTCCACCGCGTCCCGGAACTTTGCGGCGCCGTCCGTGCCGTACTCCGTGAACTGGCCGCGGCTGCGACCTCGGGCATCGCGCGGGAAGTCGAGCGCGTCGCAGAGGGCGCCCCACGCGTCGATGCCTGCTGTGCTGGGTTCGCGGATGAGGGTGCCGCTCTCGTTCCCGGTGCGGGGAGCGGGCGCGAGCGTGTGAATCAGGATGGCGATCCGCTGGCCGCGGCCGTCGAGGATCGCATACCGGCGGGACCAGGCGTGGTCGATCTGCGGGGTGATGTCGAGCAGTTCCAGCGGCAGCGTGAGCGCGCCGGCTCGGGTGTGTGGGCTGGTCATCGGGTCTCCGTTCGCGCGGGACTGGGCGGGGTGAGTGCGGGGCACCAAGGGGGTGTGTGGTGGCAGCGCCCCGCACTCGCTGTCGTCATGCGCGGGTGGATGAACCAGTCAGATGGGTGTGACGGTGGCGAGCTCGTCGATGGTGCGGGTGATGTGCTGGCAGGTGCGGCAGCCGATGTGTCCGCGCCGGGCGATCGCCCGGTCCACGTCGCTGCGGAAGCGCGCATAGTGGACCTGGCAGTACAGCTGCGTCCAGCAGCCTTCCCGGCACACGACGGCGACCGTGGCATCGACGCGGGTGTGGTGCGGTTCTGTGCAGGCCGGTGTGAAGTCGAGCCTGGTGAGGCACGTCTCGTCGACGGTGCGGACGCTCATCGGGTGCCTCCGAGGAGGTCCATCTCCCACGCTGTATCGAGGGTGCGCAGTCGGTCATGGGCGGACTTGCGCACCCATTCGTCGCGATCCTCAGCGAGCTGGGTGAGCGTCTCGCGGGACGTGGCACGGTGCCGGGCGACGCCCGACAGGATCGACTCACGCACCATGTCGTCGTTGCTGTCCTGGGACGTGGTCCGGTCGACGATGGACTGCAGCAGGTGGGGCGTGAGGTTCGGGTTCTGAGCGACCCGCGGCGTCGGATTCTGCACGGCCTTCGCGAGCTGCTCAGGCGGGAAGTTCTCGTGGGCGACGGCGTACTGGTCGCCTCCGTCGGCCCATGCCCGCACCAGCACGTCCCGGGGACAGTTCCGGGACTGTACGGCCAGTTGCGCGTTGTGGCTGTCCCACGTGTCGCCGTACCGGTTGTCGTAGGCGTGCCGCAGCGTCGCAGGCGAGACATTGTCGTGGAACAGGGCCACGTTCACGGCGCTCGGATCGTGCGTACGGTGCCGGGATCCGGTGACGACGGAGTGCAGCGTGCCGGCCGACACGTTCCGGTTCATCAAGGCGGCATCGTGCACGCCCGAGACATGGTCGTGGGCGAGATAGTCGAGCACCCGCGGATCGTCGCTGGTGCGGGCAAGACGTTCCCTGGCGGCGTGATCCTCAGCCAGCGGGCGGATCTGCTGCTCGTACGTGTCCTGGTCGGTGACCGCCTCGAGGTGCTCGGCTTCGAGTTCACGCACTCGCTCCTGCTGGTTCCCGGCGTCCACCCAGAACGTGTACGAGTCGCTGCCCGGTTCGTCGCGGCGCATCCCGTAGAGGGTGGAGCCGTCGTATCCGCCTCCGGTGACGCTGAACGCGGTCTCCTCGAGATCCGAGTCGTCCCCGATGGGGATGATCTCGCCGCTGTCGGTGATCACCTCGGTCGGCATCAGCCACCGGTCGCCGTCGGCGTGAGTCATCTCGAAGCGCACCTGCTCGGCGTCGGGATGGATACGGCGGGCGAGGGACGTCATCGCCGGCGGGGCGGCGTCCTTCACCCGCTCCCATCCCGCATCGAACTCGGCGCGCGTGATCTCACCTGCCGCGTACTGTTCCTGCAGCTCGTCGCGGGTCTGCTGGAACCGTGCGAACGCCGGATCCATCTCGGACGGCGACGGCGGCTTCACCAGACCGCCCGTCTGCGGCTTGGTGCCGTGTTCCTTCACCCACTTGCCGTCGGTGGCGCGGGTCTGGTTCGGGTTGAACCCGTTCGGACGAGTGCTCATACCTGGATCATGCGAACCCACCTGTTATTCCCGGCACAGTTCACGCACCCGCGCATGAGGCGACAAGGCACACCGCCTCTGACGGATCGGAGAGAACATGTCGGACACCACGCCCACGCAGGCCGCTCTCGACGCCGCGTTCTACACGCAGGCCGCGGACACCGGCTGGCGGGTACACGCCTACGCACGCGCCGAGGACGAGTACTTCCGAGCACGCATCATCGCGTTCGTCGCCGTCGCTCGGTATCGCACGCCCGCGGCCGCGACCGCCCGGTTCGACGCCGGAGACTTCAACCATCTCGACGGCACCCCCGGCCACGTCACCCTCCGGGCGCTGCTCGACGACAACGACGCCGATCTGACCGACCTGCCGGACACGTTCGACCTGGACGACCTCCCGGCACTCGAGATCCCTAACCACGAGGCCGACCGTTTCCTCGTCACGCTGCCCGATGGCAGCTTCGAACTGCGCCTGGCCGACTGGGAGTACGAGCACGCCACCCAGGAGGTGCGGATGCGCGAAGCGGTTCTCGATCGCGCCCACCAGCTCACCCCGCGCAGCTACGACCCGGGCGCCTCCTCCCCCGATAGGAGATCCGATTCGCATGACGATCACCCAGCCGATGCCGGCGCCGCGCACGCTCGCCGAGTATGAGGCCGCGAAACCGCACATGATCGACACGCTCGGCAGGCCCCTGGTCACCGCCTGGTGCGACACCTGCCGCATTCGGCACTTCACCGTCGAACCGTGCGCGTCCGAAGCGCCCTGCCCCACGTGCGGATCCACCCGCTCGCGCTGCATGCGCCCGTCCGAACACGAGGCGCCCTCCTGGCATCGCGCTCGCGTCGCTCGATTCGAGGCGCTCTGCGATCAGCGCGAATCCGAGGGCCTCCCCCAGGTGGCGCGCTGGCCCGCACCAGCCCCACCTCCCGACAGGCACCGCCCGGCATGATGGCGACTACTGCCACGTGTTCGCGCCGCGGCCGCGGAGGATCCCCCACACGGCGCGGTACATCTTCGCCGCGTCGCTGCGGGACGGTATCGGGAGGAGGAGATTGCCTCCTGCTTCGAGGGCTCCGACGGCGCCGACGAGCCACAGCACCGTCCACGGCTGTGACGCTGTCGCCGCGACGAGGCCCGCGGAGACGATCAGATGCAGGATCGGGCCTGCGGGGGCGATGATCGCCTGCTGCCAGGTCCTCGGTGTGTCACGTGGCCGTACCGAGAACGTGAGCCCGAGCTTGAGCTGTGCCCACCCGAGGCCGAGCGCGTAGTACGCGACCACGTGGCCGAGTTCGTGGCACAGCATGAGCACGACCACCCCGACCGCGAACACGGCGATGAACAAGACAGCATGGTCGTCTCCGTCCACCGCGCCGAGCCGTCCTGCCGCGACGTGCACGCCGTAGGCGACCGTCGCGGCCGCGACGATCATCACCACAAGGGCGGCCGCGGCCGGGCGGACGATGACGCGCGGCACCGACGCCCGGTCGGCGTCCTGTCGTCGGTCAGCGGCCACCGCGTTGCTTGTCGAAGCCACTCAGGATGCCCTCTTCCCACCGGTCCTTCCCGGACGATCCGAGCTCGTCGAAGTTGATCGGCATGTGCTCGCGCAGGTAGGCGCGCTGTTCCGGCGTGTACGACTCCATCCAGTGCGCCGGTTCCGGCGCTGGTGGCGTACGCCGCGGCTCAACCTTCGGCGCCGGCTTCGATTCGGCCTTGCCTGCCCGAGCCTCCTCGGCCGCCTTCTTCTTCGCGTACGTCGCGGGACGCCGAGATGCTTCCGCGATGTCGGCAGGGGCCTTCCCAGAACTGGTCAACCCCGCCTCGTACAGCGACCGACGGTCCTTCGGGGTCCGGTCGTACACGGCGCGAATCGTGGATTCGGACACCTGCCAGTTGACGATCGCGGAACGCTGGGACGCTTCCGGCCCGTACATGGCGATGTTGTGCAGCACTGCCGCGCGGGCGTGCGGCGACTTCGCCACCTGTTCGACCTCGTCGTCGGTACCGTTCTGCACGAACCACATCAGCTCACGCTGGCTCGTAATCTCCGAGACGGGCTTCTCCGGACGGTCGATCGTGTCGGCGGCGTTCTCGAGCCGCTGCGCGTCGTACTCGAGCTGCGCGTTCTCGATACGCACACCCTCCGGCGACGACCGCGCGTACCCCGGCCCGTCCCCCACGGTGCCGTCGAGCGGGAGGTACCAGTTCCCGGACGGGTCGACGCGCAGACCATTCATGTCGAAGCTGGACGGCTTCGTGCCGCTCGCGGTGAGACCTTCCGTGATCGCGTTGATCTCTTCCGCCGCCGGACGGTCCTCCTCCACGAGACGGTGGATCTCGGGACGCGGCGCGGCGGTGTCGGTCGCGAACCCGGTCACCTTGAGCGTCCCGCCGACGTTCTTGAACGTCACCGCCTGCGCATCCGGATGCTGTTCCCGCATGACCTCTCCGATGCGCAACGGGGCCGTTTCGAGCATCCCGGCTGCGGCACGATCCGCACGGATCACGCTCGTCGCACCGGCGCCGTCCTGACCGGCCTCGTCGAGCGCCGCGTCGCGGTTGTTCCGGTACCCGTAGTACAGGTCTCCGGTCGGGGCGTCTCCCCCGCGCCAGGCGGACGGCGGAAGATCCGGCGCCGTCACCTGCTGGTCGGCATCAGCTTCGCCGGCAGGGGGCTTGCGCAGCCCGCCGCTGGCGGGCCGCTGGCCACGTTCCTTCTTCCACTTCCCGTCGTCGGCACGCGACTGGTTCGGGTTGAATCCGCTACGGCTTCCCATGTCTGCATCATGCGGACCCGTCCACGATTCCCAGCACACTCCCCCGACCCTGCCCGCGCATGAGACAGGCAGACACCACGGGACCGGCCGCGACAACAGTCACGGCCGACGAGGACAGGAGGATCCGATGGGCAGCCACAACTTCGAAGCGACGATCTACACGAACGCCGACATGGACACCGCATACCGGGAGGCCGTCGAGCAGGCCCGGTACGAGTTCGGCGCCGACCCGTACAACGGCACCATCTCCACCACGGAAGGTGTGCGCCTGTCCCCGCTCGCCGCGAACGGCCCGATCCGCGAGGACCAGATCAGTTGGGAGAGCATCTCGGGGCGCCTCGATCACCTGAACAAGTGGGACGTGTGCGAGGCGATCCCGATCCTCCGCGTCGAGAACGCACGCACGGAAGAGCTCGGCAAGCTGGACGCCACGATGACGGTCCCCTCAGAACTGCTCTCCACGCCCGGTCACGGCGACGCACTCAGCGCCCTGCTCACGAAGGCGCTCCGCAAGACGGCACGAACTGCCGGTGCCGTGCAGGCACGCGACTGGACCGGGAAGTCGAAGACGATTCCGCTCCCGGAAACGCCCGCGAGCTATCAGGTGCAGTTCTCGTCGGCTCGGATCGTGCAGAAGCCGCGCGTGACGACCCGAGCGACGACGGGAAAGACCGTCACCCGATACTTCATCCTCCCCACCAACACCCGCAGCCAGATGCCCGCGTGGGAGTCGGGGTACCCGACACAGGCCGCGGCCCGCGCCGCCCTCCCGCAGGACCTCAGCTCCCAGCATGTCCTCAACGGTTCCCACACGTCGGAGTCGTGGCAGATCATCGCGATGACGCGCCGCGAGGATGGCTCCCCGCTGGTCACGCATGAGGTCGACGCGGCCGCGGGAAAGACGGTCAAGGCCACCTTGACCGGGAGGATCCAGCAGGTACTCTCGCCGTCGAAGGCGACCGGCGAGAAGGGGTGGCTGTTTTACGGATGGGCGGCATCCTGACCAACTGATCCTCGCCTCCGGGGTTCGGCATGACACGATGCTCCTGTCGGATCCCGGAGGTCAACCGACGATGCCGTCGCTGCACACCACCCAGCAGGCGCCGACACCAGCGTGCCCGCAGTCACAGACGTGAGGCACGGCGCCGTTCGCGTCGAAGTGCGCCTCGCATACCGTGACGGTGGCGTGACAGCAGGCCGCGACCAGCGCAACGCTCCCCTGTGCTCGGCACCGATCGGCCCCGCACGCCTCAGCCGGCGTGAGACCCGCGAATCCGGCCGCGGCCGTCGCGTCGGCCAGTAGCGTCACGGCAGCAGGTGAGGCAACGTGAGACTGTCCTGGCACGCGCCCCAGTCGGATGCGAACAACCGCTCGAGGAGCGCAGCCGCGAGCACCCCATGATCGGTCGCCTCATACAGGGCACTGATCGCGTCGAGCCCCTCGTGGATACCATCCACGTCGCCGGTGTGGCGCGCATGCATGACCTGGTGAGCGTGCTCACGGAACTGCGCGATCACCGTCGACATCTCGTCGAGCTGCTCGTCCATGACAATCGTCGCAACGGTCATCGGTCACGCTCCCCTCCCTGGAAGACGCTTCGGCCCACGAATGTACGCCTCACGCCGCGTCCCCGCCCCACGGCCCGTCATCATCTGGCAGGTACGTCGACAGCGGCGGCACCGGCTGCAGCGGCTTCTGTGCTGGCTCCTGGTCACGCCGCTGCCGCCGATACTCTGCGAGGCTCACCACGGGGTCCATACCTGCATCATGCGCAACCGCCGGCCGATCCCGGTACGGGCCGGCACGGGCACCGTCCCGCCGCGGGGGTGCGTCAGCCGCTCGTCGTGAACGGTTCCGAGGTGACCTCGGTCCGGTAGAGCTCGTGGCGTGCCTGTGCAGCCTTCACCAGCTCGAGCAGCGCTTCGAGGTCGCCCGTCATGAGGGTGATGGTCTGCTGCCCCTGCTGCACGGTCACACGACCGTCACCGCCGAGCGTGGTCACCATCTGTGCGGAGAACGTCACGCCCGACGGCGCCGCCGCCTGAAAATCGTCCTGCGTCAGCACTGCCGAACGCGCAGACACCTGAACCGTCACTCCACACCCCCCTCCGGGATCCGCTCTCTGGGCATCGCGCCCGGTGAACACCGTACCGGCCCACCCACACGATCCGCCCGGGGCACGTCGACGAACGACGAGCATCCCTGCCCGCAAGCCCACCCCCGACTCGCGGCGACACGACCTACTCGGCCGGCGGCGTCAGCGTCCGGAACACCCGCTCACGCGAGGCGCGATAGGTCTCCTCGATCTCGATGAGCTGCAGCTTGACGGCGTTGAGCACATAGTCGACGCGGTACTCGAGTGCGGGATCGAGCCGTGCCGCCTCGAACGCGTACCCTCGGAACGAAAGCGCATAGTCATCGCCGGTGTCAGGGTCCGCGGCAATGTCCTGAAACGACGCCGCGGCCGTCTCAGCGAGCACCTTCGCCAACTGCACCGGCGGCTGGTCGTCGGGGTTCTCCGTGGCGAAATTCAGCAGCGCATTCGCAGTGCGCGACCACTGTGCTTCTCGCATCGCCCACGCCTCGGCACGAGCCGCAGCACGCGCCCACCCGGGCTCCTGCGTCTGGTCGAGCATCGACTCAATCGTGAGCTGGTCGAGCACATCGTCCGCGGCACCGTCCTGCCATGCCTGCACTCGCGTGACACCGGCCGACGTGAACAGGTCGATGCCGACACGAGCGAGGACATCCACCCACTCCCCCGTGGCTGGATCGTACAGACCTGCCTGGGCGAGCTCGAGCATCACACGGAACGCCCACTCGGCGATGTCCTCCTCGATGTCCTGCCCACCCTTTCCTTCCGGGAAGTGTGCGGGACGGGCGAGGTTCTCTGGGAGCCACAGCATCGGATGCCACAGCATCGTCGTCTTCACGCCTCGCCACGATCCCTCGACGGGACGCATCGGGACCGGATGGGCAAACAGCGGCGCCGCATATACGGCCTCGTGGGAGATGCCCGTGTCGCCTTCGAACAGTTCGGTGCGGGCAGCCCACTGCCACGGGTCGGCCGTGAACAGCAGCCCCTCACCAGGCTCAAGCAGGTAGGTGCGCGTCACGTCGGTCATAGTGGCCTTCCTGGGTCGGGGTGCGGGCACCTCGCGTGAACGAGATACACCTACTGCTCTACGGCAACCAGCGCCTCGAGGTGATGCCCCGCGTCAGTCGCGCACCTCAGCGTCCGTCGCAGACGCGTCGACGCAGAGGTCGCCGTCGACGGTCGAGACACGGACGGGGAGGTCCTGCCCTTCGATCGTCCCGTCCTCGCGGGTCGTACCGACGACGAACCAGAAAGTCTCACTGCCGGCGTCACCTTCCGTCTTGACGAGCTCAGCAGTATCAGCAGCTTCCGAGAGCGAGATCCAACTGATCTCCGAGGTAACGTCCTCAAGAGCTCCTTCACAGATCCCGTCGAACGGATCCTCCCGAACCGCCGTTTCCTTGTGCTCCTCAGATGGATTCTCGCCGGCCATGTAGATGTCCTCGATGACCCACGCGACGAAGTCTTCTGCGAGGGCCTGGGCGCGCTCTTCGGGGGTTCCGGAGGCGCAGCCGGTCAGCGCGGCCGCGGCGATCGCGCCTGCGGCCGCGGTGGCGAAGATGCGGTGGGGAGCCTTCATGGGATGAATCCTATGTGCGCGCTGTAGGCATCGTCGAGAAGCCGGCGCCGTCAGGGACCGTCCGGGATCGTCTCGAGCGCCGTGCCGGACTCGCTGCGCGCATACTCGCTGTCTTCCTCGGCGAGCACGCGCGTCAGCGAAGACAGGTACGTGTCGTGGAGGGCGACGAGCTGACTGGTGAGGTCTCCGAGGAGCTCCACCGTGTCGGCGCCGGGTTCACGAAGGGCGGCACTGATCGGTTCGATGCTGTCCCAGATCGGCCCATAGCCGTCGATCGCCTCAGGGGCTTCGGCGAGCGTGGAGATCACCAGCGGCGCGACCTTGTCGAACACCTCAGGGGCCTTCTCCGCAGCGGCCTGTTCGTCGACGTCCTCGAGCTCGCTGGTGATCATCTCGACGATGCTGTGCGTGGTGAGCACCCACTGGGCTTCTTCGTACTCGTCGTAGTCCATGATCGCGTCCTGCGCCGCGACGTGATCCGTCTCCGGGGTGTCCGGATAGAGCCCGTTGAGGGTGTCCCAGTCGATGCCATCGAGGAGCGGGTCCGCGTTCCCGGCCAGCCATGTCTGCACGCGCGCCCGATCACTCGGGTGGTCAAGACTCAGGCCGAGCCAGGCGAGCACGTCCACCCACGTGCCGTCCTCGGCGACGTATACGCCGTGCTCGATGAACGCCCGGCACACGCGGTACCCCCACTCGCCGTCCGACTCATCAGGGAGAGGCGCGGCGAGCTTCGTGGGAAGCCAGAACACGGGATGCCAGGCCACTTCCAGCGGGATCCCGGCCGGGCCCTCCGGGTGGCGTTCATACAGGGGCGTCGCGAACGCCGGCAGGTTGTAAATGAACTCCGTCTGTGCGGCACCGAGAGTGCGTTCGAACTCGTCGATACGGCGCACCCATTCGGCCGCGTTCGGCACGAGGATGAGACGGTCCCCGGGCTGCTGTTGCCACCGGCGCGGCCTGATCGTCTCTACGGGAATGCTGCCCGTGACCATCGCTGTCCCTTCCCGGTTGCCACCTGGCAAGCCGCTTCACCCTCCTGCTCTACGGCAACCCCGGGAGAGACGACTCAGGATGCGGAACTGCCCAGCGCGAAACCGGCCCACTCGTCCGTGCGCCAATCCGTGACGATCTCCTCCACGGTCACGTTCGGATCCCCCGGAACCGCGACAGTCACATCGCGCACATCCTGCTGCGTCATCCCCGGCACCAGGTGCGTCTTCGACCAGATCTGGTGCGCGACCGCGATCGGACGGGCCAGCTCCCCCGACAGCGGCGGGAACCGCTTCTCTGGTCCGGTCGCGTTCTCGCGTGCTGCACGCTCGACCGCATAGAACCCGGGGTCCTTCTTCGCCATACGGCGGATGCGCTTCTGCGACTCCCATTCGGACACGAGCCGGTCACGTGCCGCCTTCACCTGCGGCACGCGCCACTTCTCGCGCGCCTTCACCAGCTTCGTGAGGATCGTGTCGGACACCGACGCGTTCTTCCAGAACTCGACGTACTCGCCCTTGCTGGCGAAACTCGCCGGTGGGTACAGGAAGGATCCGTTCTGCGGCATGGTCGTGAGGTTACCGCTGACCGGGCGCCTGCCGGAACTGCGCGCGAACTGTCCCCCGATGCCGACGCCACCTGCGGTGACTCCTGCAGGAACGCGATTCATGCTCATGCGTCACCCTCCGGAAGTGGACCACGCTTGTTGACCTGGTCGGTGACCTCATCGATCCGCTCGGCCATCAGCTCCTGCCGTGCCTGGTTGTCGGCAGCGCGACGCTCCTGACGGCGACGGGCACGCTCGAGCTGATCGTGCTGGCGCCGATACGCGGCCTCCGCGGCCTTCCGCTCCTCGCCAGACGGCGCATGCACGGCCCTGTCGGCCGCGCGGCGCGTGGCGCGCGTCTCACGACGCACCTCCTGCTGCCCGGCCTTCCGCTGTGCCTTCTCGAGACGGTTCAGTGCCGCCTGGTCGCGCGAGGCATGACCGCGCTGCCCATAGTCATCGCTGCCGACCCTGTCGAGGAGCTTGCTGGCTTCCGCATCGGCGAGCTGATCGGCCCGCTCCCGCGCCGAGTCACGCTGAGACGCGCGGGCTGAGTCACGTTCTGCGCGCGTCGTACCCGCCGTCTGCTCGCGCCATGTGGGCTTCCTCGGACCGCCAGAGCGGAGCTCAGCGGCAGAGTTGCGCAGGTGAGCGGCGCGCGTCAGGCGCGTTCCGACGCGCGAGTTCGCGAACCGGGTGATCTTCGAGTCCACGCCGCGCGAGCCACCGCCCTGCGTGATGCGATGCGACGCGGAATCCAGCATCGCGTTCGCCGCCTCACCGGGACGGGCCTTCGCGCGCAGAGCACGTGTCCGGAGACGTTCCCGGATCCCCAGTCCCAACTCCTCGGTGCGCGCGTCACGATCCTCCCTCACGTTCCGGCGGCGCGTCGCCATTTGCGCGCGGACTTCACCGCGCGACATCCCGCCTGCCTTGAGCTCAGCCTTGTAGTCGCGCAGTTGCTGCGTCTCCTCGCGGCGACGCGCCACCTCATCGTCCACACGGTTGTGACGAAGTTCCTTCCGCCCAGCGCTGTCAGCCGCGTTCGAGACGCCGATGAGGCGACCGGTCTCGTCACGTTCGCGTGTCGCTTCCAGCGTTTCACGCGTGCCGGCTTTCTCCCGCCCGGTGGGGGTGAGCTTATTCTGCTCATCGCCCTGTTGCGCATCCATCGCCGACCGCCGACCTGGCTTGGTCGTATTGCCCCCTCGGTAGCCGCCGAGACGGCCGCCGCTGGCCTTCGAGATGAGGCCCTTTGTTCCTTCGCGTCCGGCGGTGCGCGCCATTCCCTTTGCCATCCGGCCGACGCCAGCCATGACTCCCGCGCCGGCAGCGACGCCGGCCGCACCGCTGATCCCGGCCTTCCCCCACGACTGTGCGCCGCTGATCGACAGCGGAGACGGTACGTGGAATGCCTTCTTGAAGATCATGTTCAGCGCGATGAGCGCCATGACCGGCGCCGCTCCCGCCCACAGCATCGTCATGAGCTGCCCCTCACCGAAGATTGCGACGCCGACGCGCATGAGGACGTTCGTGATGATGACGACCATCGCCATCAGAGCGGTCACCATTGATGCGACGAGCGAGACGCCGAGGAACTTTGAGAACGACTTCCCAATGACCTTCTTGAAGGGGTTCTGCGAGAACATCGCTGCGAGAACGACAAACCAGAAGGTGATGGTGAACACGATCGTGAAGATTTTCGCGACGAACACGATCAGCGCCACGAACCCGAACGCGATGAACGTGCCGAGAGAGCCGAACGCGTAACCCCAGACCGCCGCTCCGGCGCCGCCCGCCGACGCGCCGGAAAGATGGCCCGCGAAGTCTTGCACCGCGACGTAGTCCCCGGTCACCTTCGCGGCGTCCTCGATCGCGTCCGACGCAGACGTCTCGAACTCGTCGGGTGCATCCTTGCCCCCGTATCCGTTGTCCGGGTCGGGCATGTCAGGGGTGCGGAAACGCCACCACAGGTCGCACAGCTGCACGAGCTTCGTATCGTTCGCGATGGCACCGGCACGGCCTTCCCACCCGTCCCACCCGTCCTCGAGCTCCCACGTCCACCCGTCACCGTCCTTCACGGCACGGCAGATCGTCCACCCCATGTGTGTGACATCGTTCTGCGCTCCCTCAGGGTGCTTGAACGCCATCGTCGGATACTTGTTGCCGCCAGGAAGACCGCTCGTCGCGTCCTGATGCTGCCCGTTGTTCGTCGCGCCGTCCTGTGCGGGCCGGTAGTCCGTCAGCGTGAAACCCTGGTTGGCGGCCATCTGCTCAAAATTGGCCTCCATCGTGTCGTAGGACACGTGGGTGTCGACGTTGAGGACGTGGCACCAGACCTTGTCGCCATAGTCGTTGTTCTGTCCGAACTGCGCATCCTTCCACGTCTCGAGTCCGGTCGTGAGCCACATCTGGTCCATAACACGAACGATCGACACTGACGCATTGCTGGGCGCCCATACGTCGATCTGGTCGGCGAAGTTCTTGTTCATCGCCTTCACGTATTGGCCGCATCCGAACAGGCCCTGATCGCTGGCAGAAAGCGTTACTTCGTCGACGAGATCGATCGTGCCCATGAACGAGTCGGCCACGGTGGCGCTGATCTTCCCGAGCCACTCGTTGACGAGCATCGCTGCCCACAGTGGGGTACCCGGCGTGGACTCGTAGGACGCACTGTCCTCGATACCTTCGGCGTCCTCGTCCCGTTCCAACGCAGCCTGGCCCATCGTGAAGAACAGGGTGAGGACTCCGAGGAGTGCACCGGTGCGTTTGAAGATGATGCCGACTTGCTGGCCACGCAGTGTTTGAAGGACAGCGGTGATGATGACTGCGACCACGCCGACGGCGATGAGGACGAGGCCGGTCGCGGTGTTGCCGCCGGTGAGGGCCGTGAAGATCTGATCGCCGACGATGTCGATCGTCGCCCCGACCTCGCTGAGCGGATCGAACTCGACGCTGTTGATGACGAAGTCGCTCGCAGTGAAGGACAGGAAGTTGCCCATGTTCATCGCGGCTGCGTGCAGCATCGACCGGTCGAGGGACTTGATGAGCTGGTCTGAGAGGAGGTTGTCGAAGTCGCTGTAGAACGAGTAGGTGCCCGACTCCCACACGGTGCGCGGCCGGAACTGGCTCGTCATGATCTTCTCGACCGCAGAGGATTCCCAGTAGTCCTGGCATTCCTTTGTCGTGCAGTCGTCTTCGGGAGGCTCGATCTCGATCGCCGGAACGATACTGTACGTTCCGACAGTGGTTGACGAGGCGATCTGCGCCGTATCTTCCGCCTGCATGAGCGCACCGCCGGTAAGCGAAAGAGTGATCCCTGTAAGGGCGAATGCAACGGTAAGTGCTCGCGCGTGCGCGTCACGAAAGAAGGCGCGGATCTTCCTCATCGGAGCTTCCTGTCACTAACTGTCAGTTCAGTGCTCATCCACGTACGGCGCTTGTGCTTCCGAGGTCGGTTAGTGGAGGCCACGTAAACAACGTCGATGTCACGCATCTCGTCTGGGTCTCGGTCAAGCCAGAGCGGCTGGTGCCATACGAGTTGGGGTTTGAGGACCGGGTGGCCGTCGATGAAGATGGCACCGTTGGCTGAGTCGATCCAGTCCTTGATCGCCTTGTACGCCCGCTGGTTCATGGCTTTCTTGATGCGGATGTAGTAGGCGCCGAATCCGAGGCCAGCTACGACGAGGGCTATGAGAACCCCAATGGGGCCGCCTGCGGGGACAAAGAGGAGCGCCGCGACGCCGAACATTCCGAGGGCGATGAACACCATCGGGATGATGGCTCGGTTGACGGCGTAGCCGAGGAACACGGTGCGGCGGTGTTCGTTCTTGCTGCTGCCGGTGAGGTCGGTCAGGTCGCGGACAGGCGGCGGCTGCCAGTTGTCGTCGTCCTTCGCCATCGGGCGATCCCTCCCTTGCTCCGTTCAGCGCTGCAGGTCTTCGTCGTGCGTGGCCACCGGCGGGGGCGGCTGGGGCCGCCCCCCGGACGAAAAAATTTT